>NZ_BAAAOS010000028.1:0-21684 GCF_039530625.1 Kribbella sancticallisti | reverse complement strand
GGCGGCGCTGGACAGGGCTGGATCAGACCGCGTTGAGCCCCGGCGTGCCGGCTTCGACGACGAAGGAGGCGCGAGTGCTGACCGGTGCGCCGGGCGTGCTGACATAGGGCAGCACTTTGAAGTCGGCGCGCAGGCTGTCGCGCTCGATCCGGGTGCTGACGTAGCCGCGCTGGTTGTTGACCAGCTTGAGGTGCGGGTTCTCGGTCATCAACTGCTGGGTGTTCGACGGCACGTCCTGACCGTCGCCGCCCGAGGTGATCGAACTGGTGACGAGTTCCACGCCGACGGTGGCCGAGTCGGGATTGCGGAAGTCGGTCTTGAGGTCGTTCGCGTAGTGCCGGTGCACGTCGCCCGTGAGCACGACCGGATTCGCCACCCCGCGCTCCTGGATGCCGTCGAGGATGCGCTGCCGCGACGCGGCGTACCCGTCCCAAGCGTCCATGCTGTAGCTGACCGCCGGGCCGGTGGTGAAGTCGCGGGCCGCGAAGTACACCTGCTGACCGATCACGTCCCAGGTCGCTGACGACCCGCCGAGCCCGTCGAGCAGCCACTTCTCCTGCTCAGGCCCGGTGATGGAGCGGGCGGGGTCCAGCGCGGCCGGGCAGTCCGACGCGGTGTCGTTGCAGGCCTGGTCGCTGCGGTACTGCCGGGTGTCGAGCATGTGGAAGGCGGCCAGCCGGCCCCACTGGATCCGCCGGTAGATCTGCATGTCGATCCCACTGGGGATGCTGCTGCGCCGCAACGGCATCATCTCGTAGTACGCCCGGTACGCCGCCGCGCGCCGCTCGAGGAAGCCGGCCTGACCAGCCGGAGAGGGGATCTCGTCGGCGTAGTTGTTCTCCAGTTCGTGGTCGTCCCACACCACGACCCACGGGGCGATCTGGTGCGCTGCCTGGAGATCCACGTCGGTCCGGTACTGCGCGTGCCGCACCCGGTAGTCCGCCAGCGTCCAGATCTCCTTCGCCGGCGAGTGCGTCCGGGGCGCAGTACCGCCGGCTCCCTCGTAGATGTAGTCGCCCAGGTGCAGCACCAGCGACGGGTGCTCCTCGGCCATCCGCCGGTACGCCGTGAAGTAGCCGCCGGCGTAGTTGGAGCACGACACGAACGACATGGACAGCGGACCGCCGTACGTACCGGGCAGCGGGGTGGTCACCGTGCGGCCGATCTCGGACAGGTGCCGCTCGCACCGGAAGCGGTAGAAGTACTCCCGGCCCGGCAGCAAGCCAGTGGCCTCGACATGGACGGCATGGGCGGACTCCGGGCCGGCCGAGACCACGCCGGCGCGGACTACCCGGCGCATCTGCGGGTCGAGCGCGATCTGCCACTGCACGGGGTAGCGGCGGCTCGGCATGCCACCCATGCCGTCAGCGGCGAGCGGGTCCCGGGCCAGTCGGGTCCAGAGCACGACGCTCTTGTAGTCCGGGTCGCCGGAGGCGATGCCGAGCGTGAACGGGTCACCGAGAGGCTGGATCGACTTGCTCGACTCCACCGGGATTGGGGCGCCGGTAGCAGGCTGTAGAGCGCTGAGGCCGGCCGCGGTCGCGGCCGAGGCAGCCAGCAACGTACGCCGGGCGACGGGAGAGCTGGTGAGAGGAGTGACGGGCATGGCGGGGCTCCGTGACATCGTCGGGGTGGGTTCTCAGCCACCCTGCTGCCCGGTGGCGAACCCCAGGTGACCGGCAGCCGCTGCTTCGGTAAACCTTGTCCGTCACTGCCGACGGCCCGGCACTTTCTTCCAGCCGCCACGGGCTCACTGGCGCCGGACCGGCCGGTCGGGAGAGGGTGTGCGAATGAGTGATCAACTGGATCGTGATGCTGCCGGCGCGCTGATCGTCGGCTTCACCGGAACCACCGCCCCCGACGAACTGCGGCGCTCCGTCGCCGCCGGTCTTGGTGCCGTCATCCTGTTCACCCGTAACGTCGCCGACGCCGAACAGGTCGCCGCGCTGACCGCCGCGCTGCGGGCCGAACGGCCCGACCTGCTGATCGCGATCGACCACGAGGGCGGCGAGTTCAGCCACCTCGCCCCGGCCAACCCCTGGCCGCTCGCCTCGCCCCGCTCGCTCGGCGAACTCGACGACGCCGACCTGACCCGGTCGGCCGCCCGGGACGCCGCCGCGACGCTGGCCTCGCTCGGCATCGACGTGATGCTGGCGCCGTCGGTCGACGTGAACAGCAACCCGGCGAACCCGGTCATCTCCACCCGTTCCTTCGGCACCACCGCCGAGGTGGTGTCGCGCCACGGCGTCGCCTTCGTCCAGGGCGTCCACGACGCCGGCCTCGCGGCCTGCCCGAAGCACTTCCCGGGCCACGGCGACGTCGCGGTCGACTCGCACCTGGCGCTGCCGCGGGTGGATCGCTCGATCGAGCAGGTGAGCGCGGTCGAACTCGCGCCGTTCAAGGCGACGATCGACGCCGGCGCCGACCTGATCATGAGCGCGCACATCATCTTCTCCGCCTACGACGACCAGCCGGCCACGCTGTCCCGGCGGATCCTGCACGGCCTGCTCCGCGAGGAGCTCGGCTTCACCGGCGTGATCACCACCGACGCGCTGGAGATGCAGGCGATCACCGCGACCCGGTCGATCGAGGACGCCACCATCGCCTCGATCCGGGCCGGTGCGGACCTGGCCATGATCGCGATCGGCGAGGCGGATCCGCGCGCGCTGACCGCCCGGCTGGTCGAGGCCGTCGGCAACGGAACCCTCGACGCGGCCCGGCTCGCGGATGCCGCCGGCCGGGTCAGGTCGCTCGCGGCCTCGCTCGCAACCCGGACCCGGCTTCCCGGCCTGGACGGTGCCCCGACCCGGGAGGTCGCCGCCCGCACGGTCACCCGCCAGGAGTTCCCCGGACTCGGCAGCTCGCCGTACGTGGTGGATCTGACGCAGGGGTTGCACCCGGCCTGGAACCCGTACTTCAGCGGTCTGCCCGAGGTCTTCGCCCGCATCGCGCCGGGCTCGGCAGGCGTCGTACTGCGGGGCGAGGACGAGGCCGCGCTCTCGGACGCACAAGCTGCCGCGATCGGCCGGCCGCTGGTCGTCGCAGTACAGGACGCCGTCCGTACTCCGTGGATGCGCGCGGCGCTGAGCAAGCTCCTGGAAAGTCACGAAGGTGACGTCTTCGTGCTCTGCACCGGCATCCCGGAGGACCGGGCGATCGTGCCCGCGGCGGTCCCGACCGCCGTCACGTACGGGCGGAACCTGGTCGTGCTGGAGGCGGTCGCGCAGCTACTGACCAGGGTCCCGTAAATCCGGTGTACGCGGGTCTAGCCTGCTGTAGGTGGACTCTCTGGACCTCAGTCAGCTCTCGCTCCGGCCAATGGAACTGGGCGATTGGCCGCGGATCCACGAGTGGGCCTCGCAGCCGATTGCTTGCCGGTATCAACCATGGGGACCGAACACCGAGCAGGAGACCGAGGCGTTCGTCGCCGCCGCGATCGCCGCTTGGGGGAGCGAGCCGCAGTTGCGTTTCCCCTGGGTGGCGGTCCACCCGGCCACCGGCGTGATCGGCATCGGCGAACTGAACATCCGCAACGCCCACTGGCGCCGCGGCGAGATCAGCTACTCGGTCCACCACGAGTTCTGGGGCCTCGGCCTCGCGAGCGAGATCGCCCGGCTGCTCTGCCGGATCGGCTTCGAGGTACTGGAACTGGAACGCGTCGAGGCGACCTGCGATCCCCGCAACGGCGCGTCGGCGGCGGTGCTGAAGAAGATCGGCATGACGCAGGAAGGCATCCTCCGCCGCACCGTCCTGATCCGCGAAGGTTGGCGGGACTCCGCCATGCACAGCCTCATCCGTCCCGAATGGACCCCACCCCAGGCCCCACCCCGCTGGATCCTCGCCTGACCTGCTCAGCCGCTGCGGGTGGCCAGTTGCAAGTCGAGGGCGTGCTGTTCCACGTAGTTGAGGGCGTGGCGGACGGCGCCGATGGAGACGATGGTGTCGCCGAGGGAGGAGACCGCCAGGCGGGGCGGGGTGCTGGTGAAGGTCGCCAGTTGGTCGTCGATGGCGGGGAGCAGGGACTTGGCGGCGGCCGCGACGGCACCGCCGATGACCACGAGTTCGGGGTTGAAGAGGATGCCGAGGGTGGCGACCACCCGGGCGGTGCGGGCGGCGACGTGCTGAAGGATGCCTAGGGCAACCTTATCGCCGTCGGCGGCCGCGGCGAAGACCATCTCGGCGGTCACCGGTGCCGCCGCCGCCAGGGAGCGCAGGCTGGTCCGCACCGATGGGTCGGCGACCGCCTTGGCGCCTTGTTCGCGAGCGGTGCGGGCGATACCGGCCGTGTCGCCGACACCGTCGACGAGTTTCAGGTAGACCATCTCGCCGGCACCGCCGCGGCTGCCGTGCAGCAACCGGCCGGAGTCCATCAGACCGGAACCGAAGCGCTCACCTGCCAGCAGCACAACCAGGTCGTCGACCTCCTGGGCCTCACCTCGCCAGCGCTCGCCCAGAGCGGCGAGGTTCGCGTCGTTCTCGAGCAGCACCGGCCAGCCGTGCAGTTCGGACAGCTTCGACGTCAGCCCGGCGTCGAAGCGCCGCCAGAACTCGTCGTCGACCAGGATGTTGCCCTCCCGGTCGACCGGCGCCGCGACCCCGACACCGGCCGAGAGCACCTCGGCGTCGGTGACGCCGGCCGAGGCGAGTGCCTCGAGCACGGCCTGGTTCACCACCTCGGTCTGCTCGGCGGGCGTCTTCACCGACTGGAACGAGCGGCCGGACTTGGCGACGGTCTCGCCGCGCAGGTCGGACAGCAGCACGGTGGTCTTGGCCGCGCCGACGTCGATGCCGAGCACGTAGCCCGCCTGGCTGTTGAACTCGAACCGGCGCGAGGGCCGGCCCACCGGCGTGCCGGGAGCGTCGTGGCCGGGGTCGTGCTCGAGCACCCAGCCCATCGCGATCAGGTCGTTGCAGACCGCGTGGACGGTCGCCCGGGTCAGGCCGGTGGCCTCGATCAGGCCGGTTCCGGTCATCACGCCCGCCGTGGACAGCACGCCCAGCAGCTTGCCCGCGTTCACCCGGCGCAGCAGTGGCGGCGTCGCCGCCGACGTGGTCGCCATTTTTGCCCTTGACCTCCTCGCGATTCCCCGCGCACAATACTGCAGAATCTAAATTTAGACTCTATATAAATCAACTCCGAGGGTGAGGCTCTCTTGACCAGCACCGAGACCCTGGTGACCCGAGCAGGCGACCCGATCGACCCCGACTGGTGGCGGCAGGCCGTCGTCTACCAGATCTACCCGCGCAGCTTCGCCGACTCCGACGGTGACGGCGTGGGCGACCTGCAGGGCATCATCAGCCGCGTCCCGTACCTGACGTCGCTCGGCATCGACGCGGTCTGGCTGAGCCCGTTCTACCCGTCCGCGCTCGCCGACGGCGGGTACGACGTGGACGACTACCGCGACGTGGACCCGCGGCTCGGCACGCTGACCGACTTCGACGAACTGGTCGCCTCGCTGCACGGCGCCGGGATCAAACTGATCGTCGACATCGTCCCGAACCACACCTCCGATCGGCACGAGTGGTTCCGCGAGGCGCTCGCCGCGCCGAAGGGCTCACCGGCCCGCGAGCGGTACATCTTCCGCGACGGCATCGGCCCGGACGGCTCGGAGCCGCCATCGGACTGGGACTCGGTCTTCGGCGGACCGGCCTGGGCGCAGACCCCGGACGGCCAGTGGTACCTGCACCTGTTCGCCGCCGAGCAGCCCGACCTGAACTGGGACAACCCCGAGGTTCGCGCCGACTTCCTGACCACGCTGCGGTTCTGGGCGGACCGCGGCGTCGACGGCTTCCGGGTGGACGTCGCGCACGCGCTGATCAAGGACCTGAGCGAGCCGCTGCCGTCGAAGACCACGCTGCCCCGGCAGTCGGAGTCGAACGGCGCGCACCCGCTGTGGGACCGCGAGGGCGTGCACGACATCTACACCGAGTGGCGCAAGGTCCTGAACGAGTACGACCCGCCCCGGTCGGCCGTGGCGGAAGCGTTCGTACCGGCCGCGCGCCGCGCGCGGTACGCGAGTGCCGACGGGCTCGGCCAGGCGTTCAACTTCGACCTGCTGCAGGCCGACTGGGACTTCGGCCGGTTCCGCACGGTGATCGAGGACAACCTCGCGCTCGCGGCGGAGAACGGCTCGTCGTCGACCTGGGTGTTCTCGAACCACGACGTGGTCCGGCACGCGACCCGGTACGGGCTGCCGAAGGACCCGGCCGGCGCGTGGCAGGACGGGAAGGCCTGGCTGCTGAGCAACGGGACCGAGCCGACCGTCGATGTCGCCCAGGGCCTGCGGCGGGCGCGGGCCGCAGTACTGCTGATGCTGGCGCTGCCGGGTTCGGCGTACCTGTACCAAGGCGAGGAGTTGGGGCTGCAGGAGGTCGGCGAGTTGCCGGCGGTGAACCTGCAGGACCCGGCCTACTTCCGGTCGAAGGGCGCCGAGAAGGGCCGCGACGGCTGCCGGGTGCCGCTGCCGTGGACGATCGGCGGGCTCTCCTTCGGCTTCGGCACCGGCGGCTCGCACCTGCTGCAGCCGACGTGGTTCGGCGCGTACTCGGTCGAGGCGCAGGACGGTGATCCCACCTCGACGCTGAGCCTGTACCGCAAGGCGTTGGCGGTCCGCCGCGGCCTGCAGACCGGCCAGTCGCTCGAGTGGGTGGATGGCGTCGACTGGACCCTCCACTTCACCCGTCCCGGCGGCTGGCAGTCCGTCACCAACTTCGGGGCGGCTCCGATTGAGCTCCCCGACGGTGCGGTCGTCCTGTCCAGCGGCCCGCTGGAAGGCGCCAAACTGCCCTCCGACACCACCGCCTGGCTGATCTAACCCCCGTACTGCGAAACGCGCCGCCACGTCTCTGCGGCGCGTTTCGCGCGTTCCACCGGCTGACCCGAGCCAGGCATCGGTGCGGCAGGATGGGGCCGTGAACCCGACGCTAGGTGATGTGATCGCCGTTCTGGATCGGTTGTACGACCCCGCGTGGGCGGAGAGTTGGGACGCTGTCGGTCTGGTGACCGGAGACCTGGCGGCGCCGGTCCGCAAGGTGTTGTTCGCGGTGGATCCGATGCGTGCGGTCGTGGACGAGGCGATCGCGGGCGACGTCGATCTGCTCGTCACGCACCACCCGTTGTTGCTGCGCGGCGTGAACAGTGTCGCCGCGACGACGCCCAAGGGCCGGGTGATCCACGACCTGATCCGCAGCGGTACGGCGTTGCACGTCTGCCACACCAACGCCGACAACGCGAACCCCGGCGTGAGCGACGCGCTCGCGGCAGCGCTCGGACTCAAGAACACCTCGCCGCTGAAGGCGATGCCGACGGCGCCGATGGACAAGGTCGTCGTGTACGTGCCGGCCGGCGAGACCGACGCGATGATCGACGCCCTGGCCGAGGCCGGCGCGGGACAGTACGGCGGTGAGTACGAGCGGGCGGCCTGGATCTCCGCCGGTGAGGGGACCTTCCGGCCGCTCGCCGGAGCGCGGCCCGCGATCGGCCGGGTCGGCGAGGTCGAGCGCGTGGCGGAGAGTCGCGTCGAGATGATCCTGCCGCGGCACCGCCGCCGGGCGGTGATCAGTGCCATCCGATCGACCCACTCCTACGAGGAGCCGGCCTTCGACCTGTACGAGCTGGCCGCCCTTCCGAGCGACCTCGGCGGCGGCCGGATCGGCGTCCTCGAGCAGCCACTCGCGCTCAGTGACTTCGCCGCGCTGGTCGAGAAGTCCCTGCCGCGGACGGAGCACGGAGTACGGGTGTCGGGTGATCCGGGGCGGCTGATCGAGCGGGTCGCGGTCGTCGGCGGGACAGGGGACTCCGAGTTCGACCGGGTCCGCGCCGCGGGGGTCGACGCCTACGTCACCGCCGACCTGCGCCACCACCCGGCGACCGAGGCCCGCGCGTACGACGACGGCCCGGCGCTGGTCGACGTCGCTCACTGGGCCAGCGAATGGCCCTGGCTGAAAGACGCCGAACGACTCCTGATCGCGGGCTTGGCAGAGCAGGGCAGTACCGTGGACACTCACATCTCGACGCTCTGCACCGACGCCTGGACCTCACGGCTCTGACGGTGCCCGGTAGACCACCCAGAGCTGACAACTGAACGCGCTACTGAGTGGTGAGTCTCGTCTATGGCTTCAGCGCTGGCGGCGCCCGGGAGGGCACCTCGCGGCGTTGGAGAAGAAGCCACGATGGAAAGGCATCGAGGCTCCTTCTCCGCCTTGCGATGCACCCACCCGAACACCGCCATCACTAAATCCATAGACAAGACTCACCACTAGGAGCCGACTCTGAACGCCGAGCCCGCCGTCCAACGCCGGTTGCTGGACCTGCAGGATCTCGACCTGCAGCTGGATCAAGTCGCCCACAAGCGCAAGTCGCTGCCCGAGCACGCGGCGCTCGCCGAGCTGGCGAAGGAGAAGTCGGTCGTCGACCGCGAGCTCGTCACCGCCGACACCGAGGTCGGCGACCTGCGGCGCGAGCAGAAGAAGGCCGACAGCGATGTCGAGCAGGTCCGTCAGCGCAAGGCGCGCAACCAGCAGCGGATGGAGTCCGGCCAGGTCACCTCGCCGCGCGACCTGGAGAACCTGCAGCACGAGATCGGCTCGCTGGACCGCCGGATCTCCGACCTGGAGGACGCCGAGCTCGAGGTGATGGAGAAGCTGGAGGCGGCCGAGGCGGTGCAGGCCGACCTGCAGATCCGCGCGGACGCGTTCGCCGGCCGGCAGGCCGAGCTGGAGGCGACCCGGGACGCGGCGCTGAAGGAGCTCGACGAGCAGCGCGCGAGCATCGGCGACCAGCGCGCCACCGTCGCCGCGGAGATCCCCGAGGACCTGACCACGACGTACCAGCGGCTGCGTGAGCGCAACGGCGGTATCGGCGCCGCGCCGCTGGTCGGGAAGCGCTGCATGGGCTGCCGGATGGAGCTCGCGCCGTCGGACCTGACCAAGTTCAAGGCCGCCGCCCCCGACACCGTACTGCGCTGCGAGGAGTGCGGGCGGATCCTGGTCCGCACGGCGGAGAGCAGCGTATGAGCGACGGCCCCGCCCACGTCATCGTCGAGGCCGACGGTGGTTCGCGGGGCAACCCCGGGCCGGCCGCGTACGGCGCGCTGGTCCGGGATCCGTCGACCGGTCAGGTGATCGCCCAGGCCGGGGTCACGATCGGCGTCGCGACCAACAACGTGGCGGAGTACAGCGGACTGATCGCCGGGCTGGAGCTGGCCCGCGAGTTCACCCCGGACGCCTCGATCGAGGTCCGGATGGACTCCAAGCTGGTGATCGAGCAGATGGCCGGGCGCTGGAAGATCAAGCACCCGGACATGAAGCCGCTGGCGATCAAGGCGCAGTCGCTGGCGCCGTTCGGGACCGAGTGGACCTGGGTGCCGCGGGCGCAGAACGCGGCGGCCGACGCGCTGGCGAACATGGCGCTGGACGGGAAGCCGGTTCCGCTGCGCCCTACCGAGGCGCCGGCGGCCGCAGTACCGGCTGAGCCTTCGGACCAGCAGAAGGCGCTGCAGGGGTGGGGTGCTCAGGCCGAGCCGCCGACCCAGCTGATCTTCCTCCGGCACGGCGAGACGCCGCACACGGTGGACAAGCGGTTCTCCGGCTCTGGCGGGGACGACCCGGGGCTGAGCCCGACCGGCGAGGCCCAGGCGCAGGCGGCGGCGCGGTACCTGTCGACCATCGGCGGGATCGACGCGGTGGTGGCGTCGCCGATGCTGCGGACCCGCCAGACCGCCCAGGTCGTGGCGGAGTCGCTCGGTCTCGACGTGAAGGTCGAGAAGGGCTGGGTCGAGTGCTCGTTCGGTGACTGGGACGGGCATACGTTCGCCGAGGTGCAGCAGAAGTGGCCGGACGCGCTGAACGCCTGGATGGAGTCGACCTCGGTCGCGCCGCCCGGTGGCGAGTCGTTCGACGCGTGCGCCCGCCGGGCCCGCTCCGCGCGGGACGGCCTGCTCGCGGCGTACCCGGGCCGGACGGTCCTCGTCGTCACCCACGTGACACCGATCAAGCTGATGGTCCGCTCGGTCCTGCAGGCCCCGATGAACTCGCTGTTCCGGATGGAGTTGCGCCCGGCCAGCATCACCGAGATCCACTGGTACGCCGACGGCCTGGCATCCTTGAAGTCCTTCAACGTGCAACCCTCGCTAGTCTGACCCAAAGCAGCACCTGCAACGACGCTGGTGCTGGAGTGGACGGAGTGGTCGCGTGCCGTTGCAGAGGGTGCATTTCGTCGAAGAGGTTCCCGAGGTCTTCCGGACGTCGCTGCAGGCGATCAGACGGGAGCTCGAGGTACCGGCGGAGTTCCCGGCCGAGGTGGTCGAGGCTGCTCTGGCCGCCGCGGCGAATCCCCGGCTGCCGGAGCTCGACCGGACCGACCTCGAGTTCGTCACGATCGACCCGCCGGACTCGATGGATCTCGACCAGGCGCTCTACATCGAGCGCGCCGGCGACGGCTACACCGTGTACTACGCGATCGCGGACGTGGCTGCCTTCGTGCAGCCCGGCGACCCGATCGACGTCGAGGCGCGCAAGCGTGGCGAGACCCTGTACGCGCCGGACAAGCGCACCCCGCTGCACCCGCCGGAGCTGTCGGAAGGCGCGGCCTCGCTGCTCGCTGACCAGGTTCGCCCGGCGCTCCTGTGGACGATCGCGGTCGACGCCTCCGGTGAAGGCACCGACGTGTCCTGCAAGCGCGCGCTGGTGAAGTCGCGCGCCAAGCTGAACTACGCGGCCGTACAGAAGGACCTCGACGCGGGCACGGCCTCGGAGTCGCTGCAACTGCTGCGCGAGGTCGGCAAGCTCCGCGAGCAGCGCGAACTGGAACGTGGCGGGGTGAACCTGCCCATCCCGGACCAGGAGATCATCGCCTCGAACGGCGACTGGACGCTGGAGTTCCGCGCCCCGCTCCCGGTCGAGGGCTGGAACGCGCAGATCTCCCTGCTCACCGGGATGGCCGCCGCGCACCTGATGATGTACGGCGAGATCGGCATCCTCCGGACCCTGCCCGAGTCGCACGACGACCTGCGCCGCAAGCTGGAGAACACGGCGAAGGCGCTCGGCATCGCCTGGCCCGTCGGTACGTCGTACGCCGCGTTCATCCACGGGCTGGATCCGAAGGTACCGGCCCACGCGGCGATGCTCGCGGCCTGCACGGTGCTCTTCCGCGGCGCCGGCTACACCGCGTTCTCGGGCGGTGTGCCCGAGCGGCCCGAGCACGCGGCGATGAAGTCGGAGTACGCGCACGTCACCGCGCCGCTGCGACGGCTGGTGGATCGCTGGACCGGGGAGATCTGCCTCGCCCTGTGCGCGGACGCCGAGGTGCCGCAGTGGGTCCGCGAGTCGATGGACGAGATCCCCAAGATCATGGAGGAGTGCGATCGCAAGGCGCACGCCTACGAGCGGTCGATCGTCAGCATGGTCGAGGCCGGGTTGGTGCACGACCAGGTCGGTTCGGAGTACGACGGGGTGATCACCGACGTCGACGAGCGGGAGCCGGCCCGAGGCATCGTCGCGCTGTCGACGCTGGCGATCGAGGGCCGGGTGAAGGGCAATGCGCCGCTGCCGCTCGGCCAGCCGGTCCGGGTCAAGCTCGTCGAGGCCGACATCGCCAAGCGCACGATCGCCTTCGAACTAGTCGGCTAGATACTGCTGGATGGCTGCTGTTGTGCGATCGGTGTCCCCGGTCGCCAACAGGTCCAGCAGCCCACCGCGCAAGATCGCCAGTACTCCGGTACGCCGCGCCTGCGCGTCTGCGCCCTCGGGCTCGGCCTGCACCGACTTCAGCAGGTCCAGCCAGTCGTCCACGGTCGAGCGGGCGAAGTCCGTCCACGGTCCGTCGGGCGCGACCAATGACCGCCCGTACGCCTCTACCCAGAGCTTCATCAGCGGACGGCGCTCCTCCGCGGCCAGCCACGTCCACAGCTCCGTGGCGACCACCTCCAGCCCGGGCGGTACGTCGTACTGGCTGGTGATCTTCTGCAGCAGGTCGAGTTCGTCGCTGCGCGCGCGGGCCAGCAACGCCCGGATCAGCCCGTCCTTGCTCCCGAACAGGAACAGCAGCACCCGCGGGCTCGAGCCGATCGCCGCCGCGAGCGGGCGCAGGGACAGGTCCGCCAGCCCGTGGGTCAGCGAATACGCGTAGGCGGCCTCCAGCAGTTCGGTTTCCCGGGCTGAAGGGGCTGGTTTCGTCGTGGCCACCCGGCTAGTATCACGTACTGAAACAGTCGTGTCAGTAGATCGGGTGGTGGCGATGGAAATCAGAAGACTCGGACAGCCGGGCGACCTCGGCTGGGTGGTCCAGGCCCACGGTGAGCTGTACGCCGCGGAGTACGGCTGGGGGATGGACTACGAGGGACTGGTGACGCGGATCGTGGCCGACTTCGCCGCCGCGTACGACCCGCGGTACGAGGCGGCCTGGATCGCCGAACGGGACGGCGAACGCGTCGGCAGCGTCTTCTGCGTCCGCGGTCCGGACGAGGCGACGGCCAAGCTGCGGCTGCTTCTCCTGCACCCGTCCGTCCGAGGCCAGGGCCTGGGCGGCCGCCTGGTCGACACCTGTCTCGACTTCGCCCGCGAGGCCGGCTACAAGCGGATGGTGCTGTGGACGAACGACCCGTTGGTTGCCGCGCGGCACATCTATCTGGCTCGCGGGTTCAAGCTCACCGGCGAGGAGCCCAACAACCTCTTCGGCAACGGCCTGATCGGGCAGTCCTACGAACTGGAGTTGTAGAAGCGGCGGCCGGGGGTCTGGCCGAAGGTGCGGCGGAAGACGTCGATGAAGGCGCTCGGACTGGACCAGCCGCACCGGTAGGCGACCGCGGTGACCGGTTCGCCTTCGGCCAGCAGGATCAGGGCGTGGTGGAGGCGGAGTTGGGTGCGCCACTGCGGGAAGGTCATCGCGAACTCGTCGCGGAAGAGTCGGGACAGGCTTCGCTCGGCGGCGCCCACCTGCTTGCCGAGTTGGGCCAGGGAGCGGCCGTCGGCGGGGTCGGAGTACAGGAGGTCGCAGACCGCGGTGAGGCGTGGGTCGCGGGGGACCGGGAGCCGGATCGGCTGCTGGGGTGAGTGTTCCAGTTGATCCAGCAGTACTGCGCGGATCCGTCCGCGGGCTTCTGTGTGGTCCTCCGGGTCTGCCGTGTAGGCGATGATCAGCTCGCGCAGAAGCGGACCGACCGCCAGTACAGCGGGCTGCTCGAGGCCGATCGGGTTCTCCGACGCGGGCAGGCCGACCAGGTGCAGATCGGTCGGGCCGTAGGCGCGGTGCTGGTGGATCGTGCCGGCCGGGATCCAGATCGCCCTGGTCGCCGGAGCCACCCAGTGGCCCTGGTCCGTGGTCACGGCGAGGACCCCGCGGGCGGCGTACGCGATCTGGTGGTCGTCGTGCCGGTGCGCGTCGATGCCCGCGCCCGCGTCCAGTCGTCTCAGGGCTGTCGGGGCGATCGGGGTGTGGCGGGGAATCGACATCATCTGTCAGATTATCGGAAGCCGGTCAGGGGTCCGCCGGCTGAGGCTGGGAGGTGTGAAGAGGCGTCTCCCGACCGCACTGCTGGCGACCGGCCACGGCAGTGTGGATCTGTATCAGGGCATCGTTCCGGTGCTCGTGCCGTTCCTGGTCGCCGAGCGCGGTTACGACTATCTGGCGGTGTCGGGATTCGTGCTCGCGGCAACGGTCTTGTCGTCGGTCGTGCAGCCGGGATTCGGTCTGCTGACGGATCGGTGGTCGCTGCCGTGGTTGCTCCCGGCAAGCATGATCACCACGGGCCTGGGTGTGGCCGCTCTCGGCTTGTCGTCGTCCTACCCGTTGACGCTGGCGGCGATCGGGCTGACCGGCATCGGTGTCGCGGCCTATCACCCGCAGGCCGCGCGTACTGCGCGTTCGGTGACCGGCGGAAGCCACATCGGGATGAGCTGGTTCTCTCTCGGCGGCAACCTCGGCTTCGCCGTCGCTCCTGCCGCCGGCCCGCTTCTCTCGCAGACCGGTTTGCGGGCCTCGCCGCTGCTCCTCATCCCAGCTTTGCTCGGCACCTTGCTCACCTTGCCGCTGCTACGCCCCACCGCCGTCTTGAGGACCGGAAGCCGTTCGGGGGTTGACGATTGGCCATCCTTCGCCACCCTCACATCGATCATCATCCTGCGATCGATCGCCTACGTCGGCCTGAGCACGTTCCTCACCCTGTTCGTCAGCCAACGCCTGGATCTCACCCCTGGAGCCAGCGCCACCACCCTCTTCGTACTTGTCGGCGGCGGCGTAGTCGGCACCCTGCTAGGTGGCCGCCTGGCCACCCGCTACGGCCGCCTCCGCACCATGCGCTGGTCGTACGCCGTAGCCGCCCTCGCCCTAGCCGGCATCGCCTTCACGCCCGGCCCAACCCTCTTCGCAGCAGTCGCCGTGACCGCGATAGCTCTCTACGTCCCGTTCTCTCTACACATCACCCTCGGCCAGGACTACCTCCCCACCCGAGTAGGCACCGCCAGCGGCGTAACCCTAGGCCTAGCAGTAAGCGCCGGCGGCGCCGCAGCCCCCGCCTTAGCCGCCCTAGCCAAGGCCACCTCCCTACAAACCCTCCTAGCCCTCCTGGCCGCCCTCCCCGCCCTGGCCTGGCTCTTGACCCACCGCCTCCAAGAACCGTCCTGACAAATGTCGAGAACGTACTGCGCGCCGACGCTGCCCGTGTCTTGTCCGGAACTCGAGAAGGAGGAGTTCACCCGGCACCGGCGCGAACTGCGCGGGGTTCGTGGACGACATCGTGCATAAGGTGAGATCGACTGCTTTCATTCAAAGACTGAGTCTGGGTTTGAGGTTGGCGTCGGCTGTTTTCCAGAGCCACCTGGTGCTTCCGCAATCGAAGCGGACCTTCCACAGGGTCATCCCACCAGGTCTCCAGGATCACCCCGTAGGCGTACCGGACGTGCACGTCGTGCTGGCCGGCTACCTTCCCGCACATTCCGCGGTGCATGCAGAGCGCCTCGGCATCCTCGCTTTCCATCTTCCCCGTTGCTCCATCCCTCGCGGCGGAAGAGGCGGCACCCCGCCCGGTACGCGAGGGACGCCTGCTGTGTGGAGTGGTCAGGGAGCCGGGGCAGGAGAACGTGCCGGGCACGAGACCGATGCTCACCCGACGCCCTGACCAGAACCAACACTGCCGTCACACACCGTGGCGAACCACCGAGGCGGCCGGTGACCATTCGCATCGATCCTCCCCGTCGCACGGGGAGCTTTGTGCCACCATGGTCGTCGTGAACGCAGAGTCAGGGACTCGTTCAGCGACCAGCCTGCGCCGAGAGCGACGGCAGTGGTCTGCGGACCTGCGCGCCTTCGGGTCCACCTGGGTCGAGATAGCCGACGTATTCGCCGACCGGTACGGCCTCAACCCCCGCGTCGCCTTCCGCCTGGCTCACGGCTGGAGTCAGCGCGAGGCGGCCGAACACTGGAACCGACTCTGGCCCGCCGACCTGAAGACCTTCAAAAACTTCTCGTACTGGGAACAGTGGCCCGCCACAACCGGCTACGCGCCATCCCTTGACGTGCTCGCCCGGCTGGCCGAGCTGTATCAGTGCTCTGTGTCCGACCTCGTTACGGACCTGGCCGATTTCAGGGGAGCCGACTCCGCCCAGGCCGTCGGTGGAAACCTCGCCGGGCTATGGCTCTCGAGGTACAGCTACTACTCGTCCGGACGAGATGAGGAACTGCACGGCGAACACACCGTCCGGCTGCGCCAGGCCGGCGGCCGGATCTTCGGCAACAACGACGCCAGTGAACGCGAATCGCGACTCACGCTGGACCTGTCACTGAGCGCCGCGATCGCGACGGGCACGTGGACAGAGCGCACCTCACCCGCCGGGTACTACCGCGGCGCCGTCTACCACGGCACGATCCAGCTCGTGGTCAGTCCTCAGGGCCGCTCGATGGCAGGTCGTTGGCTCGGGTTCAACAAGGAATTCGAGGTCAACACCGGCGAGTGGCGCCTCGAGTGGCTTGATGATTGAGCTCATGGCTCGGGAATGTCGGATGACCCGCTGATCAGCGCGACGATCGTCGTCCCATCGGGGAAGGCACCCCGACTCACGTGGTCGAAGAGCGCGAACATCATCTTCGCCACGTACACCCAGTCCAGCAGGAGGCCGTGCCGGCTCTCGAAGTCATCGATGAAGTCATCGAGTTCGAGTGTCCGCTTGGCGTAGCCCCCGAAGTGGTACCCGCAGTCGAGCCGCCATTCACCGACCCGCGAACCGTAAGTACGCTCCTGGAGTTCGATGATCTCGTTTTCGAGGTATGCGCCTCCCTTCAGAACGGGGACGCCCACCACCTGCTGGTTGGCACTCAGGCCTGCGGCGATGCCGGCCAGGGTTCCGCCGGTGCCGACGGCGCAGAACAGTACGTCGAAGGGCTCGGTGAGTTCGGCGACGAGCTCGGCGCAGCCGGGAAGCGCCTGGGTGTTGCTGCCGCCCTCGGGGAGCAGGTAGAAGTCGCCGAACTTGCGGTGCAGGCTGTCGGTCACTTCGTCGGAGGCGTTGGCCCGGTAGCTGGTCCGGTCGAGGTAGGTCAGTTGCATGCCGCGCCCGGCCGCGTAGGCGAGCGACGGATTCAGCGGCAAGTGCTCTTCGCCGCGGATCACTCCGATGGTGTTGAAGCCCCAGTAGTGGCCGGCTGCTGCGGTTGCTCGGATGTGGTTGGAGTAGGCGCCGCCGAAGGTCAGGAGGGTGCCGAGCCCCAGTTCGCGCGCGGCGGTGACGTTGTACTTCAGCTTGCGCCACTTGTTACCGGGCAGTTCGGGGTGGATGAGGTCGTCCCGTTTGAGGAGGACACGCACACGGCGGGCTGCCAGGCGGTCGTCGTGAAGCTCCGTGACTGGTGATGGCAGCTGAAGATCCGCCGAGCGCAGTTCACCCACTGGCCCAGCATGGCACGAGAGACCCAGCGTTTCCGCAAGTCGCCGCGGGGCGTAAGTGAACGGGTCGGTCTGTAAGCCGGATCCTGTCGCCACCGGGGTGGCGGGCGATCATCTATCTACGGTGGCCGTTGCCGGGCACCTCTAGCGGCCTACCCGCGAGCTCGGGCGGGCAGCCCTCGAGCGCTCGCGCGGACGGCGGTTGCCCGTCGTCCTTCTTGGCCTTGCTCCACGTGGGGTTTACCTAGCCTCCGCAGTCGCCTGCGGAGCTGGTGGTCTCTTACACCACCGTTTCACCCTCACCCGCACCTGAATGAACCACGGGGTTCACCCAGGCCGCTGGCGGTCTGTTCTCTGTGGCACTGTCCCGCGGGTTGCCCCGGGTGGGCGTTACCCACCACGTTGCCCTGTGGAGTCCGGACTTTCCTCGGTGCGCACCGTCGCCGGTGCACAACGCGATCGCCCAACCGACCCGTTCACCGTCAGTTTAGGGCCTGCGCGGTCACCTCAGGCCATCGCCCGTCCGCGGCCCGATCGTACGGCCGGACGTCGACGACCGCGTCGAGGTTCAGCGGGCCGTAGATGTGCGGGAAGGAGATGCCGATGCCGTCCAGGTCCTCGTCGCAGACCGCGGAGACCAGCCGCTCGGTGTCGATCACCAGCAGACACAACGGCTCGGTCGCGTCCGCATAGACGAAGTTCGCCACCATGCCGACCTGTTCGGGTCTGGACGCATGGATGAAGGTGGCCCCGTCGTCGAGGCTCTTGCCGCGGGTGGACATCCGGTAGCTGCCGGCCTGCCGTGCCGCTTCCCACTCGTCGACGGCGGCCAGGTGCAAGATCAACGCCATGACGGCAACCTAGCATTCAGAATTTCCTTTGCAGAAACTATTCTGCATGACCTACGGTGGCGGGTGTGAAGGAATCCGACCGCAAGATCCGCGATGGCGAAGAGCTCAAGGCGCTGACCCATCCGCTGCGGCTGCGGATCCTCTCCGTACTACGGGAGCACGGCCCCGCGACCGCCACCGAGTTGGCCAAACGGTTCGGCACCGACACGGGAGCGACGAGCTACCACCTGCGGAAGCTGGCGCAGTACGGGTTCGTCGAGGAGGTCGCCGCCGAGGGGCATCCGCGGGCTCGGCGCTGGGCGGCCGTGCACGCGACGACGACCTGGAACAACTCCGAGGTCGGCGAGACAGGCGAAGGCCGTGCCGCGGCCGACTGGATGCGCCGCCGGCAGGCGGGAATCCTGCTCTCCGACGCCGAGTCCTTCGAGCAACTGCAGGACAGCCTGACGCCCGAGTGGATCGACGCGGCAGGGATCGGCGATCTGCTGGTCAAGCTCACTCCCGAATCCCTCGGGCAGCTCTGGGACCGCTTCTACGCCCATCTGGACGAACTGAAGGCGAGAGACGCCGGCGACGAAGCGGCCCGCCGAGTCTCCATCGTGGTCGGCGGTTTCCCGCGACCCGACGAGCAGAAACCATGACCTCTCGGGAGCTGCGGCACCGGTCGCGAGTCTTGCCTTGCCGGTGCTGATCGCCGCGGGGGCCGATGTCGTTCGCCTGGTGATGACATTGGTGGCGATGCCCGAGCCGAAGTACGAGGCCAGGACTTTGGTGAGCGTTGTGCGCGGGGTGCCTTCGGTGGTCGCGTCCGGGGTGCGGCTCGCAGGGCGGAGCCTGGTGCTCATCCGGATCCTGATGGTCGCCGCGGGGATGGGGACGGCTCTGGCGGTGATGGAGTTGCTGACGCCTGCCTGGCTGACGGAGTTGGCAGGTGCGGCGGACAGGGGAGTGCTCGCGTACGGGCTGGTGGCAGCCGTCGGCTTCGCGGCGGACGCTCTCGGGAGCGGGCTGAGCATGCCGTTGTTGCGGCGGCTCGGTTCGGTGCGAGCGGTCTGTCTGGCGGGTTACGCCGTCAGTTCGCTCGCGCTGGCCGGCATGGCCGCGGCGACGGCGGTGGACGGGATCGCCGGAGTCCTCGCGGCCGCAATCGCCTACTCCCTGATGTTCGTCGGCCTCGGGGTGGCAGCTGGGCCGCTGGCTCAGTTGTTGCACAGCCGGGTGGACGCGGCCGAACGGGCGACCGTTGTCTCCGTCGATTCGCTGATCCTGATGCTGGCCGGAGCGGTCGGCGCGGTCGCGCTGGGTCAGCTCGCGGTCTCCACCCACCCGGCGATCGCCTTCGCCGTTGCGGCGGTGGCTCTGGCCGTGCCCGCCGCGCGACTCGCCGCGCCGGTCAAGGACGTCACGCCTGCCTGAAGTTCCGGAACCAGTGAGGCCTTGACAGCGGAGCGTGAGCGCAGAAAGATCCGATGTCTACCCGTGGTCCTCTCCGCCCCCAGGCCACTGGTCCCACTCTCTTCAGGAGAGATCCGATGAACACCCTCCTGCGATCCCGCCTGCCCAAAATCCTGCTGGTACTGGCCGTCTTGGCCGGGCTGATCGCGACCGGCGGGCCACCCGCAGTCGCGGCGCCGGGGACCACGGCCTGGCAGAACGGCTCCTTCGTCGTCGACACCCCGAACCTGGTCCGGCGCTCGGACATCGTCCTCGGCCGGCCGAACCAGGCCCCGGCCGAATCGCTCCCGCTGGGCAACGGCGCCCTGGGTGCGGCGATCTGGTCGGCGGGCGGCTTCACCGCGCAACTCAACCGCACCGACACCTTCCCCGACCGCAAGTCTCTCGGCCACGTCGTGATCCCGGGCCTGTCGAGGATGACCAGCGCCGCTGACTTCAGCGGCCGCCTCGATCTGTACGACGGCATGCTCCGCCAAAGCGGCGGCGGGATGACGATGACCGCCTTCATCCGGGCGGATACCCAGCAACTCGTCGTCGACGTCACCGGCGCCGATCCGAACAGCACCCAGACCGCGCAGGTCAAACTCTGGTCCGGCCGTACGCCGACCGCCCGGGCCTCGGGCTCCATCGCGGCGCTCGCCGAGACCTGGGTGGACAACAGCGGAGCAGGCGCGTCCGGCCGGACCTTCGGCTCACTCGCCGGGATCACCGCGGGCGGCCGCAACGTCGTCGCCTCCGTGCCGAACTCGCTCACCGGCCAGGTCGCCTTCCAGCCGAACACCGACGGCTCGTTCCGGATCGTGGTGGCGGCACCGACCTGGACCGGCGGCGACCCGATCGCCACCACCAACTCGGTGCTGAACGGGGCGGCGACCCGCCCGGCGCCCGAAGTACGGGATGCGCATCTGCAGTGGTGGCACAACTACTGGAACTCGGCGGGCCTGATCAAGATCAGTTCTGCCGACGGCACCGGGGACTACGTCGAGAACTTGCGGACGATCTTCCTTTACGCCAGCGCGGCACAGAGTCGGGGCACATTGCCCGGTTCGCAGGCTGGGGTCGCCGACCTGTTCACCTTCTCGCAGGACAAGCGGGACTGGTATCCGTCCGGCTACTGGTTCTGGAACCTCCGGATGCAGGTCGCGGCCAACCTGTCCGCCGGTCTGCCCGCGCTGAACGATCCGATGTTCCGGCTCTACAAGGACAACCTCGACGCGATCGCCTCCTGGACCAACGGGCACATGCCAGGCCGGCAAGGGCTGTGCGTGCCCGAGACCATGAGGTTCAACGGCAACGGCACCTACGCGGGCGGAACGAGCAACGGCTCCTGCGACTCGACCATCACGCCGACCTACAACTCGCTCACCGTCACCACAGGCGCGGAGATCGGGCTGTGGGTCTGGGAGCACTACCGGATGACGGACAACCAGGCCTTCCTGTCGGCGCACTATCCGCTGATCCGGGGTGCGGCGCAGTTCCTGCTCTCGCACGCGACGACGGGTGCCGACGGCAAGCTCCACACCAGGTCGAACGCGCACGAGACCCAGTGGGACGTCACGAACCCGGCCACGGACATCGCGGCGATGCAGGCCTTCTTCCCGGTCGCGGTGAAGGCGGCGCAGATCCTCGGCGTCGACAGTGCGCTGGTCAGCCAACTCAACGCGGCGATCCCGAAGATCCAGTCGCTGCCACGCACTGATACGGCCACTCAGACCCAACTGCTCGGTCCCGCATCGGATGCCAACGGCAACACCATGCTCGGGCTGTCGACCCAGCCTACAGCTCAGCGTCACAACAGCGAGAACATCGGCCTGGAAGCGGTCTGGCCGTTCAACCTGGTCGGCGACGGCGGGCCGCTCACCGCTTTGGGCCGCAGGACCTACACCAACCGCAGCTATGTCAACGGCAACGATTGGAGCTACGACGCTCTGCACGCCGCCCGGCTCGGTATGGCGAGCGAGATGAAGACCGCGCTGCTGGCGGCGATCCGGTCGTACCAGGTCTATCCGTCCGGGATGGCGAGCTTCACCGCGCAGCAGGCGTTCGAGCCGTACATCGAGCAGTCCGGCGTACTGGCCGCGACTGTGCCGGAATCCCTCGCGACGGACTACGACGGCCTGCTGAGGATCGCACCAGCTTGGCCGAGCGACTGGACCGGCGAAGGAACGGTTGCCATCGGCCACAAGTCGAAGGTGCACGTCCAGATCGCCAACGGTACGCCGACCACCGTGGCGATCGCGTCCGGCGCGAACCAGCAACTCGCAGTACGGAGTCCCTGGCCGGGGCAGAGCGTGACGGTGGTGGACGGTCAGACCCGGGCGGTCGTGGTGGCTGCGCAGTCCAACGCGACCTTCACGCTTCCTGCTCAAGCCGGCCGGTCCTACCTGGTGGAGAAGACCGGATCTACCGCCCAGCCGTTCCAAGCACTCTCCGGTACTCCGGCCGCCGCGGCCAGGCGGTACGACAAGGCCACCATCGGCTTGCCGAAGCAGACCAGCGGAAGC
>NZ_BAAAOS010000027.1:0-51056 GCF_039530625.1 Kribbella sancticallisti | reverse complement strand
CGACAACCGACGCCCACTGGCGCTGCTCACGTCATGAAGCGCGACTTTGCCGAGGCCCTGCTGAGCCACCTCGGGGTTCCATCGTCGGATCGGCATCGACGAAGGAGCCTGGAATGGTTCGCGATTACCAGGTCGGGGGTTGATGCGGCGTGTTCGTCACCGGTCTGGTGCTGGCCGCCGAGGGGTCGCCGCGGCTGGGTGTGCCCCGGCAACTGCTCGCCTACCAGGGCGGCACGCTGCTCGGCGCGTCCTTGGAGACGGCCCGGGACTGCGGGTTCGACCAGTTGATCGTGACCCTGGGATCCGCCTCGGAGCAGGTCCGCGAACGGGTCGACCTGGACGGTGCCCGGGTGGTCGAGTCACCCCACGCCGACACCGGCAGTTCGTCGATCGTGCCCGCGCTCGACGTGGTCGACCGGCGTACGGACGGGATCGTGGTGATGCTCGGCGACCAGCCGGGCGTGACTTCGGCCACTGTCTGGTCGCTGGTCGCGGAGGTGGCCGGGCCGTCCACGCCGATCGGCGTCAGCCGGTACGACAACGGCCGGGGCAATCCCTGCTGGTTCGGCCGCGAACTGTTCGGCGAGTTGCGGCAGTTGCGCAGCGACCACGACGTCTGGGCCGTGATCCGGTCCGGCCGCCACCTGGTGACCGAGGTCGATGCCATCGGCAACGTTCCGCTCCGGGTCGAGAGCTGGGACGAGTACCAGTCCCTGGTCGCCCAGCCGGGCCGGCCCGATGCCGAGGCCCCGGTCGTCCCGCCGGCCGCGATCCCCACCCGCGCCCGCCGCTCCCGCCGCCGCGTCTAGACCACCCCCGCCGCCAAAACGTTCCACCGCGTGCAGAACGCCCCGCCGCGGACAGAACGCTCAGTCCCGGCCAGGACGTTCAACCGCGCATTCGAGCCTCCGGAAGACCCGTCTCGACGGGTGTCACTGTGGGTACCAGCTACTCTCGGCAACATCCGACCGGCGGACCTGGACCGATGGAAGGTGAACGATGCTCGGATTACCCGGACAGATACGGGCGTGTCTGTTCGACCTGGACGGCGTCCTGACCGACACCGCGGCGGTTCACGCCGCGGCGTGGAAAGAGATGTTCGACGCGTTCCTGCGCGACTGGGCCGAGCAGACCGGCGTTCCCTTCGTACCGTTCGACGACCACGCCGAGTACGCCGCCTACGTGGACGGCAAGCCGCGCGTCGACGGCGTCCGGGACTTCCTCGCCTCGCGGGGCATCAAGCTGCCGGAGGGCAGCCCGGACGACGAGCCCGCCGCCCTGACCGTGAACGGGCTCGGCAACCACAAGAACGTGGCGGTCCTGCGCCGCATCCGCACCGACGGAGTGCGGGTCTTCGAAGGCTCCCGCCGGTATCTGCAAGCCGCTGAGCAGGCGGGACTGCGGCGGGCGGTGGTGTCCTCGAGCGCGAACACCCGCGAGGTCCTGGACGTCACCGGTCTGGCGCAGTACATCGAGCTGCGGGTGGACGGGCTGACAGTCCGAAGCGAGGGCCTGCGCGGCAAGCCGGCGCCGGACACCTTCCTGGCCGCGGCGAAGCTGCTCGGCGTCTCCCCGGCCGAGGCTGTGGTGTTCGAGGACGCGCTGGCAGGAGTCGAGGCCGGCCGGGCCGGAGGATTCGGGTTCGTGGTCGGCGTCGATCGCCTCGGTCAGGCGGACCAGCTCCGGGTGCACGGGGCCGACGTCGTGGTGACGGAGTTGGACCAGTTGCTGGCAGCTGCCGGGCCTGGCGCCCGCAGTACGGGAGGAGAGAGCTGATGCCGGACCGCAAGCAGCACCCGATCGAGCCGTGGCGGCTGCGTGAGACCGAGCTGGACCTGGACAACCTCGCCCAGGCGGAGTCGCTGTTCGCCCTCTCGAACGGCCACATCGGCCTGCGCGGCAACCTCGACGAGGGCGAGCCGTACGCGATCCCCGGCACCTACCTGAACTCGTTCTACGAGAAGCGCCCCCTGCCGTACGCCGAAGCCGGGTACGGCTATCCCGAGTCCGGCCAGACGCTGGTCGACGTCACCAACGGCAAGCTGATCCGGCTGCTGGTGGACGACTCGCCCTTCGACATCCGGTACGGCGAACTGCACTCGCACGAACGGTCGCTCGACTTCCGCTCCGGCATCCTGCAGCGCGACGCCGACTGGACCTCGCCCGGCGGCAAGCGGATCCGGGTCCGGTCGCGCCGGCTGGTGTCGCTGACCCAGCGGGCGGTGGCCGCGATCGAGTACGTCGTCGAGGCGGTCGACCGGCCGGCCCGGTTCGTCGTCCAGTCCGAGCTGGTGGCCAACGAGACCCAGCCGCCGTTGTCCGACGATCCCCGGGTGGCGAGCGTGCTCGAGCAGCCACTGGAGCCGGTCTCGCACGACGCCAGCCCGAAGAGCTGCATCCTGATCCACCGCACCAAGCGCAGCGAGCAGTTGATGGCCGCCGGCATGACCCACCAGGTGGAGGCGCCGGACCGGGCCAGAGTGGACATCGACATCCGTGAGGACTGGGCGCGCACCACGGTCATCTGCGACCTGCAGCCCGGTGAGAGCCTGCGGGTGGTGAAGCTGCTCGCGTACGGGTGGTCGAGCCTGCGTTCTGAGACCGCCATCGGCGACCAGGTGGCCGCGGCACTGGCCAGCGCGGAGTTCTGCGGCTGGGAGGGACTCGTCGAGCTCCAGCAGGAGTACCTCGACGACTTCTGGGACGCCGCTGACGTCGAGGTGCAGGGCCATGCCGAGTTGCAGCAGGCTGTTCGATTCGCCCTGTTCCACGTCTTGCAGGCGGGTGCCAGGGCCGAGCGGCGAGCGATCCCGTCCAAGGGGCTGACTGGGGCCGGTTATGACGGCCACACCTTCTGGGACACCGAGGGGTTCGTCCTGCCGGTGCTGATCCACACGGTGCCCGACGCCGCGGCGGACGCGCTGAAATGGCGCCACTCGATCCTGGAACTGGCCAAGGACCGCGCCGCGGTGCTGGGCCTGCGCGGCGCGGCCTTTCCGTGGCGGACGATCCGCGGCCAGGAGTGTTCGGGGTACTGGCCGGCCGGTACGGCGGCGTTCCACATCAACGCCGACATCGCCGAAGCGGTCAGCCGGTACCACGCCGCGACCGGCGACGAGCAGTTCCTGGTCGACTACGGCCTCGAACTGCTGGTCGAGACCGCGCGACTGTGGATGTCGCTGGGGCACCACGACCGGCACGGCCGCTGGCATCTGCCGGGCGTCACCGGGCCGGACGAGTACAGCGCCGTCGCCGACGACAACGTCTTCACCAACCTGATGGCGGCCAAGAACCTCAAGGCGGCGGCCGAGGTCGCCGTCCGCCATCCGGCCAAGGCCCGGTCGCTCGGCGTCGACGCGGAGGAGGAAGCCGCCTGGCGCGATGCCGCGGCCGCGGTCCACATCCCGTACGACGAGGAACTGAAGGTGCATCCCCAGTCGGACGGGTTCACCGGGTACGCAGAGTGGGACTTCGAGGCGGCGCGCGGGAAGTACCCGCTGATGCTGCACGCGCCGTACTTCGAGCTGTACCGCAAGCAGGTCGTCAAGCAGGCCGACCTCACGTTGGCCATGTACTGGTGCGGGGACGCGTTCACTCCGGAACAGAAGGCCCGCAACTTCGACTACTACGAACGACTCACGGTGCGGGACTCGTCCCTGTCGGCGTGTGTCCAGGCCGTCATGGCGGCCGAGGTCGGCCACCTCGATCTGGCCTACGACTACGCCTACGAAGCGGCTCTGATCGACCTGCACAACCTGCATCACAACACCAGGGACGGCCTGCACATGGCCTCGCTGGCGGGAGCCTGGACCGCGTTGGTCGCCGGCTTCGGCGGGCTGCGCGATCGCGAGGGCTGCATTTGCTTCAACCCCGCGCTCCCGGCAGGGCTGACGGGACTGGCCTTCTCGATCCGCTGGCACGGAGTGCGGCTGCGCGTCGATATCCAGCCCGACGAGGTCACCTACGCGGTGCACGACGGCCCCGACGCTAGCCTCACCCTCAACCACGCGGGCGAGGAGATCACGGTGAAGGCCGGCGAGCCGGTGACTCGCGCCCTGACCAAGCGCGAGCCCCTGTTGCCCCGGCCGACCCAGCCACCCGGCCGCGAACCCATGTCAGCACTCGGGAACAACCGCACGGAGTGAGCTGACCAGCCTGTTTGGACCTGTCAGATCACTCGGTTTTGGACCTCTGCTCTAGACCGAAACCGCTCTAGCGTGAGCCGCATGCGAAAAGTTGTGGCAGCCGGGTACAGCGGCGCTGGAGCGGCCATGTTCCTCGTCGGCACGCTGGCGGCGGTGTCCGGCGTAGTGAACACCTATCCGCTGTTCGGCGGACAGGCCATCCGGTACGTGCTGTCCGCGGTGGTGCTGCTCGGGGTGGCGAGGATCTACGGCCTCGGTTTCCTGCGGCCCTCGGCGACCGAAGTGGTCCTGTTCTCCGCGCTGGCGGCGACAGGTCTGGTGCTGTTCAACGTGTTCGTTATCCATGCCACCCGGCATGCCGGCCCGGCCACCGTCGGCACGGTCATCGGCGCCGTGCCGATCGTGCTGGCGATCGCCGGCCCGGCGCTGAACAGGAGGCGCCTTTCGAGGCGGGTGCTGTTCGCGGCGATGATCGTGGTCGCCGGCACCGCACTGACCTCCGGGCTCGGCACCGCTGACGCCGCGGGCGTTCTCCTGTCCATCGGCGCGCTCGTCTGCGAAGCGTGCTTCACCCTGCTGGCCCTTCCGCTGCTGATCCGGTACGGCCCGATCCGGGTCTCCGCCTACACCGCGGCGCTGGCCGCACCGATGCTGCTGGCGCTCGGCGCCGTCACCGACCGCGGTGGCCTGCTGCGTACGCCGAGCGCAGCCGAGGCGGGCGGCTTCGTATATCTGGCCGTCGTCGTCGGCGCCGGCGCCTTCCTGCTCTGGTACGGCGCCCTGCCGCGACTGGGCGCGGACCGGGCCGGACTGTTCGCCGGGATGGTCCCGATCGGCGCGATCGTCACCGGTACTGCGCTCGGCCTGGGCGCCCCGAGCGGCGGCGAACTGCTGGGCGTACTAGTCGTCGTCGCCGGCCTCTTGATCGGTCTGGCGCCCTCACTCACTCCCCGCCAGGCGCAGACCCACGACACCGGCCACGATCAGGGCGATGCAGGCGAGGCGGGGGAGCGTGACGGGTTCGTCGAACAGGAGCACGCCGAGCGTGACGACACCGATCGAGCCCAGGCCGGTCCATACCGCGTATGCCGTGCCGACGGGTAGCCGGTCCAGGGTCTTCGCCAGCAGCACCACCGAGATGACGCCGAACACGAGCACCCCGGCGGTCGGCCAGAACCGGCTGAACCCGTCGCTCGGTTTCAGGCTGAGCGCGAACGCGATCTCGAAGGCCGCGGCGGCGAGCAGCACCAACCACGCCATCAGGCCGCCAGCGAGCCGCGCTGGTGCCGGAGGGTGACGGCTGCGACGCGGGCTCCGAGGGCGGCGGCGGTGCGCAGATCGGTCTCCGGCGGCGCCTTCTCCGCGGACAGGTCGGCGTCGGACTGCGCCATCGCGCCGAGCCAACTGCCGAGCCGGTTGAGGTCCTCGATGCTCGCCGTCGACTTGGCCCACCCCGGGAAGATGTCCAGGCCGACCCAGATCATCCCGTGCTGGGCGGCGAGCACGGCGAAGTCGACGAGGCTGTTCAGCTTGTCGCCGGACATCGCCTTGGAGTTGGTGAAGCCGGCCGCGATCTTGTCTCGCCAGCCGAGGTCGGCGGCCCAGACCTCGGCGCTGGCCTCGGCGAACGCCTTGAAGACGGCGCTCGGGCTGCCCATGTAGGTCGGCGCGCCGAAGATGATCGCGTCCGCGCCGGCGAGCCGGTCCCACAGCTCGTCGGTCAGCTCGTCGACCGGAACCAGTTCGGCGACCGCCCCCGGTACTGCGGCCGCACCGGCGGCGACCGCGTCGGCCTGCTTCGCGGTGTGGCCGTAGCCGGAGTGGTACGCGACGGCGATCCGGGCCTGACCGCCCGCTACGGCCGGCTGGGCGCCGCGCGGGGCCCCGAACTGCTCGGGTGGGTTGCTCATGGTGCTTCCTCTCGAGGTCTTGAGCGGACTACAGTCCGTCTTATGAACGACCTTAGCGGACCGCAGTCCGTTTCACAACGACAGCTTCCCGTGCTCGGGGAACCGCGCCCGGAACGCGCCGACGCACGCCGGAACCGGCTGAAGGTGCTGGAGGCCGCGGAGCGGCTGTTCGCCGAGCAGGGCGTGAAGAACGTGTCGCTGGACGCGATCGCGGCGGCCGCGGGGGTCGGCAAGGGCACGGTCTTCCGGCGCTTCGGCGATCGGGCCGGTCTGGCGGTGGCGCTGCTCGACGAGCGCGAGGTGGAACTGCAGGCCAAGATCCTGTCCGGCCCGCCGCCGCTGGGCCCCGGTGCTCCGGCGGCCGACCGGGTCGCCGCGTTCCTCGATGCCTACCTGGAACTCCTGGACCGCCATGTCGAACTCTTCGTCGACAGCGAGAACGCCTCCGACGGCGCCCGCTACCGCATCGGCTCGTACCGCCTGTGGCACCGCCACCTCGCGATGCTGGTGGAGCAGGCGCGGCCAGAACTGGATGCCGAGCACACCGCCCACGTGATCCTGGCGCCACTCGCCGCCGACCTGCACCTCGCTCTGCGTGACGAAGGTTTCGCTCTGGATCGCCTCAAAGCCGGTCTCCGCCGGCTCGCCGAAGCGATCCTGGCGCCGGTGAGGCACTGACTGGTCCACATTCGGCGAAACGGTCCTACTGTGGGTAGGAGAGTCTCGCTGTGGAGGTTGGCGATGAACGAGCCGACTCGCATATCGCGTCGTGACCTGTTGGTGTTGACTGCCGTGGCCGGAGCCGCCGCGGCCTGCGGTGACGGTGGGGACGATGCCGGGCCCCCCGAGGCGACGGTCCCGGCCCCGAGCCCGACCGTCAGAGATCCCGCCTCGGCGCTGTCCGGCGGTCTGAGCATCCTGTTGTGGAGCCACTTCGTGCCCAGTCACGACGTGTGGTTCGACCAGTTCGCCAAGGACTGGGGCCGTCAGGTCGGCGTCGAGGTCAGCATCGACCACATCAACAACACCGAGATCGTGGCCAGGACGGCGGCCGAGATCCAGGCCAGGCAGGGCCACGACCTGATCCAGTACATCGCGCCGCTGTCGCAGTTCGAGCCCAGCGTCGTCGACCTGAAGGACGTCGCCCAGGAGGCCCAGAAGCGGCACGGTGATCAACTGCCTCTTTGCGTGAAGTCGAGCCAGAACTCGACCACGGACAAGCACTACGCGTTCGCGCCGGCCTGGGCGCCCGACCCCGGCGACTACCGCAAGAGCCTGTGGGAGGGTGCCGGGCTCCCCAACGGCCCGGCCAGTTGGGACGACCTGCTCCGCGGCGGTGCCGAGATCAAGAAGGGCAAGCGCATCCAGATGGGCCTCGGCATGTCCCAGGAGATCGACTCCAACATGGTCGGCCGGGCGTTGCTGTGGTCCTACGGCGGGTCGATCCAGGACGAGAACGAGCAGGTCGTGATCAACTCGCCCGAAACGGTCGCCGCGGTGGAGTTCATGCAGCGGCTGTTCAAGGAGACGATGACGAACGAGGTGTTCTCCTGGAACCCGGCGTCGAACAACCAGGGTCTGATCGCCGGCCAGATGTCGTTCATCGTCAACTCGATCTCGGCCTGGCGCACCGCGCAGGAGGCCAACCCGGAGGTTGCCGACGACATCTACTTCGTGCCGGCGCTGAAGGGCCCGAAGGCCGCGCTGGCCGCACAGCACGTGATGTACAACTGGATCGTCCCGAACCACGCCAAGAACGTCGACGCGGCGAAGGAGTTCCTGCTCCATTACACCGACAACCTGGCGCCCGCGGCGTACCACTCCAAGCTGTACGACCTGCCGGCGTTCCCGAAGGTGGTTCCGCAGCTGAACAGCTGGCTGGACAATGATCCCTTCGGCGCCCGGCCGGCCAACAAGCTGGCGGTCTTGAAGAACGCCATCGAGTGGAGCACGAACGTCGGTCACCCGGGGCCCGCGAACACGGCGATCGGCGAGGTTTTCGCCACCTTCATCATCCCGAACATGTACGCGAAGGCGGCGCGCGGCGAGCTGACGGCCGAACAGGCGGTCGCCGATGCCGAGCGGCAGATCAAACCCATCTTCGACAAATGGCGGAGCCGCGGTCTGGTCGGCGGGGCGTAGGCGGGCCCCGTGGCTGTCGTCGAGGTCCGCGGCCTGCGGAAGGTGTTCGACGGCGGACGGGTCCGCCGTCGCGGTGCCCACGGCCGGGTGAACGCTGTGGACGGCGTGGATCTGGCCACGTCGGAGGGCGAGTATCTCGTCCTGCTGGGCCCGTCCGGGTGCGGCAAGACCACCCTGCTCCGCACCATTGCGGGCCTGGAGCAACCAACCGACGGTGAGATCCGGATCGGCGGGCAGGTCGTGAACGAACTGCCGCCGCGGGCCCGCCGGGTCGCCATGGTGTTCCAGAGCTACGCGCTGTATCCGCACAAGACGGTGCGTGCCAACATCGTCTTCCCGCTCAAGGCGCAGGGGATCGACAAGACGGACCGGGCGGAGAAGACCGAGTGGGCGGCCGAACTGCTCGGCCTGGGCCCACTGCTGGACCGTAAGCCGCGCCAGTTGTCCGGAGGTGAGCGGCAGCGGGTCGCGCTGGCCCGGGCGATCGTCCGGGAGCCGAGCGTCTTCCTGCTCGACGAGCCGCTGTCCAATCTCGACGCGAAACTGCGCGTAAGCGCCCGCGACGAGCTCAAGCGGTTCCAGCGCCGGGTCCGGACCACGACGATTTACGTCACCCACGACCAGGTGGAGGCGATGGGGCTCGGGGACCGGATCGCGGTCATGTACGAGGGCCGGCTCAAGCAGGTCGGTCCCCCGGTCGAGGTGTACGACGACCCGGTGGATACCTTCGTCGCCACGTTCCTCGGGTCGCCGCCGATGAACCTGGTCCCGCGCGACGGGGTCCTGGTCGGCTTCCGGCCTGAGCACCTGCTGCCGGCAACGCTCGTGCAGGGAGACGATCAACTGGTGGTGCCGTTCCAGGTCGACCGGGTGGAGTATCTGTCCGGTGACCGGCACCTGTACGGCACGGTGCGGGGTCTGGGCGCCGAGAGCAGGGTGATCGCCCGGCTGCCCGCGACCGTGACAGCGCCGGTCGAGCCCGGCGAGGAGCACCCGTTCGCCGTTCATGCCGACCGGCTCAGGTTCTTCGATGCGGGCAGCGGGGAGCGCACCGCGCCGGTGTCGGTGCGGACCGGGTCATGACCGAGCAGTCCGTGTCCCCGTCGCCCCACCCCGGTCAGGTGGCCGAGACGCCGCCGCAGGCCTCACCTCCGGTCGAGCAGCGCGAGCGACGCAGACTCGCCGACCGCGACGGTCTGCTCGCGTGGGTGTTCCTGCTGCCTTCGGTGATCTACATCGTCGCGCTGGTCGCGATCCCGTTCTTCCTCGCCATCGCGTTCAGTTTCAGCGATGTGACCGCCGGCGACGCGAGCTTCGACTGGGCCGGACTGCGCAACTACCAGCAGATCATCGACGACCCCGTCTTCTGGCAGTCGCTGCGGAACACGATCGTCTTCACCGTCGTGTCGATGCTGCTGATCGTGCTGCTCGGCAAGGTGCTGGCGAACATCCTGATCGCCGACTTCAGGGGCAAGTGGCTGGTCCGCTTCCTCGTCCTGTTGCCCTGGACGACGCCGGTGGCGCTGTCCACGATCGCGTGGCTGTGGCTGCTCGACTCGGTGTTCTCGCCGATCGACTGGGTACTGCGGGAGATCGGTGTCATCGACGCCAACATGTACTGGCTCGGCGAGCCGAACCTCGCGATCGGATCGGTCATCATGGTGCACGTCTGGCGGCTGGTCCCGCTCGCGGCGGTCATCATGATGGCCGGCCTGGTGGCCATCCCCAAGGACATCCAGGAGGCGGCCTCGGTCGACGGGGCCGGCTTCTGGCGGCGGATGTTCGAGATCACCATCCCGCTGACGATGCCGATCATCGCGGTCGCCGCGCTGTTCGGCGCGATCCTGACCTTCACCGACATGGCGGTCGTGTACGTACTGACCCGGGGCGGCCCGACCAACTCGACCCAGGTGCTCGCGAGCTGGGCGTTCTTCCGCGGCATCGAGGGCGGCGACGTGGGTCAGGGGGCCGCGATCGCGTTGTTCCTGTTCCCCCTGCTGCTGGCCGCGGCGATCGCGATCCTGCGGGCGGTACGCCGGATGGACGTCTCGTGAGCGCCACCGAGGCGGACCAGTTGCGCCGGCAGGCGCGCCGTCGTCACGTCGCGTCACGGGTCACGGTGTATGTCCTGGCCATCCTGGCCGCCCTCGGTGCGGCCGGTCCGTTCCTCTGGGCCGGGATCACGGCCTTCAAGGAGAATCAGGACCTCTACCGGCGCAGCAACAACCCGTTCCTCTTCAATATCTCGCCCACCACAGAGCATGTCGAGTATCTGTTCACCCAGACGGAGTTCCCGACCTTCGTCTGGAACACGTTGTGGGTGGGACTGCTGGTCACAGCGATCACGCTGGGGCTGGGTCTGCCCGCGGCGTACAGCCTGGCCAGGCTGGACCGGCCCTGGTCAGGTCCGATGGCGATCGCGATCTTCTTCGTCTACCTGGTGCCACCGACCCTGCTTTTCCTGTCCTTGTCGCGCGTGGTCGTCGCGGCCGGCCTGCAGGATCGCACCTGGGCGCTGGTGCTCGTCTACCCGACGATCACGATCCCGGTCTCGGTCTGGCTGCTGATGGGCTTCCTTCGCTCGATCCCGAAGGACATCGAGGAGCAGGCCATGGTGGACGGCTACAGCCGCCTCGGCGCGTTCATGCGGACCGTCCTGCCGCTGGTCTTTCCCGGCGTCGTCGCGGTGGTGGTGTTCGCCTTCACGCTCACCGCCAGCGAGTTCATCTACGCGCTGGCCTTCGTGTCACCATCGACCGAGAAACCGATCAGCACCGGCGTTCCGACCGCGCTGGTTCGGGGGGACGTCTTCTTCTGGCAGTCCCTGCAGGCAGCCACGGTGCTGGTGGCGGTGCCCATCGCGCTGGTGTTCAACCTGTTCCTGGAGCGGTTCATCGCCGGCTTCACGATGGGCGCGGTCAAGGGCTGACCCTCGACATCGGTCCTGGCTAGTCGGACTTCTCCTGGTGGGCGGCTTGGGCTTCGGCCAGGCGTTTGCGGGCGCCGTCCAGCCATTGCTGGCAGGTCGAAGCGAGCTCCTCGCCGCGCTCCCACAGGGCGAGGGACTCCTCCAGGGTGGTGCCGCCGGCCTCCAGCTTGCGGACCACCTCGACCAGTTCCTCGCGGGCCTGTTCGTAGGAGATCTCCGGACGGGCTGCCGATTCGGCGTTCTTGCTCACTTGCTCTCCTTCGCTGCCACGTCGGACACTGTCACGTCGAACCGGCCGTCGCTGACCCGGGCGTTCAGCACATCCCCAGCCGCCACCTGACCAACCTCCCGTACTGCGGTGCCGTCGGCCCGCTGGAGCACCGAGTACCCGCGGTCGAGGGTGGCCTTCGGGGACAGCGCCCGGACACTCGCCAGCCGATGCGCGAGATCGTCCCCGGCGCGGTCCAGGCGATGGGTCAGAGTCCTGCGGCTGCGATCGACCAGCGCGGCGACCTCGTCGGACCGCCGCTGCAGGTCCGTCGTCGGAGCGGCAAGCGACGGCCGGCTCCGGATCGCCGCCAGCGCGTGCGTCTCCCGATCCAGCCAGCCCAGGATCGCGCGCAGCCCGCGCTCGCGGAGCAGCCGGACCCCGTCCAACTCCTCGCGCACGTCCGGCACGATCCGCTTGGCGGCATCGGTGGGGGTGGAGGCGCGCAGATCGGCGACCAGGTCCAGCAGCGGGGAATCCGGCTCGTGCCCGATCGCGCTGACGATCGGAGTACGGGCCTGGGAGACGGCGCGGATCAGGCCCTCGTCGGAGAACGGCAGCAGGTCCTCGAGCGAACCGCCGCCGCGCGCGATCACGATCACCTCGACGGACTCGTCGGCGTCCAGCCGGCGCAGCGCGGTCATCACCTCGCCGGCGGCGGCGGGCCCCTGCACGGAGGCGTACTCGATCCGGAAGGCGACCGCGGGCCAGCGGCGCTTCGCGTTCTCCAGTACGTCGCGCTCGGCGGCGGAGTCGCGGCCGCAGATCAGCCCGATCGTGTGTGGCAGAAAGGGCAACGGCCGCTTCCGGTGCGCGGCGAACAGTCCTTCGGCCGCGAGCAACTGCTTCAGCCGCTCGATCCGCGCGAGCAGTTCGCCGATGCCGACGTGGCGGATCTCGCTCACCGCCAGGGCGAGCGTGCCGCGCCGGGCGAAGAAGTTCGGCTTGGCGTTCACCACCACCCGGGATCCGTCGGTGACGGGCGGATCGACCGCCTCGAAGACCCGGCGGTTGCAGGTGAAGCGCAACGAGATGTCGGCGTCGGTGTCGCGCAGGGTGCCGAACACGGTGGTCGTCCCGCGCCCGATCGAGACGTCCGTCAACTGCCCCTCGACCCAGACAGCGCCGAGCTGGTTGATCCAGCCGGCAATGCCGTTCGCGATCGTGCGAACGGCAGCAGGCGCATCCGGCGAGGTCTCCAAAGCCACCCCGCGACTCTACGGGCACCCACCGACAACCCGTCGCCCCGGCCCTGAAAAGCCTTTGCGGGAAAGGTGGCCGGGCCGCATTCTTGAGGCAGTGAACACCTCCTGAAGAGGAGCCGCCCCAACAGGGCGGGCGGCTCCTCAACTCCTTTCAATTGCTGGCGGCAACCAGGAGGTCGGTCACGGGCCGGCGATCGATGGGCCGAGCAGGTGCAGCATCGAGCGGCGGACCAGGTCGGTGCGCATCGCCTGGGTGGTGAGCCCCTCGGCGCCGAAGCCGACGAAGACCGTGTCCTGGGTGGTTACACCGGCTCCTTCCTCGAAGGCGGTCTGCGTGCGGATCCAGTCGTTCGGGTTGGCCGCGGAGCCCTCGGCCGGGCCGGAGACCGTCCAGCCGCCCAGGTCGGTTTCGAAGGACGTCTCGGTCGAGGTAGCGCCGCCGAGCGTGACCTTCGCGTCGTCCAGGAAGACCCCGAGACCCTGCGTGCTCCAGTCACTGACGTAGCTGATCGAGATTTCGACCTGCTTGCCGGCATAGGCCGTCAGATCGACGTTCCAGTCCTGCCAGCCGGAGCTGGTGCCGGTGGCGGCATGCCACGCTCCGCTGCTGCCGGTCGGCTCGCAGGCGGCGTTCTGGTAGTGCGCCAGGTGCGGATGCAACTGCGCCACCCAACCGGACGGACAGCTGTCGCCGGTGTCCTGGCCGGTATGCCCTTCCGTGTCCGGGAGCGTCGTCCAGTCGTCCTGGCCGACGGTGTGCGCCTCGACCATGAGGTAGTCCCAGTCGGCTTCGGTGTCGTACGACGCCTTGAAGGAGAGCGCCCCCGAGGTCATACCGGTCAGGTCGATCGTGCGGGTCAGCCGTTTGTAGCTCACGTCCGACCGTTGGCTGTAGACGTACCAGTCACCGGTGACCGGCTCGTACGGCGCTGCACCCGGCCGCTGCCACTTGAAGGGTGCCGAGCTCGCGAACTGCGGGAACTGCGCGGGTGGCAGGAAGCTGGAGGTCAGCAGGAACGCCGCCGTGTGGTCCTGGTTGTTCGCGGAGTCGCCACCGTTGAAGGTTCCGGCGAACCCGTCGAAGGCGCCGCTGACTCCGGCTACCGGGAACGGCCCGTTCTCGCCGGTGCCGCCGTCGTCGACGTAGTTGTAGGCCCCCAGCCAGTACTGCTGGAAGTCGTTCAGCAGTGGCAGGCAGGGGTAGTCCTCGGGAGTGGTGCACTCGCCCTGCGTTTCCTCGAACGGGTTGTACCAGTAGGACCCGTCCGCGCCGGTGGCGAGTCCGGCGTACTTGCCCGTGTAGAGAAGCTTGCCGCCCTCGTTGAGGTAGTCGCGGACACTCAACTCGAGGTCCAGCGCCAGTTCGGCCGCAGTGCCCGCCACTTGGCCGACCTCCCGGGTGATGATGTCGTCGCCGTGTTCCCAGACCACCGCCCGGTAGTGCGACAGCACGCCGAGGTGATGCGGTGCGGTCCGGTTGTTCGCGTCCACGTCGTACACGTCCGAAGTACGGCCGGCCCCGGTGAGCGCGGTGGCGTAGTCGTCGGCGTACTTGGCGGTGGTCACGCCCTGGGCAGGGCTGATCCCGGTGACGTCCTCGGCGGCCAGGATGAGCACGTCCCCGCCGATGTCGCCGGCGACCTGGTAGGAGAAGTGGTCACTCGCGACCGGGCCCTTGCCGGGTTTGACGCCGGTGAACCAGACCTCGACGGAGTCACCAGGCCCGGTACGGCGTACCGTGCCGCGGAACTCGGCGTAGTAGTCGTTGTGCGTGCCGCCGTACCGCTCGCCGCCGTCCCACTCCGCGACCCGGTCGCTGACGGTGCGGCCACCGTTGATCCGGTAGTTGATCCGCAGGTCCCGCAGCGCCCGCTTCGCGATGACCGCGACCGGCTGGGTGCTGCCGTGCGAGACCGCGAACGGGTCGATCACCAGATCGGCGGCCGTCAGGCCGACCACGGAGACCGGGTCGTCCGGGTCGTGGGTCGACTTCGCGACGGACAGCGCGAACGGGATGTTCTTCTCGAACTCGGCCTGGATCAACTCCTCGTCGTCGGGGAAGCTGAAGCCGCTGACACAGTTCTCGGGCAGCCACTCGTCGTCGGGGTCCGAGGCGGAGACGGTCTGGCAGGTCGTCATCTCCGGGGTGAACCCGAGGGTGCGGTACCTGACCGTGGCGTGCGTGTCGGTGTCGCCGTTGGTGGTGTAGAGCTCCGCGGAGATGTCGGGGTCGTAGCCGGGCACCGCCGGGTTCGCGTCGTCGCCGACCATCGCCTCGTAGATGACGTCGTCCGGCGAGGGCGTGCTGACCTGCGAGCCGATGCCGTACAGCAGCAGTTCCGCCGCCGAGTGGTAGTTGATCAGATGCTCGAAGCGGATGTTCCTGAACAGCCGGTCGAGCACCCTCGTCTCGGGCTCGGAGTTCGGGCCGGAGCCGCGGAAGGTCTCGCTGCTCGGATCGGGCGAGGACCCCTCGTTGTCATAGCCCCAGTTGACCGCGAAGTTGCGGTTGAGGTCGACGCCGTCCAAGTTGTCGATCACCCCGTCGCCGTTGTTGTCGCGCAGGTTCTTGCGCCACAGCCGGTTGTCCTCGGTGAAGGTGTAGTCGTAGCCGTCCGGGTTGAGCACCGGCACGAACCACAGTTCGGTGGTGTCGATCAGCTTGGTGACCTCGGCGTTGCTGCCGTAGCCGTCCAGGTAGAAGTGCATCAGCCGGCGCACCATCTCCGGCGTGATCCACTCGCGCGCGTGCTGGGCGCCGGCGTAGAGGACCGCCGGTCGCGTGCCGTCCGGGAGGTACCGGGCGCCTCTGGTCAGCTTGACCGCGAGGATGTCCTTGCCGTTGACGGACTTGCCGACGTTGACCAGCTTGGCCAGCCCGGGGTGGGCGCGGGCGGTCGCGATCAGCTCGTCGCGGATGCCGCCGGCCTCGCTGTACGAGCGGTAGACGGTGTGGCCGGCCCGAGCGATCCTGGCGGCCTCGTCGGAAGCATCCCGGCCTTTGACCTTCTTGACCTTCAGGTCGACGCCGTCGGAGCGCAGTTTGTCGGCCTGCAGGTCGGTGATGATCGCCTCGACGCTGACCTTGCCGTTCCCGGCGTCGCCGGTCGAGACGTCCTCGTGGTCCAGGCCGACTTCGGCCAGCTTCCGCAGTTGGTCAGGGGCCAGTTCGCCGACGTACACCTCCAGGCTGCCATCACCCCCCTGAGCCGGTACGGCGGTGGCCGACGGGCCTGCTACCAGCGCCCCTGCGGCAAGTGCCATGACTGCCAGGAAAACAGGTGATTTACGCATGTCGCCCTCCCCGGTCGACGGTGCATCTCAGTGCAGAGTCCAGCGGTCGAGGCTGGGAGTCAACAGCTCGGCCCGTACCATGGGGACCGTGACTGCCCAGCCTGAAACCACCGGTACGACCGCCGCGCTCGAGACCAAGCGGGTGCTGCTCGCGGCGCCCCGCGGGTACTGCGCCGGCGTGGACCGGGCCGTGGTGGCGGTCGAGAAGGCCCTCGACCTGTACGGCCCGCCGGTCTACGTGCGCAAGGAGATCGTGCACAACAAGCACGTCGTGCAGACCCTGCAGGCGCGTGGCGCGATCTTCGTCGACGAGACCGACGAGGTGCCCGAGGGCGAGACGGTGATCTTCTCCGCGCACGGCGTCGCCCCGGTGGTGCACCAGGAGGCGGCCGCGCGGCAGTTGAAGACGATCGACGCGACCTGCCCACTGGTCACCAAGGTGCACCACGAGGCGAAGCGGTTCGCCGCCGTCGACTACGACATCCTTCTGATCGGCCACGACGGGCACGAAGAGGTGATCGGCACCAGCGGCGAGGCGCCGGACCACGTCCACCTGGTGGACGGACCCGGCGACGTGCCCAACATCACCGTTCGCGACCCCGAGAAGGTCGTCTGGCTGTCCCAGACCACCCTCTCGGTGGACGAGACGATGGAGACCGTACGCCGGCTGCGCGAGCGGTTCCCGAGCCTGCAGGACCCGCCGAGCGACGACATCTGCTACGCCACCCAGAACCGCCAGATCGCGGTGAAGAAAATGGCCCCGGAGGTCGACCTGATGATCGTGGTCGGCTCCCGCAACTCGTCGAACTCGGTCCGGCTGGTCGAGGTCGCCGTCGAGCACGGCGCCAAGGCGGGCCACCTGGTCGACTTCGCCAGCGAGATCGACGAGGCGTGGCTGGAAGGCGTCGACACGGTCGGCGTCACCAGCGGCGCGAGCGTGCCGGAGATCCTGGTCCGGGACGTGCTCGCCTGGCTGGCCGAGCGCGGGTACGGCGAGGTGCAGGAGGTCACCACCGCGGAGGAGAGCCTGGTGTTCTCCCTGCCGCGCGAGCTCCGTACGGATCTGAAGGCCGCGGGGATGGCGACCACCGGCACCTCCGACCACGCCTGACGGACCACGATCCTCGCCGTCTGCCACTCACCGGTCAGCAGGTAGCCGAACCGTTGCAGCGCGGTGAACCGCCCGTCCACGAACTCGGCGAACTCGGCGTCCAGCCCTGGATCCATCTCTTGCTCCCACCCGGGTTGTCATCTCGGTCAGCAGTGTGATGACCGGACGAAAGCAAAAGGTTGAGTCGCGACATCAACTCGTACTGTGCCCTGCGTAGAAGTCGAGGACGTACTCCCAGCCGGAGTCGTAGGCCGTGCGGGCCTCGGCGCCGTCGGGGCGGCGGTCCCAGCCGGTATGGGTCAGGACTATCTCGGTGCCGTCGTCGACCTGCTTGAAGGAGACAGTGACGTGCCCCGCCTCCTTGGGGTCGGTGCCCGGATGCCAGGTGAAGCTCACCGTCTGCGGCGGATCCCAGTCCGACACAGTGCCCCAGTAGCCGACCGGACCACTGTCGTCGTACTCCACGATCCGCCCGCCGACAGCACCCTCGAGTTGGACGTCCTTGGCCTTCTCATGGGCGACCGAGTGCGTCGCGAGCGGCCACCAGGCGCCCATCTCCTTCGTGAACAACTCGAACGCCCGCTCCGGAGAGGCCGGCACCACCACCGACTTCACCAACGGCTCGTAACCACTCATTCCGAACTCCCTTCCGTACTCCGTACGTGCTCCGCGAACGCATCCAGCGCGTCATCCCAGAATTGGTCCAGCCAGTCCCGCACCTCGGCCAGTCCGCCGCGCTCGATCCGGTAGATGTTCCGGGTCCCCCGCGGCTCGTGATCCACCAGGCCGGCCAGCCCGAGCACCTTCAGATGCTGCGAGATCGCCGGCCGGCTGACCGGAACCCGCTCGGCCAGACCCGCCACCGAACTGGGCCCGCTCCGCCGCAGCGTCTCGAGAATCGCCCGCCGGGTCGGATCCCCCAACGCGTCGAGCACCGTTCCTGCTTGGTAAGTTCCCACGAACGGTAAGTTCTCACTAACCAAGCGGCGCGTCAAGAGCGCAGGGAAAACCCCGGGTCCCGCGCGGGCAGCTGCGGGGGACCCGGGGTGGTAGGGGTGGTCGATCAGTTGAAGGGGTCGAGGGTGATGTAGGCCTGCTGGGGGTTGCCGTCGTGGACGAGGGACTCGTGGGCGCCGACGTCGTCGAAGGCGAAGCCGTACGCCTTGCCGTCGACCATCTGCGCGTGGATCTTGCGGGAGTAGTGGTTCGTCACCACGTCCTTGTAGAAGTCCACATTGCTCGCGTCCGGCTGGTTCGGGTTGGTCAGCAGCGTCGAGCGGTTGAACCCGGCGCACAGGGTCCGCGAGATCGGGCCGCGGACCAGGTCGTTCGGTGCGTCCAGCAGGCCGGCGCAGCCGAAGATGCTGGCCGAGTTCGGCTTCTGGAACGACGTCACCACCGCGCCCGAGGTGTTGGTGAAGTTCATCGTGTTGCCGGACACGCGACCGAAGTACTTGATGTTCGGCTGGTCCTTGAACGGCGTCACCGTCAGCGTCTGCGAGCTGTACTTCGACCAGACCCGGTTCACGTAGTCGTCCATCACCGTGGCGGGCAACGCGCCGATCTCCACCCCGTACGTCGGGGCGAGCGCGCGCAGTACGGTGCCGTTCGGTGCTGTCTGGATCAGGTTCGCCCAGCCGCCGGGCTGGCCGCGGAGCGCGTTGAAGAACCCGTTGTAGCCGCCGGGCTTGAGCCGGCCCGTGCTCTTGGTGGACCCGTCCGGGAGTTTCACGCCGACGGCGTACGGGGCCGAGAACATGTCCACCTGGGTGCTGTTGATCCACAGGCCGGAGTCGTTCAGCGTGTACTCGGTCCAGTTGAACAAGATGTTGCGGTTGGGGTCGCTCGGGTTCTGGACCGCGGGCTGTACCAGGCCGCCGGTGGTCAGCTTGAAGACCAGTTTCTGGCCGTAGGAGAAGTAGACCCGGCCGGAGAACTTCGGCATCCGGATGGTGATGGACCCGCCGTTCGCCGGTCCGGCGATGGAGGCGTCGGGAGCCGGGGTCGGCGGGTTGCCGCCGGCGGGCCAGGCGTGGAAGGTGCCGTTCGCGTCCGCCCAGCCCTGCTGGCCGGTCGCGAGGTTGGTGCCGAGGTTGTAGATGTAGACCGGATCGGCCCGGCCGGAGCTGTTCGAGATCTTCAGCGGGATGGTGGCGGGAACCGCCTCGGCCGGGATCGCGACGGTCGCGATGAGTCCGGCGGAGATGGTCGCCGCGGCAGCGAGTACCGCGAGCAGTTGGTGTTTGACGCGCACTGATCCTCCTCAGTTTGTCCCATGCGAGAGAAGGCGGAGCACCGGTGGAGACGCTGCGCTTACCAGGTCGCAGCGGCTCCCGTGGGCCCGCGAAGGGCAGGCTTCGCGCGGCCGGGGCGGACCGGTGCCCACAGCTCGTCCGACGAGGGACGGTAAGTCACCGGACGAGTGAGAGCGCTCTCATACTTGAGCGACACCTGCCCGTTGTCAATGCCCGAACACTGGCGGCTTTCCGACGCTTGATATGCCGACCAGCCGACCAGCCGACCAGCCGACCAGCCGACCAGCCGACCAGCCGACATGCCGACCATCCGTCAACCGACTAGCAGTCAGCCGAGCAGCCGTCAGCCGAGCAGCCGTTAGCCGGCTTCGGTGTCCAGGCCGGGGAGGGCGGGGGGTTCGCGGCGGGTCTTGTCGACCAGGGGGCCGGGGAGCCAGCGGTGGGTGGAGTCTTCGGGGGTGTCGTCGAGGGCCAGGAACTCGGGGGCGGTGAGTGGGCGGGCGGAGGCCTCGATCGCTTCCATCGCGGTCAGTTCGGCCTCGGTGACGTGCAGGTCGCGGAGTTTGCGGGCGGTGGTGAAGACGCGGCGCTCGAACGAGCCGACGGTGCTGTTGTAGGCGTCGACGGCCGAGGTCAGGGAGCGGCCCACCCGGCCGAGGTGGTCGCCCATCGTGCCGAGCCGTTCGTACAGTTCGCGGCCGAGCTCGAAGACCTGCTGGGCGGACTCGGTCAGGGCCGACTGGTTCCAGGCGTAGGCGGCCGCGCGCAGCGTGGCGATCAGCGTGGTCGGCGTCGCCAGGATCACCCGGCGCTCGGCGGCGTACTCCAGCAGCACGGGCTCGATGTCCAGCGCGGCGGACAGGAACGACTCGCCGGGCACGAAGAGGATGACGAACTCGGGCGTCGAGGGGAGTCGCGACCAGTACGCCTTCGCGGACAACTGGTCCACGTGTGTGCGCAGATGCCGGGCGTGGGCCCGGAGCCGCTCTTCGCGGAAGTCCGGGTCGTCGCTCTCGGCCGCCTCCAGGAAGGCCGCGAGCGGCACCTTGGAGTCGACCACCAGATTCTTGCCCTCGGCAAGTCTGACCACCAGGTCCGGGCGGAGCAGGCCGTCGTCCGTGGTGGTCGTCGTCTGCTCGGTGAAGTCGCAGTGCGCGACCATCCCGGCCAGCTCGACCGTCCGGCGCAGATGCAGCTCACCCCAGCGTCCCCGCACCTGGGGCTTCCGCAACGCCGTCGACAACGACGCGGTCTCCCGCCGCAACGCCTCACCACTCATCCGTACTTCGTTCACCTGCTGGTGCAACTGGCTCTGCCAGGCGGCCCGGCCCTTCTCCAATTGGTTGAGCTGGGCATGCAATCGGTCGAGCGACTCCTTCACGACGGCCTGACCTGACATCTGCTGGCCCACGGACGTCCGCTCCTGGGTCAGCTCGACCACCCGGTCCTCGGCCGCATCCCGCTCCGCGGTGACCCGAGCCAGCTCCGCCCCGTCCTTCCCCCGCGCCCAGAGCACCCCGAACACCCCGCCGAGCAACACCCCGACGAGGAGGAACACCAGCAGCAGCAACACCGAAGTACCGGTCATGTCACAGACAGTGGCAGACCGCGCCGACAATTTCCCGCAGCCGTCGTGGCGAGCCGGGGTGGTCAGGGCAAGGTGCCCGCGGTGAGCAGCCAGCGGGCCGCCTCCACCAGCGGGATTCCGGCTCGCTGGGCTCTGTGGTCGAGCAGTGTCAGCGCGCCGTCGAGGTCGACGTGGAGTTGTTCAACGAGGACGCGTTGGGCGGTGGCGATCGAGTAGGTCGCCGCGAGGTCGACCGCTACGGGGTCGTTGGACGGTTGGTCGTCGATGCCCATGGGGCACGATCCTTCGCGGCCCGCGGTTGGGCGGGCCGATCGGTCCAGAGCCGTCGGCGACGGGCCTTGACTGGCTGGTCTGGGTGCCGACGGTGTTCCCACCCTACGCCTGCGGCCGGTCAGCGAGCCTTGCTGACGGCGTCGGCGATGATGCCGCCGGCGACATCATCGCAGTTTGACGGTCCAACGCCTCGTCGAGGTCGAGCGGCAGCCGCAGCGACGCCGCTACCTCGGTCACGACGACTATCAGGTCCTTCTGGTCCATGGTGGCCCCCTCCGAAGGGGCCAGCCAGTGCCGACCGATAGGCCCAATGTGCACCCTGCGGCCGCTCTGCGATCGGTGCTGAGTTGGTGAGTGGTATCAAACCTGTATGGGTACTGGTCTGGTGCCGTCGGTCGGTGTGAGCCGAACCCCTCCGGCACCGCCGGCCGGCGACCGACCCAGGGGCGCAAGTGGAGTAATCCACAGTGGCCGTGAGTAGGGTGGGCAGGAGGCGCCCAGACCTTCGCAACCGTTGCCGCAGGAGAGGTAAGGGGCAATGACGGACCGAACCGCGGTGCCGGCGAAGCTGGCCCGGCTGGCGGCCGCGAACGCCTCCCGGCGGCACCTGGCCGACCGGTTGTGTGAAGCCGGCCGGGTGATCCTGGGGGCGAACGGCGCCTGGATCACGGTCCAGGACGGCACGGCTCAACGGTTGCCGCTGAGTTTCACCGATCAGGTCGCCACGGGGCTGGAGGACCTGCAGGACGTTGTCGGGCAGGGGCCCTGCCATGACGCGTATCTCCACGGGAGGCCGATCGTCATGACGGTCGACGACCAGCCGGATCCACGCTGGCCGGAGTTCAGCAGGGCAGCCTGGCATGAAGTCGGCCGAGTGACCGTCCACGCGTTTCCGATGCGCCCCGGCGAGACCGTCCTCGGCGTGCTCGGCCTCTACTCCACCGGGACCGACCTGGCCGAATCCGACGCGACCGCGCAGTTCCTGGCCGACGCGATCGGCGCCGCGCTGCTCCGTGATCCGGTCCCCGGCCTCGGTTCCGGCGAGGACGGAATGTGGTCGGCGCGGGCCGAGGTGCACCAGGCCACCGGAATGGTGATCGCCCAGTTGCGGATCCCGGCGGACGACGCGCTGGCCATACTGCGGGCCCACGCCTATGCCCACGACACCACGCTGACCGAGATCGCCGGCCTGGTCATCGCCCGCCGCATCGACTTCCGAGGAGACTCATGACCGGCCACGACACCACCGGGGCAGGACTGCCGGAGCGGGCGGTGCGTGAACTGGCCGCGGCGACCGCGACGCTGGTCGCCGACCACGACGTGATCGGATCGATCACCAGCCTGCTGCACGGGTGCGCCGACTCCGTCGAGGCTGCCGCCGCCGGGATCATTGTCACGGCCCCCGGCCGCGGGTTGGAGTTCCTGGCCGGCACCGACCATCGCGCGGAGCACCTCGAGCTGTATCAGGTGCAGGTCGACGAGGGCCCTGGCGTCGATTGTGTGGCCGGCCGCCGACCTGTCACCGTGGTCGGGCTGGCGCAGGTCGCGGCCCGATGGCCCAGCCTGCTCGACGCCTTCCTCGCGGCCGGATTCGACGGTGTGCATGCCGCCCCGATGGCCTGGCGCGGCCAGATGCTGGGCGCGGTCAATCTGTTCTTCGACAGCAAGGAGCCCCGGGGTGAGACCGCCCTGGTCGCACAGGCCTTCGCTGACATCGCCAGCCTGGTCATCCTGCGGAACAGCCCACTGGCGGCAGCCGATATCGCTGCCCGGACCCAGGCCGCGTTGGCGGACCGGGTGATCATCGAACGCGCGAAGGGCGTCATCGCCTATATCGAAGACCTGTCGATGGATGCTGCCTTCGACCGGCTGGTCATGATGGCTCGCGAGCGACGACACCCTCTGACCGCTGTCGCGGCCTCCGTCGTCGACCAGGCCGCGGGGGAGTCCTCGCCCCGGTAGGACCTGCCAGGACCGACGCGGTCAGCAGGCCATGGCGGGGAAGGTGTAGCCCTGCTGCTTGAGGATGCGCAGGGACTTGTCCAGCGCAGCCACGGTCTGGGAACGGTCGCCGCCGCCGTCGTGCAGCAGGATGACGTTGCGGCGGTGGGCGTGTTGGAGGATGTTGCTGACGATCGCGCTCGTGCCGGGGCGGGCCCAGTCGCGCGGGTCGACGTCCCAGAGCACCTGGACCATGCCGGCCGCCTTGATCTCGGCACGCACCTTCGGGTTCGTCGCGCCGTAGGGCGGGCGGAAGCACTTCGACCGCGGGCCGTCGACGATCTCGTGGTGCCGTTTGGCCGGTGAGATCGCGGTCAGCTGCGGGTGCGTGATCGAGTGGCTGCCGATCGTGTTGCCTGCGGCAAGGATCTGGTCGCGCAGTCCGGGGTGCGCGGTCTGCATGCTGCCGAGCTGGAAGAAGGTCGCGTGCGCGCCGTACTTCGCCAGTACCTGCAGGACTTTCGGCGTCCAGAGCGGGTCCGGGCCATCTTCGAAGGTGAGGAAGAGCACCTTTTTGTTGCCTGCGGCAGCGGCTGCGGTGGGATCGGCCGGCGAGGTTCCCGTGGTACCGGTGGGTGCCTTCGTCGGCGTGCTGGCCGGGGTGTGAATCGGCGTGGTGAGCGGCGTGACGTTGGCGGCGACCGTCGGCCTCGAAGGGCTCGAATGTCCCAGCACCACAGCGATCAGGGCGCCGACGAGCAGCACGGCGGCGGTGCTCGTGGCGATGACGGCAGCAAGCTTTCGGGACATGGTGCTCCCTTGCGGATCGGGCGGATGTTCCCCAGTCGCTCCCCCTCAGGAGCCTCACACCTAGGAGACGCGCGGAGTCCTGACCTGGTTGGCGTCACTGTGTTGCGAGGAGATCTCAGTCGCCTTCGGAGTCGCCACCGTCGCGAGCGTGCCGCGGTGGTAAAGCCTGCCCTCCAAGGACTTCACGCTCGCCACCAGTACGAAGCTCATGCTGACCAGTAGCGCCCAGGCGCCGAACTTGGCCGGGCGGACGAGCCGCCACACGTCCACCTGGTCGGGGTAGTTCCACGCGTCCAGGAACGTCCCGCCGTTCTCCGCGATCCACAGGAAGAACCCGATCAGCCCGAACGACAGAGCCAGCGGCATCCGGTACCGCCGTACGCCGACGGTGTAGAAGACCCACGTGCGCCGCAGTACGACGAGTAGCGTGATGGCGATCGGAGCGCGCAGGTCCACGATCCAGTGGTGGGTGAAGAAGTTCGCATAGATCAGTACTGCGAACGCCGTCGTCAGGATCGGCCGGTAGCCGCTGACGCGCAGGTCGAACCGCCGCCACGCCTGGCAGATGTAACTGCCGACGGCGGCGTACATGAACCCCGCGAACAGCGGCACCCCGGCGAACTTCGTCACCGCGTCACCCGGGTACTGCCACGACCCGACCTGCACCTTGAACAGTTCCAGCGCGAGCCCGACGAGGTGGAACCCGAAGATCACCGCGATCTCGCGCCACGTCTCCAGCCGGACCACCCAGAACCCGAAGGTGAGGAACAGGCAGTAGACGAGCAGAGCGTCGTACCGAGGGATCGGGAGGTCGACGTACTTCGAGAGCGCGAGGCCGGCGAACAGCGCGGCGGGGAACAGGCACGACAGGAGTTGGATCCAGCCGAACCGCAGGAACTGCAGGCAGCCGAACACGATGCGTGACGATGCCCCCTCCATTCACGGATTTTAGCGGGCCTGCCGGTCACAGGTTGGCCGATTCGCTTGCGGTCGAGCGGTCGCGGTGGGTACATCTCGTGCTTCGGGCGATGGGAGGTCGCGCAATGGGTGCCAAGGTCATCTTCGAGACCGACCGGCTGCGGGTCCGCGACTGGGACGAGGCCGACGGCGACCGGGTGTTCGACATCTACCGCCGCTGGGAGGTGTCGCGCTGGCTCGGTGCCGCACCGCGGGTGATGGCCGACCGCGACTCCGCCTCCCGGGCGATCGAGCGCTGGAACTATCGCAACACTGACGCTCTGTACGGGGTCTGGGAGTCGAGGAGAAGTCGACGGGGGTGGTGGCGGGGACTGTGCTGCTCGTCCCGCTGCCTGAGCCAGCCGCTCCCGAGGAGAGCAAGGACGAGGTGGAGGTCGGCTGGCATTTCCACCCGGACTCGTGGGGGCGCGGGCTGGCCACGGAGTCTGCCCGCGGGGCGATCGCGCATGGCTTCAAGGCGGGACTCGGCGAGATCTACGCGGTGGTCCGGCCGGACAACGGCTCGTCGCTCGCGGTCTGCCGGCGGCTCGGAATGCGCCCGCTGGGGCTGACGAACCGCTGGTACGGCGCCGCGCTGGAGTCCTTCGTGATCTGAGCCGTACTCCGGGTCGGCCGGTGCTGGGGATCAGCCGGTTCGGTGGTACTGCGGGCCGGCGGGCGCGGGTGGTTCGCAGTACGGGGGCGGGTGGTTCGGAGTACGGGGGGATCGGTGGATTGGGGTGCGGCGGGTTCGGCCGCGTAGTCTTGCTGCCCGTGGCACTCACCATCGGAATCGTCGGGCTCCCCAACGCGGGCAAGTCCACGCTCTTCAACGCGCTGACCAAGAACAACGTGCTCGCGGCGAACTACCCGTTCGCGACGATCGAGCCCAACGTCGGAGTGGTCGGCGTACCGGACGCGCGGCTGGGCAAGCTCGCCGAGATCTTCGGCTCGGCCAAGCAACTGCCGGCCACCGTGCAGTTCGTCGACATCGCCGGCATCGTCCGCGGCGCGTCGGAGGGTGAGGGCCTGGGCAACAAGTTCCTGAGCCACATCCGCGAGTCCGACGCGATCTGCCAGGTCACCCGGGTCTTCCGCGACGACGACGTCACCCATGTCGACGGCAAGGTGTCACCCGCCGACGACATCTCCACGATCCAGACCGAGCTGATCCTGGCCGACCTGCAGACCGTCGAGAAGGCGATCCCGCGGTTGGAGAAGGAGTCCCGGCTGAAGAAGGAGAGCGTCGCCGTCCTGGAGGCGGTCCGCGAGGCGCAGAAGCACCTCGAGGCCGGCACCCCGATCATCGCCACGAACGTGGACCGCGACGCGATCCGCGAACTCATGCTGATGACCGCCAAGCCGTACCTGTTCGTCTTCAACTGCGACGCGGACGAGCTGGCCGACGAGTCGCTCAAGCAGCAGATGCGCGACCTGGTGGCACCGGCCGAGGCGATCTTCCTGGACGCCAAGTTCGAGGCCGAACTGGTCGAACTCGGCGACGAGGACGAGGCCCGCGAGATGCTCGCCGAGATGGGCGTCGACGAGCCCGGCCTGGACGTCCTGGCCCGCGTCGGCTTCGAGACCCTCGGCCTGCAGACCTACCTGACCGCAGGCCCGAAGGAATCCCGCGCCTGGACCATCAAGAAGGGCGCCACCGCCCCCGAGGCCGCCGGCGTCATCCACACCGACTTCCAGCGCGGCTTCATCAAGGCCGAGATCGTCTCCTTCGACGACCTGGTCGCCGCCGGCTCCATGACCGCCGCCAAGTCCGCCGGCAAGGTCCGCATGGAAGGCAAGGACTACATCATGTCCGACGGCGACGTCGTCGAGTTCCGCTTCAACGTCTGAGCAGAAAAAGCTTGGGGTTGGGGAGGGCGGCGACGTGGTCGAGTTCCGCTTTGAGGTCTGATGTTCAGAGGGCGACGGTCAGTTGGACTTTGATCGTGTCGCCTACCTCGAGGGATTCGGCTTTTCGGATGTTTGCCTTGATGGGGACTATGTAGAGGCCGTCCTTGGGGAACAGGGACGTGGTCCAGGTGGTGTCGCCGATCTGGGCGGTGACGGGGATCATGCCCCAGCCGTAGGTGACGTTGGCTGAGGTTGCTTCCAGGTCGGCGGAGGGTTCGTCGGGGACGGTGACGAAGTACCAGGGCGCCGGGCCTTTCCAGAACCAGATCTCGCCGGTGAACTCCAGATCCATGCGGGTCAGGATAGGCGGCATCGGGAAGTCCCGCGGCGTGATCGGCTAGTGGCAACTCGGTTCGCCTGGCCTAGCGTCGGTGGTGGGTCAACCACCGAGGAGGTACAGATGACGACCGTGCTGGTCACCGGGGCTTCGTCCGGGATGGGAAAGGCGACGGCGGTCCAGCTGTTGCGGGACGGATACACGGTGTACGCCGCGGCGCGGCGGGTCGAGCAGATGCGGGATCTCGAGGAGTTGGGTGCCACGGTGGTCGCCGTGGACGTCACCCGGGAGGACGATCTCGTCAGGCTGGTCGACGGGATCGGCGGCGGCGTCGACGTACTGGTGAACAACGCCGGGTTCGGCCTGTACGGGGCCGTCGAGGACACCACGATCGACGACGCCCGCTATCAGTTCGAGGTGAATCTCTTCGCGATGGCGCGGTTGACGCAACTGGTCCTGCCAGGGATGCGGACGCGTGGGGCAGGGAGGATCATCAACCTCTCCTCGATGGGCGGCAGGATCTACACCCCGCTCGGCGCCTGGTACCACGCGTCCAAGCACGCGGTGGAGGGATGGTCGGACTGCCTGCGGATCGAGGTCGCGCCCTTCGGCATCGACGTCGTCGTGATCGAGCCGGGCATCATCGCGACCGACTTCGGGGCGGTGCTGGTCGAGCCGATGACGAAACGATCGGGTGACGGCCCGTACGCCGGCCTCGCGCGCAAGGTCGCCGCCACCACGAGCGCGAGTTACGCCTCGGGTGGCACCCCGCCGGAGAGGATCGCGGCGATCATCGTCAAGGCGATCGCCGCCCGTCGGCCCCGCACGCGGTACGTCGCCGGCAAGTACGCACGGCCGCTCATCTCCACCCGCAAGTGGTTCGGTGACCGGGTCTACGACCGCGTCGTGATGAGCCGGCTGTGACCTCCGGCAACTACATGCTCGGCCCGTCGGCGCGAGCGCTGCTCGCCGATCTCGGGGTCTCGCTCGCCGACGTGCTGGACCGAGCGCGGCTCCCGCAGGGACTCCTCGCCGAGGGAACCGCCGAACTGACGCCGACGGAGTACTACGCACTCTGGCGGGCCTTGGCGGACGACTCGGCCGACGAGATCCTGCCCATCAGGATCGCGCGCTCGTTGTCTGCCGAAGCCTTCGACCCGCCGCTGTTCGCGGCGTTCTGCAGCCCTTCTCTCACGGTCGCCGCGACTCGGGTCGCCCACTACAAGAGGCTGATCGGCCCCCTGCGGCTCGCGGTCAACCCCGCGGCCGGCGCCACCACGATCGACCTCCGTTGGCCAGAGGATGAGCCGCCGCCAGACGTGTTCGGTCTCACCGAGTTGCTCTTCTGGGTGGCACTCGCGCGGATCGGAACCAGGGCCGACGTACGTCCGCTGCGGTTGAGCGCACCGGTCACCATTCCGGCGGCGGTCCGCGAGCAGTACACGGAGTACGTCGGAGTTCCGATCCGGCAGGCCGCCGGGTGGTCGATCACCTTCGCCGGCCGGGACGCGGACCGGCCGTTCCTCACCGCCAACGAGCACATGTGGGACGTCTTCGAACCCGAACTCCGCCGCCGGCTCGCCGATCTCGACCAGGGCACATCGACGACGGAACTCGTTCACGCCGCGCTGCTGAAGCTTCTCCCCGCCGGCGCCGCGACCGCGACGGCAGTCGCCAAGGAACTCGCGATGAGTGTCAGGACCCTTCAGCGGCGGTTGCAGTTGGAGTCCACGGGATTCCAGTTGATCCTGCGCGACACCCGCGAGGCGCTGGCCCGGCACTACCTGACCAGTTCGACGATGAGTGCGGGTGAGATCGCCTACCTGCTGGGCTACGACGACACCACGTCCTTCTATCGGGCCTTCCACCTGTGGACCGGTGAGACTCCCGAGGTCGTACGGGCGGGGGCGAGCGTCTCGTAGGCCGGGTATTTCGATCGCTCTGGTCGCGGTGGTCCGCCTAGGGTCGAAGGATGCCTGATGACTTGTTCGCGGTGCCTCGGTTGGCGGCGGTCTACGATCCGTTGGAGCTCGATCGGCCGGATCTCGACGTGTATGCGGCGATGGTCGCGGAGTTCGGGGCGTCGCGGGTGCTGGATGTGGGGTGCGGAACGGGGACCTTCGCGTGCTTGCTGGCGGAACGCGGGATAGAGGTTGTCGGGGTGGATCCGGCGTTGGCGTCGCTGGAGATCGCGCGGACGAAGCCCGGGGCAGAGCGGGTTCGCTGGGTTCACGGGGATGCGGGCGCGTTGCCGCCGGTGCAGATGGACCTGGCGGTGATGACGGGGAACGTGGCGCAGGTCTTCGTGGCGGACGAGGACTGGGCGACGACGCTGGTCGCGGTACGGCGTGCGCTGGTGCCGGGTGGGCGGTTTGTCTTCGAGGCAAGGGACCCGGCGCGGAAGGCTTGGCTCGGGTGGACTCGGGAGGAAACCTACGACCGGGTCGAACTGCCGGAGGTCGGGGTGGTGGAGCACTGGACTGATCTCCTCGAGGTCACGTCGACCACGGTGACGTTCCGGGGGACCTATGTGTTCGCGTCGGACGGGAAGCGGTTGACCTCGGAGTCCACGCTGCGGTTCCGGACCCGTGCCGAACTCGAGGAATCACTCCGGCAAGCAGGGTTCGCGGTCGACGAAGTACGGGATGCGCCGGACCGGCCGGGCCTCGAGTTCGTGTTCGTCGCGTCGGCTCGATGAATCGGGCCGGGGTGGAACGGTCAGAGTGCCGGGCAGGGGGAGTGAAGCTCACCCGGCACCCTGACCTGTCAGGGACCGCGGGACGGCGGTGGGGTTGTCGCGCCGGACGGTGGTGCGGGTGGCTGACTGGGCGACTGCCGCTCTCGAGTGGGGTTGTCGCGCCTGGTGCCGTGGTCGTCCGGGGTCTTGAGAATCAATGTACTCGTGAGTACCAAACGCGTGAACGGGCGCCGAGAGCTGGACGAGGTGGCCTCAAACGCTTGAAATACAAGGGATTCGGCGCTTGTGAGCGCGAAGCGTGCTGCAGTGGCAGCGGTAGGTGAGTTGAGGGCGTCCGGTGCACTCACGCGGTAACCCGCGGTGGTCTGGTGGTTACGGAGCGGCGACGGGCTGAGTACGGTCTGTGGCGAGCTTCACGGCGAAGACGGCGAGAGCGGTGCCGGTGACATAGCGGTGGATCTTGGACCACAGGGGCTTGCGGCTGAAGAAGATGGCGACCGAGCCGGCGGTGATGACGAAGATCGCGTTCACCAGTACGCCGACGGCCAGTTGGGTGAGACCGAGGAGCAGGCTCTGGGTGCCGACGTGGCCGCGGGACGGGTCCACGAACTGGGGGAGCAGGGAGATGTAGAGGATCGCGATCTTCGGGTTCAGCAGGCAGGTCAGCAGGCCCATCCCGAACAGCTTGCGCGGACGGTCAGGTGCGAGCGCGTTCGGGGTGAAGGCGGAACTGCCGCCGGGGCGGAGAGCGCCCCAGGCGAGCCAGAGCAGGTACGCCGCGCCGGCGAGCTTCAGGGTCAGGTAGATCTCCGGCACCAGCGCGAACAATGTCGCCAGCCCTGCGGTCGCCGCCAGGAGGTAAACGAGGAAGCCGACGCCTACTCCCGCGAGCGAGGTCAGCCCGGCGCGACGGCCCTGGGCGACGGAACGGGAGACGAGGTAGATCATGTTCGGCCCGGGGATGACCACCAGGCCCAGTTCGACGAGTGCGATCCCGATCAGTGCCTCGGTGCTGACCACCACTTCGCATCTCCGTTGCCGTCGCCGCTCCTCGGAAACTAACATCCGCGGCGCGCGGGTCCGGGGAATTTTCTTACCGTGAGATGCCGGGTGGGGGCTGGACGGGGCCCCGCCGATATTGGCTGGCGCTGGAGCGGTCACAATTGGTTGGCTAGAGCCCGTACGCCGACGGTTTGTTAAGGAGACGGTATGAGCGACAAGCCCAGCAAGCCGGCGCAGGACGATCTGCAGAAGAAGTTCCGCGAGGCGCTCGCCAAGAAGAACCAGCACCACGAGTCGCACCCCGGGAGTGGGCCGCGGCACGAAGGTGTCGGCGAGGCGCACAACGACAAGCAGACGCGCCAGTTCCGGCGCAAGTCCGGCAGCTGATTCCGCCGCCCATCCATCCACCTCGAGCCCCGGGTTGCCGCCCGGGGCTCTAGCTTTTCCACAGACCTTCAGAAGCTGAGTGATGGGTGGGGCTGGGGGGAACTTCTTTTTACTTAACCTCGTAAAACCCCAAGACCTGACATTTACGCATCGCTGAGTACTCCGGCCAGCCGATCCAGCTCGAGCTCCCAGCCCTCAAGGAGACCGGGGGCGTCTTCCGGAAGCTGGGTCGTGTGGGTGAGCAGCACCCGAGTGCCGGCCTCCACCTCGCTGAGCTCGACCCGCACGTGGGACCGATCGTCCTCGTGGTCCCACTGCCAGGTGAACCCGAGCAGCTTCGGCGGCTCCACCTCGGTGTAGCGGCCGCGGACGACGTACCCGCCCATCGTGACGACATAGTCGCCGCCGACCTTTACGTCCGCCTCCACCTCGGGATTCACCGACGGGTTCGGGCAGTACCACTTCGTCAGCACACCCGGTTGGGTCCAGGCGTCGTAGACCCGCCCGATCGTTGCCTTCAGCACCCGTTCGATCCGGACGTCGACGCTCATCGTGGCTCCCTCGCAAAGGTCCTCTGATCGCTCCAGAGTGCACCAACGGGGAGTCAGAGGAGATCTGCCAGCAAGGCGGCGGCGCGGCCGGCGCCGGTGGAGGAGACAGTGCGGTAGTCGATGGGCTGGCCGAGTTCCTTCGTGATCGCGTCGGCGAGCGTCTGCGGGTCGCAGGCCTCGGCGTAGCTGAGGTGGCGGCCCGCGTTGTAGCGGTCGAGGCGGGCGCGGACGTGGAAGTTCTGCTCGAAGTGGTGTTCCAGCGGGACGTAGATGAACGGGACGCGTTGGGCGGTGAGCTCCATGCAGGTGGTCAGGCCGCCCTGGGTGATCGCCAGGTCGGCGGCGGCGAGGTGCTGGTGCAGGTCCGACAAGTAGCCGTGGATCGTCGTGCCTTCGCGGGCCGGGAGCGATGCCGGGTCGATCCGGGGACCGCACACAACGGCGAACCGGAGCTCGGGCAGATCGCGCCGGGCCAACGGGATCGCGTCGAGAACCCTGCGCAGCAAAGGAGAACCGACGCCGGAACCACCGACCGTGACGACACACAGCAGCGCGTCGCGCGGGTAGCCGAGCCGGTCGCGTAGGGCGTCCCGGTCAGCGGTCTCGGCGGGATCGAAGCCGGTCACATACCCGGCGAAGTCGTAGTTCTCGACGGTCCAGTCGCGGATCGACGGCAGCCCCGGACCGAAGGTCGCGTCGACGATGTCCTCCGGGTCGCCGACGAAGATCGACCGGTCCCGCAGCCGGCCGAACCGGGCCCGTTGCTCGACCATCTCCGCGTTGTAGTCCGCGGTCAGCATCGCTTCGTGGGAGCCGCCGTCCGGCATCGGCAACCACCCGACGAAGTCCGTCAGCCAGGCGAACGCGTACCTCTTCAGTTCCGGGTTCTCGTGCAGGAAGTAGTCCACCTCCCAGGCCTCGTCACCGATCACCAGGTCGTACGGCCGCTCGTCGACCACGTCGGCGAAGGTGAGGAAGTTGGCGACCAGGTGCTCGTCCATCCGCCGGATCGCCTGGAACGCGTGCAGGTCGTGCTCGCCGGACTCGAACTCGATGTGCGCCGACTCGTTGAACAACCAGGCGGACGCGGGATGCACGGTCTCGCCCGCGTCCTCGAGTACGCGCGTGACCGGGTGCTGCGCGAGCCAGTCGATCTCCAGGTCCGGGTGGTGCACCCGCAGTTCCCGGGCGATCGCGACATCCCGCTTGGCATGGCCGAGCCCGATCGGCGACGACAGGTAGAGCGCCCGCTTCGGCCGGTTCGCCCCGCGCACCCAGGTACGCCGTACTGGTCGTGGCGCGACGCCGTCCACGAAGTCCTTGATCAGGTGGTTCACCTTCACCGGGTCACGGGCGTGCGGCGCATGGCCGCCGCCTTCGATGGTGACGAGTGAACCGCCGGTCAACTCCGCCAACTGGACCCCTTCCGCATGCGGGCGGACGAAGTCGTCGGAGCCGTGGATGACCAGGACCGGACACTGCAACCCCGGCAGCTTCTGGCCGAGCTCAGGGGTACGACAGGCCTGCCGGGCGGCCTCGGTGTCGACAAGTCGTTCCGGCCCGATCTGGCGGCCCCACTCGACACAGTCCTCGATCTGCTTGGTCGAGTGGGGTTCCGGCAGCATTTTGGTGAAGAAGTACTGCAGGAAGTCCTCGTAGCCGCCTTCGAGCCAGTGGTGCCGGTTGTACTTGGCCCAGTCCTCGGTGGTGTCGTGCCGCTCGTTCCAGGCCCACCGGGTCCGCTCCTCCCGAGCCGGGATGAGTCCGGTCGCCGGGCCGATACAGGTCACCCCGAGGACCAGGTCCGGCCGGTCCAGGGCGATCTGCAGAGCCCACGGTGCCCCGCAGGAGAAGGACACCAGCACACAGGACGTCGTACCGGTGGCCTCCAGTACTGCGAACGTGTCCGCGATGAACTCGGCGTCGGCGTACGCGGCTGGTCCGATCGGTTTGGTCGAGGCCCCCGAGCCCCGGCCGTCGAAGGTGACCACCCGGAAGTGCCGGGCGAGGTAGGGGACCTGGGCTTTCCAGCACCGTGACGACACGATCGACCAGGTCGGCATCAGGACCACGGTCGGCGCGGCGGCAGGGCCGTCGTACACGCTGTAGCAGATCGTCACTCCGTCGCGCTCGACCGTCCCGACCAGGTCGGCCGGGCGCGCGGGTCGCTCGTCGGTCATTCCAGATCCCCTCGAATCCCCCCTTGATCCGACTGTCTCAGGGCCGGACTTCGAAGACCAGGTTGAACGGGGTCTCGGCCGCGACCCGGAACCGGGTGAAGCCGGCCGCTGTGGTGACGTCGCGGATCCGGGCCGGCCCGGCCTGGGTCCCGAGAGCCAGGCCGACGTCCTGGGACAGGGAGCCCGGCGTACAGAGCAGGGTGGAGAAGCCGTAGTACGCGCGGCCGACCGGGTTGAGGTTGTCCTCGACCTTGTCGCCGGCCATCGGCTCGACGACCATCCAGGTGCCGTCCGGCGCCAGCGACTCGCGGACCCGCTTGGCGGCGCCGACCGGGTCGCCCATGTCGTGCAGCGCGTCGAACGTGGTCACCAGATCGAAGTCCGACCCCTTGTACTCCGTCGCCGCCGAGACCTGGAACTCGATCTCGACACCGGCCTCGGCCGCCCGTGACCGGGCCGTCTCGATGGACTCCGGGTGGTAGTCCGAGCCGATGAAGGTGGAGTTCGGGAAGGCCTCGGCCATCAGGATCGTCGAGGAGCCGTGACCGCAGCCGATGTCGGCGACCCGGGCGCCGCGTTCGAGCTTCTGGACCACGCCGTCGAGGGATGGCAGCCAACTCGGCAGCAGGTTCGCGTTGTAGCTGGGCCGGAAGAACCGCTCGCAGCCGATGTGGACGTCGGAGTCGTGCTCGTGCCAGCCGATCCCGGCGCCGCTGCGGGCCGCCTCGATCAGGCGGTTGGTGTCCTGCACGGTGCCGAGCGCGATCTGGAAGAAGCCGGGCAGGAAGGCCGGGCTGTTCTCGTCCGTGAGCGCGACGGTCTGCTCGGGCGGCAGCAGGTAGGTGCCGGTGCCCGGGTCGTACTCGACGAAGCCGCCGGCGGCCTGGGCGTTCAGCCATTCGCGGGCGTAGTGCTCGCTGGTGTTCGTCCGCTCCGCCAACTCGGCGGGCGTGCTCGGGCCGCTGTCGGCGAGCGTGCGGTAGTAGCCGAGCCGGTCTCCCATCACGACCAGCGCCGCGTTCAGGGTGGCGCCGACCTCCCCCACGGCCTGGTACACGAGCCCCATCAGCTTGTCGCCGTCGATCTCCACAGTCGTCATTTCGGATCCCCTCCGTTGGTGTTGCTCTTCTGCTCGGTGACGCTAGGAGCCGGCCGGTCGTGGTCGCATCAGGTGACCCACCTAGTCCTCAGGTGGTGTACTGCCAGACATGCTGATCGGGCGGGAGACCGAACGGCGGGCGATCGAACGACTGGTCGCGGGGGCCCGGGTAGGAACCAGCGGGGTACTCCTGATCACCGGCGAACCCGGCATCGGGAAGACGGCCCTTGTCGACGAGGCGACGACGCTCGCCACGGGTCTGCATGTCCTGCGGGCGCGCGGTACCGTGCCCGAGCGGGAGCTTCCGTTCGGTGCTCTTCATCAGCTCCTCCGGCCGGCTCTTGGCGAGCTCTCGCGTATCCCGGCTCCCCAGCGGGAGGCCCTGGCCGCCGCCCTGGCCCTCAGTTCCGGTACTGCGTTGAGTGCGGGAGAGCGGTTCGCTGTGGGGGCTGCGACGTTGAGTTTGGTGTGCCGGTTGGCGGAGTCGGCACCGGTGGCTGTGATCGTGGACGACGCGCATCTGCTGGACCTGCCGTCGGCAGAGGCGTTGCTGTTCGCGGCCCGGCGGTTGGTGGCGGACCCGATCGTGCTGTTGATCGCAGCGCGGGCCGGAGAGCGGCATCCGCTGGCGGAGGCGGACCTGCCGGAGTTGCGGTTGAGTGGCGTCGGGCTGGAGGCCGCACAGCAGCTGGTAGGTGGGTTGCCGGTGGATCTGGTGGCGCGCCTGCACCGGACCGTGGCCGGGAATCCATTGGCGCTGCTGGAGCTGGCTAGTGATCCAGAGCAGCTGCAACGAGTTCCACCGGGTGTACCTGTACCAGTGCCTGCTCTGCTCGCGGAAGCCTTTGCAGCAAGGGTGAAGAGACTCAGCCCGGCTGCTCAGCAGGCCCTCCTCGTCGCGTCGGTGGAAGACGGCGAGCTGGGCGTAGTAGTAAGAGCATGTGCCGAGCTGAAAGTGGACGTCGCAGTACTGGCTGAAGGCGAGCACGCCTCGCTGGTGACGATCAAGGACGGCCGGGTCGAGTTCCGGCATCCACTGGTCCGGTCAGCGATCTACGCGAGCGCCGAGCCGGCTGAGCGGCGTACGGTGCATCGGGCCGTGGCTGCAGCCGTGCAAGACGCCGACCGGCGGGCCTGGCACTTGTCGGAGGCCGTGCTCGGCACCGACGACGACGTAGCCGCCGCACTGGAGGCGGCAGGCAACCACGCGGTCGAACGCGGAGCACACGCAGTGGCAGCGACAGCCTTCGAACGAGCCGCCCGCCTGACCGGTACTGCGGAGGCCCGCGCTCTGCGGCTGGTGGCAGCCGGCCAAGCAGCCTGGTTCGCCGGACTACCGGAGCGAGCCGACACCCTGCTCGCCGAGGTAGTAGATCCAGCCCAGCGGACCCGGGTCGACGAGTTGCGCGCGGACATCGCGGTGAAGTGTGGATCGCCCGCCCAGGCTCGCGACATCCTCGTCGCCGCCGCGGCAGCGACCACCGATCCGGAACTCGCAATCGGCCTGCTCGCGGACCTGGTGAACGCCTGCTTCCGGCTCGGCGACGCAGCCACGGCGCTCAAGGCCTCGGAGGGCCTTCGAAGCCTGCTGCCGCAGGTTCAGCGGCCAGGGGTTCGCATCATCGGCCTGCTCGCGAGCGGAGTCGCCAGGATCCTGGCCGGCCACGGCGGAACCGACGAGATCCGCGAGGCGGTCGAACTGGCTCCCTCCGCCGAGCTGGACCGGGACCGGCGCCGGCAGATCTGGATGATGCTCGCGCCGATGTTCCTGCGGGAGGCGGGCACGGGCCGAGCACTGATCGAGGAGGCCATGCGCGAGCGGCGCGACCAGGTCGCTGTCGGCGTCCTGCCGGTCGTGCTGTTCCAGTTGGCCCGCGACGACGCGACCACCGACCGCTGGGCGGACGCGGCGGCGTCGTACGACGAGGGCGTCAGGCTGTCCCGGGAGACCGGCCAGACGACGGAGTTGGCGATCAACCTGGCCGGGCAGGCGTGGTTGTCGGCCCACCAAGGCCGTGAAGCCGAGTGCCGGCGAGCCGCGGCCGAGGCGATCGGGATCTGTGCCGAGCGGCAGATCCACCTGGGCCTGGTCTGGTCGTTGTTCGCGCTCGGCGACTTGGAGCTCGGGCGGGGGAATCCGGAGCACGCGCTGCCGCAGTACGAGCGGTTGGCTGCGGTGCTGGAGGAGTTGGGTGTGCTGGACCCGGACCTGTCGCCCGCACCGGAGTTGGCGGAGGTCTACCTGCGGTTGGGGCGGGTTGAAGAGGCGGTCGGGGTGGCGCGGGCGTTCGCAGTACGGGCTGGTGCGAAGGGGCAGCCGTGGGCGCTCGCGAGAGCTGCTCGCGCACTGGGCATGGTGGAGGAAAACGAGCAGCGCTTCGAGGAGGCGTTGGAGTTGCATGCCGGCACGCTGGATCTCTTCGAGACGGCCCGGACCCGCCTGGCGTACGGCGGCTGGCTCCGGCGGTCTCGGCGACGCGTGGACGCCAGAGCGCAACTACGACTGGCTGTAGCCGCATTCGACCAGCTCGGAGCTCCAGGCTGGGCTGACCTGGCTGCTGCCGAGCTCAAGGCGACAGGGGAGACAGCTAGACGCCGAGAGCCCAGTACTGCGGACGACCTGACTCCCCAGGAGCGCCAGATCGCGCTGTTGCTCGCGGACGGCCAGAGCATCCGCAGCGTCGCCGCGAGGTTGTTCCTCAGCCCCAAGACCGTCGAGTACCACCTCCGCAAGGTCTACACGAAGCTGGGCATCCACTCCCGCCCCGAACTCTTGGACCAGCTTCGAAAGGTCGACCCTGCCTGAACCCGACCTCCGGCTCGCCGAGCTCGCTGTCCGGCTGCAAATCGCGCGCTCGCCCAGGCCGTTCGTGGGATGGTCCGTGGGTGGACGCAGCGACCTGGACTTCTGTGGAGTGGCTGGCCGAGGCACGGGCCTGGGTGGACGAGCAACTGGCGGCCGCGGGTGTGGAGCGCACCGGCGAACTGACCCAGCCGCGCGTCCGGGCGTGGGGGACCGTACTCCGGGCTGACACCACCAGGGGCCCGGTCTGGCTCAAAGCACCTGGGCCGGAAACCGCCTTCGAAGTACCGCTCTATCGCCTGCTTGCCACTGTTGTACCGAGCTGGGTGCTGGACCCGATCGGGGTGGATGCCGCCCGCGGCTGGGTCCTGCTGCCGGATGGTGGCCCGACTCTGCGTGAGTTGGTGGGCGAGCAGGGGTTGTCCGAGGCGCTGGTGACGGTGCTGCCGCAGTACGCAGAATTGCAGGTCGGTTTGATGCCTCATGCGGAGGACCTCTTGGCGGCCGGGGTCGTGGACATGCGGCCCGCGGTGATGCCTCAGCGGCTCGACCAAGCACTTGAAGCGACCGGCCGGTACGTCGCGTCGAGCCGTGACGCGGAGGCTCGCGAACTCCACGCGTGGGTCGAGAGCCGGCGGGAAGAATTCGCGGCTCGGTGCCGGGAGTTGCCCGACCGGGTCAGCCTGGACCACAACGACCTGCACTCGAACAACATCCTCGGCGCTCCGCCGGGCCCGGTCCGCTTCTACGACTGGGGCGACAGCGTGCTCGCCCACCCGTTCTCGAGCATGCTCGTCACTCTCGCTTCGCTGGCCGGTCACCTCGCGGTCGGACCGGAGCATCCGCTGGTCCGGCGGCCGCGGGATGCGTACTTGGAGGTGTTCGGCGATCCGGTTGAGCTGCTCGCCGAGCTGGAACTGGCCTGCTGGATCGGCAAGGTCGCCCGGACACTGGTGTGGGAGCGGGCGTTGCACAGCGACCCCGGAGAGTTCGCCCGGGCGCCGCTGGAAACACTCGGGTCCCTGCGGATGAATTCCTGGCTGAGCCCCGCCTGAGCCCCCGCCTGGGCAGCGGTCGCCGATGGGTCCGCCTTGACAGCGGATGGCATGCTGGCACGGATGACTGATCTGATGGAGGCGGCCCGGCACATCCTCGGGATCGCGATGGCTTCGCACTGGCTGCTGCTGGTGCTTTTTCTTGTCGCCGCCATCGACGCGGTCTTTCCGGTGGTGCCGAGCGAGGGCCTGATCGTCACCGCGGGCATGGCCGCCGCGGCGGGTCATCAGAACCTGCTGCTGGTGATCGTGGTCGCGATGGTCGGCTCGGTGATCGGCGAGTCCGTCTGCTACTTCCTCGGCCGCGGCTCGGGTCCGGCGCTGCACCGCTGGATGAAACGCCGGGACGCGCGGCAGGCGATGTTCGAGAAGGTCTCCCACGCCCTCCATTCGCGTGGCGGCCTGATCCTGATGACCGTCCGCTACATCCCGGGCGCCCGGATGGTGGCCACGCTGACGGCGGGCGCCACGGCGTACTCGTTCCGCAAGTTCCTGGTCTTCACCATCGCCGGCGTGACGGTCGCCTACACCTACGTGGCGCTGCTCGGGTACCTCGGCGGTGACGCGTTCGCGCACGACTCGCTGAAGGCGCTCGGCTTCAGCCTGAGCCTGGCGTTCGTGATCGGTCTCGTGATCGAGACCTCACGCCGGATCATGATGCGCCGCAAGGCCGTCAAAGTCACCGCCGGCTGACCGCTCACCACGCTGCGCCCGCGCCTTCAAAGCCGCAGCAACCTTCAGAGCCGCAGGTAGCCGAAGGCGTTCTGCCAGGTGCCGCCTTCCTTGATCCGGCGGACCACCAGGCGTTGCAGCCTGGTGTCCTGGGGCAACTCGTCGAGGCGGTCGAGCCCGTGGGTGCGGAAGGTGAAGAAGATGGCGCTGTCCTGGCTGTCCTCCGGTACGCCGTACGGCGTGAAGCGGCGGCCGAAGCGGACCGTGTTCGAGTCCTGCGGGAGGTTGTCGAGCAGGTACGGATCGAGCAGCCAGGACCCGAGCGTCGCCGTCTTCACCGGGTACTCCGGGAACACCCGCGGGAAGAACTCCCGGGCCTGGGCGAAGCTGTCGTCCACGGCCTCGGGGGTGAGCGGACCCGTCTCGGGGATGTGGACGCCGATGACCCACTCGCCGGGCTCTGTCCCCGGCACCGGGCTGCCCGCCGGCACCTGGTGCAGCAGGAACTGCAGCCGGCCGAGCGCGTAGATCGCCCCGGCCCAGTGGATCGTCATCCACCAGTGCGTCTCCAGGCCGTACTCCCCGTGGGTCCGGCGGTGCACGTCCAACTGCTGGCCCAGGTCCGCGAGAGTCGCCCAGCTGACCTCGTCGCTGACTCCGCGCTGCTGGTGGTAGCGCCGGATCTCGGGCAGCAGCTTCAGGAACGTCGCGACCGAGACGCGCGGATCGTCCGGCATGTCGAGCTCGTCCTCGCCCGCGAAGGCGCCGAGCAACGGCCGGAGTTGCGCCGCGAGCTTCTCCACCGCGGCCGGGTCCGCCTCGTACGCCTCGGCGGCCTCACGGTCCGCCTCGGTGAACCCGAGCAGACGATATTCCTCAGCAGTTGTCACGTCCCCCACCGTATCCGTAAGAAACTTACGGGCCCTGGTCGGCGTCAGCGCTCCTCGGCCAGTCCGAGGTACAGGATCGTGGGGTCGGCGGGATTGAAGGCGAGCGACGGGATGCCGTCGTGGTTGTTGTGCTGCTTGGTCAGTTCGTCCGTCGACAGCCGGAAGCGGTACAGATCCGCGCCGTAGTTGGCGAACGAGGTGCCGTAGGAGAAGTAGAGCAGGTCCGGATCGACCGGGCTGGCCCACATCCTGTTGCCGTTGTAGAGCGTCGCGCGGGAGGCGTCGACCACCGGGCGGAACTTGAGCCCGCCGTCGTCGGACCGCCAGATGTAGCGGGCCGCCTCGTCGCGGTCGTAGCCCTCCATCCAGACGACCCGCGGATCAGCCGGGGAGATCGCGAGGCTGAACGCGTTCACCCGGGTGACCGGCTCCGAGTGGTGCCAGGTCCGGCCGCTGTCGAAGGTGGTGTAGACGCCGTCCGACATCACTCCGACGACGATGTGGCCGGGGTCGCGGGGGTCGATCACCGCCTGGTAGACGAAGAGGTCCCGGGCCGCCGGTACGCCGGTCCGTCGCCAGGTCGAGCCGTCGTCGGGGGAGTCGTAGATCTGCCCGTCGCCCGCGACCACTCGGAGCATCCCGGGCACCGCGGCGAACGCGGACAACCCGCTCCCCGCGACCGGGCCGGCGACGGTGCTGACCCGGTTGCCTCTCACCCGGTGGATCGGCTGGTCGTTGACGCTGTAGATGTACGCCGAATCGCCCGCGCCCGGTACGACGTCGTACGTCGCGAGGTCGTCCGGCGATTTGTCGATCTGTTGCCAACTGCAACCAGCGTCGCTGGAGCGCTGGATGGACTGGCGGCCGATCGCGATCAGGGTGTTCGGTTCGTCGAGCGCGGCCACCTTCGCGTAGGTGACGGGTTGCAGCTCGCCCTTGGTGGGCGCGAGCTCCGCACCGTCGGACTTGGTGATGGTGACCGATCCGTCGCCGTACACGGTGTCGCACTGCGGCGGGTTCCAGAACCAGCCGGGCCCGGCCGCGCCGGCTGGTGAAGCGAGCGTGGCGGTCAGGGCGGAGGCGAGTAGGGCGATGCCGATGCGGAGACGAGGTGAGGTCATGTCCCCTGTGTAGATGGCCGGTCCGGCGCGCCACCACCACTCACCGTGGCCGACCCCCGCCATGACGTATACCGGCCATATTGTGGCTCCTGTGGTCGCCTACCAGCGCTTTCCGCCGCCGGTCGCCCAGCGCGATGCGGTCGAGCACTACTGGATGGTTGAAGCACCGGGGTCGCCGGCGGAGGTCAAGCGGGAGATCCTGATCCCCAACGGCCGGCCGGGTCTCGCCGTGGCGCTGGCCGAGCCGGGGACCCGACAGGATCCGCTGACGGGCGATCGCTGGACCAACGACGCCGCGCTGTTCGGCATCATGACGCGCCCGCACGTGCTCACCCAGACAGGCATGTCGAGCTACGTCGGCGCCGAGCTCAAACCGTGGGGAATCGCCGCCCTCGGCCTGCCGGACCGCCTGGTCGACGGCGTCCTGCCCCTCGCCGCCTGGACAGACCCCCGTACTACGGAACGCCTGGCGCGCGAGCTCGCCGGGCTCAAGTTCGGGCAGCCGCGGGCGGACAGGCTCGCGGAGTTCGTCGGCCGGCGACTGCAGGTGGTCCGGCAGGTCGACCTGGTGGATCGTGCCGTCCGGGTGATCGAGGAGGCCCGTGGATCGCTACCGGTCGCCGAGGTGGCTAGCGCCGTCGGCGTTTCGTACAGCACGTTGTACCGCGTGTTCGCCGGGGCGATCGGGCTCGGCCCGAAGCAGTACGGCGAGATCATCCGCTACTTCCATTTCGTCGGCGGCCTGCTCGGTGGACCCGCCGACGCCCAGGCCACCCTTGCGGCGCTGCACGGCTACTACGACCAAGCCCACGCGGCGCGGGACTTCAAGCGGTACACGGGAGTGAGCGCCACCTCGTTCCGGGCGGTGCAGAAGGGCATCGCCGAATTGATGCACGGAAGATCCGTCCAAGACGGCGGTCAGTCGCTCAGGTGATGCTGTCGGTCCCAACCAGAGGAGGAACCGTGGGACGCATCATCCATGTCGAACTCACCGCGGCGGATCCGGAGAAGGCCGCCGTGTTCTACGCCGAGGCGTTCGGCTGGAAGGCCGAGCCTTCGCCGTTCATCGGCGGCTACCTGGTCGCGGAGACAGGCACCGGCGACGGGATCGACGGCGCGATCATGAGCCGGGACTACCAGGAGCAACCGGCGATCGCCTGGCTCCAGGTCGACGACCTGGACGCCACGCTGAGCGCTGTCGTAGCAGCCGGCGGCACCACGGCGGGCGAAGTACAGGAGATCCCTGGTGTCGGACGCGTCACCTACGTGCATGACCCCGAAGGGACCCTGCTGGGCCTCCGCCAGTGAGTCAACGCGAGTGAGTCAGTGCGAGTGAGTCAGCCGGCGGCGGTGTCGATGTGGCGGGCCAGCACCAGGTCGTCGTCGGTGATGCCGCCGGCGTCGTGGCTGCTGACGTGAAAGGTGATGGTCCGGTAGCGGATGTCGATGTCGGGGTGGTGGTTCATCGACTCGGCCAGTTGGGCGACGGTGGCGACGAGGCGGATGCCGTCCATGAAGGTCGGCTTCTCCACGCTGCGGACCAGCGCGTTGTCCACGACCTTCCAGGCCGGCAGGTGGTCGCGCAACGCGGTGTCGATCTGGTCATCGGTCAGCAGCTCAGCCATGGCCACACTCTAGTGGTCACCCCGCGCCGACCGAGCAGCCGTCAGGCAACGATCCGCTACCGGCCTGCTGCGGTTCGCGGTACGGCCTGCTGCGGTTCGCGGTACGGGCCGCTGCGGTTCGCGGTACCGGCCGCTGTGGTTCGCGGTACGGGCCGCGGCGGTTCGCGCTGCCGGGCGGCGGCGGAGGTCAGGGGCGGCGCCAGTCGTCGGAGGTCAGGTGGCTGCCTGCCATCGGTCCCATGTTGAGCATCCCGCCGTCCGCGGCGATGCTCGCGCCGGTCACGTAGGCCGCTCCCGGCGAAGCCAGGAAGGCGATCACGGCGGCGATCTCGCGCGCGTCGCCGGGCCGTCCGAGCGGAACCCCGGGACGGTTCTTGCCGCGCGGATCCTCGTCCTCCTGGCCGGTCATCGGCGTGGCGATCTCGCCGGGCGCCACCGCGTTGGCGGTGATCCCATACTCACCGAGCTCCAGAGCCAGCGTCTTGATCAGCAACCCGAGCCCGCCCTTGGCCGCGTCGTACGGCGCCGAGCCGACCCGCGGCTGGTGCTCGTGCACGCTGGTCACCGCGATCAGCCGACCACCCCGGCCCTGCTGGATCATCCGGCGCGCGGCTCGCTGCAAGCACAGGAACGCTCCGTCGAGGTCGACCGAGATGACCTTTCGCCAGTCCTCGAAGTCGAGGTCCACGGCCAGCTCACTGGTGCCCGTCCCACTGTTGGCGACCAGGACATCGACGCCGCCCAGCGTCTCCGCGAGGTTGTCGATGACGTCGGCCGCGGCCGGCAGGTCGGTGAGGTCCAGTTGCCGGACCTCCGCCCGCCGTCCGTGCGACTCGACCTCCTTCGCGGTCTCCGCCGCGCCGTCCTGGTCGCTGTGCCAGGTGATGCCGACGTCGAAACCGTCCTGGGCCAGCGCGACCGCGGTCGCCTTGCCGATTCCACTGTCCGATCCGGTGACTATCGCTGTAGGCATGGGCCGCCGGTACCCCGCGTTCGCTTCGGCTAACTGAGCGATCGCCAGAAAGCCAGCCGGTGTTCCCGCTCGTAGTCCACGGGCGCGATTGTGTCCGGCGCCAGGGACTGGACCGTGTCGGGAGTACTGAACTGCTTCCACTCCGGCAGCCCGTCGCTGTTCGGGTTGCCGTGGTGGGCGAAGTTCGTCCAGTAGCTGATCCTCGAGTCCGACAGGAACCCGCCAGCTCCCGGGAGAACGCCACGAACGTCGTGTGCTCGTCCCGCGTCGTCCCGGACAACACCGGTACTTCGGTGAAGTCGCCATCCGCGAGCGCCTTCCTCGGATCGGCCGGTAGTTCGTCGTTGCCCAGGGCATACGGCTGGAAGATGTTCATCACCTGCGGTCCGGCGAGCAGCTTCGGCACCGGCACCTTCCGCAGGCACCCGAGCGCCGTCGCCGGATCCTTGCAGCCGAACTGGTTCGCGACCACCTGCCCCTGCGTCTGGGTGTCCTTGGTGGTGGTCCAGCCGTACCACGGCAGCGCGGGGATGCCCGGATACGTCATGCCGGCAGGCATGTCCACCAGCGTGAACCCGCTCTGCATGATCACCTTGTGGAACAACCCGCGCGACTTGTCCGACATCAGGTGCCGCGATGTCCTCCGCGGTCACGCCGTCCCGACTACTTCGGTTAGATGGTCGTCGCAGGGCCGCGCACCCGACCGGCGGTGAGTAGGCCGGCCAGCGCCAGCCCGGCGCTGGTGGTGATGATCGCGCCGAACACCCAGCGACCGGGATCGTCCGCGTTCAGGGCGAGCAGGGTGCCACTGACGGCGAGGGCGGTTGCGATGCTCATCGTTCCCGCCATCTGGCCGGCGCTGCTGTTGCGGCCGGAGTTCTTCGCGTCGGACAGATCGAGAGTGAGCACGGATAGGCTCGACGAGCTGAGACCCATCCCGATCCCGGCGATGGTCCAGCCGACGAATCCGGCCCACGGGCTCCAGTCCGTCCAGGCGAGCAACGAGGTGACGGTGAGGCCGATGGTCATCAACGCCAGCCCGGTACGCAGTACGGTCGGGCGGGGGAGGCCGTGGTCGCGGCCCTGCAGCCAGGACCCGAACGCCCAGCTCACTCCGGTGATCGACAGCGTGACGCCTGCCTTCGACGGGCCGAAGTCGTGTTGCAGCGTGAGCAACAAGGGAAGGTAGGCACCTGACCCCGCGAAGGCCGCGCCGCCGAGTCCGCGCACGGCGACGACCGCGGGGAAGCCGCGCCGGGCCGTGAACGTACCGCGCGGCATCACCCGTACCGCAGCCGCGCCGAGCACCACCAGACTCACCCCGATCGCCAGCCCGCCGATCAGCGGATATGTCTCGAGGTGATCCCCGGCCAACGTCATCGAGAAGAGTGCCGCCGAAGCCCCGAAGGCCCACGGGAGCGCCGCCCGCCACGCGACCAACTCAGCCGCATCCTCCGTACTACGCTCCGGCGCCGGCGTCCGTGCCGACTGCCGCATCGCCGGCTGCAGCAGGAGCCAACTCGGCACCAGCAGTACCAAAGCGCCGAGGAACACCCAGCGCCAGCCGAACTGCTCGGTCACCAGACCGGTCAGGACCGGGCCGACCACCGAAGGCAAGATCCACATCGCCGCGAACAGCGAGAACATCCGCGGTCGCAGTACGGCGGGGAGCGCCCTGGCCACCAAAACCATCAGCGCGACGTCCAGCAGGCCCTCCGCGAAACCGCTCAGCAGCCGGCCGGCGACCACCATCGGCATCGCCTGAGCGGTGCCGACCAGGAGTTGCGCGATCGCGAAGGTGATCGCGCCCGCCCGCAGCGCCGGGATCGGTCCGCGCCGGTCGGCCCACAGCCCGGCGATGGCCAGCGAGACCAGGTAGCTGGCGTTCGGTGCCGCGTTGGCGAGACCGAAGGCGCCCAGCGCGTCGAACTCGCGAACCATCGTGGGCAGCGCCGTACCGACCGCCCGGTTCTCGAACGCGCCCAGCGTGACGAGCGAGATGACGCCGAGTACGAGCGGAACGTGCGGGCCGCTGAACAGCCGGGGAGAGGAGACCTCGGTGGTGGACATGCCGGCCATCCTCGAAGTTCAAGCCCGGTTCAAGTCAACTCCCGCCGGCAGTGCTGCGGTGCGGCCCGTCTGGTAGCCGGAAGACGAGGATCAGAACGCGGAGTACGAGGACGGCGCAGATCACCAGCAGGTTGTAGGCGAACAGTTGGTAGAGGCTGATGGACTCGGTGACCTGCGGGCCGCCCGGAGTACCGAGCAGGAATACTGCCATCAGGCCCGCCGTGGCGCCGAGGATCGCCAGGAGCGTCTGGTGCAGCAGGCCGGTGATGTGCCGGCGATCGCGTTCGTCGGCGAACAACCGGACGTTGAGGCCGAGCCGTCCACTCTCGGCGGCCGCGGCGATCCGGTCGATCCGGCGAGGCAACCGCCTCAGCATCGGCAGCAGCGTGGCGAGCTCCTCGGTCGCAGTACGGCGGAGTGCGTCGGGGGCGAGGCGGTCGGTGACGTGGGCGGCGGCGAACTGCCTCGACGCGGCGACCAGGTCGAAGCCGGGGAAGATCCGCGCGATCGTCCCCTCCACCGTCGCGAGCGCTCGGAACACGGCGGCGACCTCGGGCGGAACACCCAACTCGTGCGAGGTGATGATCTTGAACAGGTCGTTGAACATCGCCGGGCCGAGAGCCGCTCCGGCACCGAGGTGACGGGCCATGAACTGCCCGACCGCGCGCTCCAGGCTCTGCTCGTCGATGACGTCGGGGCGGTAGACGATCTCCAGCAGCGCGTCGGTCGCGGCCACCGGATCGCCATGGTCCACCGCGAGCAGAAACCGCTGCAGCGCCTCCCGGGTGGACGGATCGAGCCGCCCGACCGAGCCCAGATCCAGCATCCCGATCCGGCCGTCGGCCAGCAGCATGAAGTTGCCCGGGTGCGGGTCCGCGTGGAACACCCCGTCGATCGCGACCTGCCCGAGCAGGCACTCGAAGAGCACCCGGGCCAGCCGTGCGGCGTCCAGGCCGCGCTCCGCGATCGAGGCGGCCGCGGTGCCGAGCCCGATACCGTCGAGCCGCTGCATCGTCAGCACCCGGCGGCTGCAGAGCTGCGCATACAGCTCCGGTACGACGATGTCGTGGTTGTCCGTCACCGCCTGGCCTGCCGCGACGCTGGCCATGTTCCCCGCCTCGACGGTGAAGTCAAGCTCCTCGCGCATCGCCTCGGCAAACCCCTCCGCCAGCGAGCGAACCCCCATCGAACGCCCCCAGTCGGTGTTCCGCTCGATCATCCGAGCCAGCCGCTGAACGATGTCGAGATCCCGCTCCACCACCGACGCGATCCCGGGCCGCTGCACCTTGACGACCACCTGTACTCCGTCGAGCCGCGCGGCGTACACCTGGGCGACGGAAGCGGCGGCGAGCGGTTCGGTGTCGAAGTCGGCGTACACCTGGTTCGGCGGTGCGCCGAGTTCCTCGGTCAGTACGGCCTCGATCTGCGGCCAGGGCGCGGGGGAAACCTGGTCCTGAAGACGGCTGAGCTCTTGCGCGACCGATGCCGGGATCACGTCGCTCCGGGTGGACAGGACTTGCCCGAGCTTGACGAAGGTGACGCCTGCTTCGTCGAGTGCCAGCCGCAGCGAGCGAGCTAGGTCTGCCTGCCCGGCGGCGTTCTCACGCCCGGGCCGGCGACGGCCGCGTAGGTACGGCCCGAGCCCGTGCCGCACGGCGATCCGGAGGATCTGAAGATACCTGCGCGTCCGCGCGATCCGCCCGCTCAGGTCTCGCCGCAGATCACGGGCCCTGGGCAACGACCCCGTCGGCACCAGCGCCTCGGACAGCACCAGGAAGATGAGCCCGGCAAGCATCGAGCACACCGCCGCCAACGCCAGAAACGAAGCCGCCGCGCCGTTGGATCCCGTCCACGGCAACGGCCCCGCCAGCGCGCTCATCAACGGACTGAACACGGCAAGCGTCAACGCCGCCCCCACCGCCAACCGCCCCAGCCCGAACCGCACCCCCAACAACCGCTGCGAAAACGGCACGAACAACACCATGAAGATCCCGACATTGACCAGCCCGACCAACACCACATCCATACGCCAGACCCTAGGACGTTCCTTGCCTCGGCCAGCTCACCCACGCGGGGGACTTACCTCCCCCACCAGAACAGGACGAGGAACAAGTACGGCCAACGCCCAAAGACAGAACAGAAAGAGAGCGGACCCAGAGTGCTGCCGCAGGCTCATCCGCGGCCTCCCGTAGGCGCGCGCAAGGCCGACAATGGCCAGAGAGGACAGCAGCAAAAGACAGAAGGCCAGAAACTGCGGCGGGTTCACATGCGACCTCAGGCGGGCGAGCACCGGACATGCGAGGGCAGCCTCGACCTCAGGCAGGCACCAGCACAGAACACCACAACAAGACCAGAAGAGTCAGATAGCTGACGCAAGCCGGCATGCGGCCCCAGGCAGCCGAGCGCTGAGCCCCTGGGCGCTGTACTTCAGCGGCTGGTACGAGGTGACGCCGCAGTCGACCGTGGCGCGCCGGTGACGCTTGCCCTGCGCATGCTTCTAGGCAGCCCCGCGGTTGGTTGTCGGGCACGAAAGCAGGCTTGCAGAATCGGCCGGGATCATACGGAGGGCCGGTCGCCGATCGTTGTAGACCGGTCAGTCGAGGGACCAGCCCCGTGCAGTCGCGCTTGAACTGCCTGAGCTTCCACAATCTCGCCGCGTCGGACCACGGACCAAGGCTTCTCCTGAGCGACTCAGCGAAACCCTAAACTCAAGAACGAGCGGACCCGGCCCGCGCTGGGTGAGCATGTCGTCACCGATGTCATGCGGGATGGCGTGTGAACTGTTCGCCGATCGCCCTCCTCCGACATTAGTCCACTTCTTGGCTGCTAGGTGCATGTCCTGCGCACTGCGCACTGCGCACTGCGCGCTGCGGGCTGTGGAAGTGCGACGCGGGCAGATGGAGGGCGCGCCTCGGGTCGCAGATGCTCCGTTCGTCCAACAGGTGAAGGAGTTGGGGCCGGGGCGGGAACGAAGTGGCTGTGGGCATAGAGCAGGGACCGCCGACTGTTGGGATCGCGGTTGGCCTGGGCAGGGGCGTGCCCCTTGTGGTTTAGCCGCTGTCGGCCAGGGCCGGTTCGGTGGATCGCCCGCCCCAGGGATCCAGGCGGTCGGCGGTTGTGGTGGTGAGCCAGGGGAGTTCGGCGGAGCGGATTGGTGTTGGGGTGGGTGGTTGGCCGGCTCTTACTGGGTTGAGCGGCTCACGGGTTGCATCGGGACGTGTTTGGGTGCCGGCCTTGATGCCCGAGGGGGAGCTGAGGTGGCTTGGCGTGGGCGGCTCTGTCTGAAGCTGTTCGGGCCGGAGTTGAGGTCGAGGGTGCCGGGTGGGGGTGGGGTCGGCCCAGGTGGGGCGGGTGACGTGGACTGCGCCGTTGGTGATGGTGACGGTGTAGTGGCCGTGGTGGATGGCGGTGTGGTGGGAGCCGCAGAACAGGGCGAGGTTGTCGATGCTTGTCGGGCCACCGTCGGCCCAGTGGATGATGTGGTGGGCGTGGCATTGGGGTGGTGGGGCTTGGCAGATGATGCAGCCCTTGTCGCGTTTGTTCAGAGCCTTACGCATTGCGCCGGTGACGAAGCGTTGTTCGGTGCCCACATCCAGGGGTTGGGACTTCGAACCCAGCACGATGGGGAGTACCGCGGCGTCGCAGGCCAGCCGTCGGACGGCGGCCGCGGACAGGTTGTCGCCGTGCACCAGTTCGCCGGCGGCTTGGCTGGTGGCGGTTTTCAGGTCGGTGTAGTCGATGGTGACGGTGAGGTGGGGGACGCCGGGGCCGGTGCTGGCGGTGGTGGCGGTGTCGAGGATGGTGACGAGGGCGTCGGCTTGGCGTTTGTCGCGGGGGCGTGGGTCGGGTTCGCCGTCGAGGGTTTTGTGGGGTTTGGCGAGGGCGTGGATCGCGGTTTTGAGTAGTTCGGCGTTTTCGTTGGCGAGGTAGCCGCCGAATTTGAGGCCGTGGTCGGCGGGGCGTAGCCAGAGTGCTTCGCGGTGGTAGGCGTCGTTTTCGGCGGGTTCGGTGCCGTCGGTGTCGAGGGTGTCGACGACGCGTTTGCCGAGGGTGCGTAGGTCGGCCGGGGACAGGTATCTGGCGGCTTCGACCATTTGGTTCTCGGCGACCAGGAGGTCCTCGACCGGGACCGTGGCCGGGACCTTCTCCAGGGCGGTGACGATCGCGTGGGCTTGGCCGGGATGCAGCCGGACCGGCGCCGGCGCCCCGGCCGCGAGGTCGGCGGAGTCGGAGTCGGTGGTGTCGGGAGAGTCGAGGTCCGTGGCGCCCGAGGTGAGTTCGCCGTCGCCGTCGCTGTCGCCGTCGTTGTCGCCGTCGGCGACGGGCTCGCGGTCGGGGTCGCGGTCGCCGTCTGGGTCGGCGGGGGTGCTTGCGGTCTGAGGGTCCGGGAGTGCGGCGGTGACGGTTTCGTACTTGGGGAGGGCGAGGGCGAGTTTGAGGTCGCGGCGGACGTCGGTGGGGTTGAGGCGGTGGCGCATCGAGAGGAGTTCGGTGGTGTCGCGGGCGCCGAGGTCTTTGGCGTGGCCGATTTCGTCGAGGCGGGCGAGGAGGTGGAGGCGGTAGGTGTCGCGGAGGGCGGCCTCGGTGTGCAGGGCGTCGAGGGTGGTCAGCAGGTCGCTGCCACTCATCATGTACGCCGGGTGCATCTCTGCGAGGTCCATGCTGATGACTCTAGCGACGGGCGCCGACAGTTTCCGGGCCGGAAAGGCCTTGTTTTGAAGGGATTGTGGGATTGGCAGGTTGTTGTCAGGTTGTCCACAGGCACGCGCGGGAGGGTGGCGTGGGATGGCATGTTGAGGACAGGTCTGTTCACAGGGAGAAGAGCCGTTCCAAGCACTCTCCGGTACTCCGGCTGCCGCGGCCAGGCGGTACGACAAGGCCACCATCGGCTTGCCGAAGCAGACCAGCGGAAGC
>NZ_BAAAOS010000026.1:0-11609 GCF_039530625.1 Kribbella sancticallisti | reverse complement strand
GTGCAGGTCCCGCAGCTCGCTGTCGACGGATCCGAACACCGCGGTTCTGGATAGATCGGAGTGATACCCCTCAACCGAGCAACCGATGTCGAAGCGGATGACATCGCCTCGGCGCAGCGCGCGATCCGAGACCGGCATGTCGACCAACGCTCCCCGCTCCGAGAACCCCAGAGCGCTGAGCAACGGATGCGCATCATGGTCAACCATGACCCGGCGAACCGCCCGCAGCATCTCGCGCTCGGTGATGCCAGGCCGAGCCTCGTCGAGAGCTGCTGTGATCCCGGCCTCCGCAGCCAGGTTCGCTCGTCGCAGGCGATCCAGCTCGTATCGATCCTTGACACTGCGTGCCTTGCTGAAGAGCTCCGGATCCGCCACCAGAAGCAAATCGGGCCGGCTGTCCGCAAGGGCATCCAGAACCTCGGCTGCGACATGACCGTCGTGGACAATCAGTTGGCTGTCAGGGAGACCGTTCAACGCTTCGACAACGGCCTCCACGGGGGTGTTCCCCGACGTCCTGCCTGCACCGATCGAGAGCTCGTCACCGCGATAGACGAAGTGTCCGTGAGCATGCACCAGCTTGCTCTCGTAAACCTCGCAGATCCACCCGAGCTCGGAGGCCGGCGCCACTACATGGCAATCTCCGACCGAGCCGACCAGCGCGGCCAAACCACCGCGGTCGTAGTACACGTGCGGTACACCTGCAAGCGCCGTCAACCATCGCACGTTCGCCACCGAGCCTGCGAGAGCGGTGGCACCATTCGGCAGCTCCGCGCGCAACCTCTCCGGTCGGCTGCGACTGGCTTCCGCGGCCTCAGCAAAGTTCAGATAGACCACGGCTACCGCCTCCCGAGATTGCGGAGCAGGAAGAGAGCATTAGCCGGTCGTTCGGCCAGCCTTCTGGCGAAGTAGACGAACCAATCCTGGCCGAAGGGCACGCAGATCCGCACCGGCTGACCTGCCGCGACGAGCTGTTGGGCCAGTGCATAGCGAACGCCGTAGAGCATTTGGAACTCGAAGTCCGAACTCTGCTCGAGCGCGACATCGGCCGCGACGCGGATCGCTCGTTGGTCGTGCGTGGCGACCGCGGTGAACTTGGCATAGGTCAGCGCGGTCCGGGCCAACTGGTCGTACGCGACGTCGACATGGTCCTTGCGTTGCAGAGCAGCCGTGCCCGGCTCCAAGTACGCACCTTTGACAACCCGCACGTTCGGCTCGAGAGGCAGCAGGTTGATCAGGTCATCCATGGTGCGGTGCAAATACGCCTGGAGTACTGTTCCAGTGTTGTCGAGGCCCTCGCTGCGCAATGCACGGTAGATGGCAAGCGTGTCATCGACGACAGCAGAATGCTCCATGTCCAAGCGAGCGAATGCAGAATGCTTCGCGGCCAGCGAAACGATCCGCAGTGCGTGCCGGAGCGCTAGTTCCCGGTCGACCTCGAGTCCAAGGTGGGTCAACTTGATAGAGAAGGTAGTGTTCAATCGCTCGGCAGCGATCGCGGGAATGAGCTCTTCATAGATCCTTGCTGCTTCGGCAGCTCCCTCCTTAGTGTGAACAGCTTCACCCAAGGCAATCACGTAGGTACGCATACCGTCAGACCCGAGCTGCTGCAAGACCGGAATACATTCATCGAGGGATTCGCCCGCGACGAAACGGTCGGCTCCCGCCTCCAGTCCGCGCCTATCCGCGATTGCTTGGATTCGCCGATTACCGGCGACGGACAAGATGAGCGATCGAAACGCAGGCTGGCCAAGTCGACCGAAAATGCGTAATGCCGGCACGCTTATCACCTTCCTCGAAACATGCAGGAAGCCTATGCCGCATCGGCGCTTGATGGTGTTGGGGATTCTGATGCTCCCGGTTAGCCGCGGTTAATACTGCAGCAGTAGGTGTCCGACGCGGTGGTCGGCGTGGTGGAGCGCCGGCCTAACAGGTAGGAGGTCTCGTGCTCGGTCAGCGCGACGAGTCCTGGCATGGGATGGTTGTGCACTCGTGCGGTCGTGGCTGTGATGGCGATAAGTCGGGAGTCGGTGATGTCGATCAGCGCTCAGCTGTGCCAGCGGTGACCTTTCTCGCCAATGCCTGGACTGAGCCGGCGCCACGCTCGTGACGACAGTCGGCGGGCCAAGGGCTCATCCCAGTGTGTTTCCCGGCCGGAAAGGTCACATGACGCGCGCGGGCCACCGCCAGCGCGCACCGTATCCGCTGGCGGTTCGTCCGCAGGGTGCTGCCGAACGGCGGCGACCACATCGAGCCGCTCGAAATAGTCCGGCTCGCCGCAGTGCGGGGAGGCGGTCGGCGACGACATCGAGCTCCTGCTGGACGTGCCCACGTGGCTTGACCTCGCGGTCGCGGTCTGGCCGTCCATTCACAGAAGCTGCGCGCCCGAAAATGACACTGAGGGGCGCCGCGACATTGAACTGGTCGCAGCACCCCTCAGCGTGTTATTCGCTTACTCGCCGACCAGTTGGTCGTAGTGCGTGGTCAGGGACACGTGGCTGACGCCGTTGAACACCGCGCCTGGGATCCTGCCGTACGACGTGATCGCCGTCGCCGCACCGTTCGCCTTGCTCATCGCGAACTGGTACCCGGTCTGGACGTTGTGATCGACAGCCACAATCAACGAACCGCCACGAGTCCCGCAGCCCTGCACGACCAGAGACTCGTACGCGGACCAGCCCGCCGAGCGGATCAGCCTCAGCACCGGCTTCGCCCCGGCCGCGACCGGGATGCGCACGGTCCAGAGCGCACCGGCATTCGTCGTCATCAGCAACGTGTCATACGTCGCGGTCTCGCTGATCACGGTCATCGCCTTGAACCCGCGAAAACCTGGCAGCGGGCCGAGCGCGCGGAACCCGGTACCCACGATCTGGTACCGGTACAGGCTGCCGTTGGTGTTCAACCCATACAGGTACGCGTGCCGCGGCTGCGCGACGCTGTAGTTCGACGTGGCGATCGACTTGAAGCTGCTCCAGCCCGTCCCGACCTTCTTGAACGTCGGAACCGGTGACTTGCTCTCATCGGCCGGCAGGTACGTCGTGTGCCGGTACAGGCTCCCGCCCTGCAGCAGCAGACCGTAGTAGTAGAACTGGGTACCGGCCGCGTTAACAGCCCCGTACCAGGTCGCATTAGCGCGGGTGCCGACGAACTTGTACGGCTCGAGCGAGTCGGCCTGCGGAGGCCGCCCCGGAATGCTGTAAATCTCCTGCATGGTGCCTGCGGCGGTGGGTACGCCGACTGCACTCTCGCAGGGCTCAGCAGTGGCAGCCTTGGCCGCGTTCGGCTGGGCGGTCTTACCCACGAAGTACGGCTTCGGGTCGGCCTGACCGGTGGCGGCGGCCGGAACGGAAGCAACCGTCGCGGCGAGCAGCCCCGCGCCGGCTAGTGCAAGCGCAAAGCGCTGCGATTTCATAGGAGTCTCCCCCTCCAGAAAGAGTCTCGAACAGCTCGAGATCGGGCCGACTATAGCCAAGCCCCGCGGCGGCGCTTCATGACGCGCCGCCGCGGGGCAACTTGTGCTAGGCGCGCAACGTGAGCGGGCGCTGCATGTTCAGCCGGACTTCGCCGTGCTGGTCGCCATGGATCCGGAACAGCGGAGACAGACCGCGGTGGTCAGTGTCGGCTGCACCGTACGCCGGTACACCAGCTCGTCCGGCGCGTCGAGCGCCGCGGCCGCAGTCAAGAACAGGATGCCTGCTTGCCGGTCACCCTCTTGAAGGCGTTCACCAGCTCCAGGCTCACCCGCCTATCCGCGCTGGCGTTGACCCGGCGCACCGTCAAGACAAAAGGTCGACCAATGGTGTCGGTGATCTCCCTCGCCCGGGAGCGCAGCAGTGCCCCAACAACGGCAACCGCTGCTCGGGCGGGTCGGTCCGTAGATGCGACGGCAATTTCCACCACTGTCCATGCCCACCAGCTGGCCAGCACCTTCGGTGCGACGTCGGCCAGCAACCCAGCAGCGAGCCCGATAGCACTGACGCGCGCAGCTTGCGGTTCTCGGTCAGCATCGACTCCAGGCTCACGTTGCCCGGCACCGACTTCACCGCCAGCAACCGATCGGGCGCGCCTCTCGTTCACATGACGGGGCTATTGGAGCCGCCAACGGGCACCTATTGAGATAGCTTCGCGCAGAACCTGGTCTTGCGATGGTCCCCTTCAGGCGGCCGCTCGGTGACGCGTGCGTGCACGACGACAAGCCGCTGAACGACCTCTACGACCGAGCGGGAACGCAGTCACTTCGGAAGGTCCTGGATCAGGTGACTCAGGAAGCAGGATCCACTGCCAACGAAGTGGTGCTGGCCTGGATAATGGGCGGCGAGTTGCCGATTACTCCATTGATCGGCGCATCATCGGTGGCCCAGCTCGACGAAGGCTTGGCCGCGGTTGCTCTCGAACTGACCGACGAGCTGCGACCTGGCTGGTTGATCGTCTGTGCGCTGGGCAGTCAGTGGCCGTCCGATGTTCGTCCAGGATGTCAGCCGAGTACAGAGGTATTCGACACGCGTACTCGTCACCCGCCGGAAAGCCCGTTCGACAGAGAGGAACAGCATGCGTTTCGGTTTGAAGGTAAATCCGGCCGGATGGGACGAGGCTGCCCACTGGGCAGGGGTAGCAGAAGCTGCCGGGTTCGACTGCCTCTGGACGGGCGACAACCTCCGACACCCCAGGGACCCGGAGATCCCGGTGCTGGACGGTCCCACGGTCGTCACCGGCTGGGCGGCGACGACGTCGCGAATCCGGGTCGGGCTCCTGGTCGCCAATCTGGTGTTCCGGCACCCGACGGTGCTTGCGAAGCAAGCCGCGACGATGGATCAGGTCTCCGGAGGACGCTTCGACTTCGGCATCGGGTCCGGCCTCTGGCCTTCCGACCACAGCATGGCCGGCGTACCGATGTGGACACCACGGGAGCGCACTGACCGGCTGGCCGAGTTCGTAGCCATCGTGGACCGTCTGCTGTCGGGTGACGTGACCGACCACTCAGGCGCGTACTACCCGTACTCGCTGGCTTCGATGTCACCCGAGGCCGTGCGGCAGCCTCCCCTGATAGTCGCCGCCAACGGGCCACGGGCCCTCGCAGTCGTCGCCGCGCATGCGGACGGCTGGGCGACCTTCCCAGGTGCCGCCTCCGAGGACGAGTTCTACGAGGAGTCCGTTCGCCGGAATCAGTCTCTCGATGAATTGCTCGACGGCCGCGCGATCCGACGGATCCTACTCGCGTACGGAGCTATCAATCCGTGGGAGTCCCAGCACGGGTTCGCCGCGCTGGTGAACCGGTTCGCCAGGGTCGGGTTCGACGAGATCGTCGTCTATGCCCCGAAGGCGCACGAATTGCAGGTCTTCGATCAGGTCGTGGCCAGACTCGACGACTACCGCTGAGACGAACCTCCCACGACCCATTTCTCGAGTTGGATGATCAGGACCGCCCGCCACACCAATCGTGCCAGGAGCCCGGGGACCGGTTGCCCGCTGTGGAGCCGGCGAATCACGTCGGCATCGTCGCACCGTTGACGGATGTCGTCGCGGGACGCAGGCGGTCCCGGCCCCCGTCAGCAGATCAGCCGAAACGGTCGGCGAGCACACCACCGATCCATGCATACCGCCGGGGCCGCCACGCAGGTACCAAGCGCGTACCGTACGCCGCCCGCGCCGTACCCAGGCGCGAGGAGTCTTACCGACAGCGCTACTGGCGGCATCTCGTCGCCCAGCAGCGATGTGGTCCGGGCTCCGAGAAGTTGCCGGACCACAGATCACCGGAGACGAGCGCGAAGGCACGCTCTGAGTTGACATCACCGACCCAATCAATCACTGGATTCTGATGTGTCGCACAGGTATCATGATCTAGTGATGTATCATTCCTCGCGAGCTGCAGACCCGGCCGCAATGCTTGAGGTGGGCCGCGCTCTGAGCTGCGAGAACCGACTCACCGTCCTCGTCGCGCTCCTTGAGGGACCATCGACCGTAGGGACGCTGGTCCGGCATACCGGCACCAGCCAGCCGAACGTCTCCAATCACCTCGCCGTACTGCGCACGTCGGGCCTTGTCACGGCAGAAAAGGTCGGCCGTACGGTCCAATACCGCCTCACATCATCTGAGGTCGCATCGCTCGTCCGCGCATTGATCGCGGTCACATCTTGACCGGGAAGTGGACGCCTGCCGCGATCGTATGGGCCGGGTTGTTCTCAGCACTGCACTGGTGGTGGGCACTCGGCGGCCGCTCCGGACTCGGCGCTTCAACCCCAGCCGCTGACGCCGCGCTCGAAACGCCCTGGTTCGCGGCGTACAACCTCGGGGTCGCACTGGCTAGTGCGGCACTGGCGGTCTGGCTGTGGTGGACTCGTCCGGAACGGAGGGCTGGCACGATTGGCGCGCGCAGCAGGCTCAACTGGGCGCTCGTCACGGTAGCTGTTCTGTTGGCAGCCCGCGGCGGTGTCGGCGTGTGCCTCATGCTTTTCGATGTTCTGCGCGGCGAGGGCGACCATTCAAGCCTGCTCCTCGTCGCCATCGAACCGTATTTCCTACTCGGCGGTCTCATCCTCGGCTTCACATGGCGCACTCGCCACCGGTGGCCGGCGGGCGCTCCCCGGACACGTAGCGCAGATCCCACCTGATCCACATCGGGGGTCAAGTAATCGGCGTGTGTGTAACATCTTTACTTACCTTCTCGCGATCAGGAGAACCATGACTGCACAGCCCGACCTTTTGGAGATCGCTCCAAGCCTCTACCGCCTGCGCATCCCTGACGGCGAGGCGCACCTCCTCAACAGCTATCTGTGGCTGGGACCAGACAGCGTCGCGTTGTTCGACACGGGCTGGCAACATAGTGCACCTGTCGTGGAGGCCGCCCTGCACGCGCTCGGCCGCTCTCGCACGGACGTGCGACAGGTGGTACTGAGCCACTTCCATGAGGACCACGCCGGCGCCGCGGCCGAGATTGCTACCTGGGGATACGCGGAGATCATTGCCAGCGCGACCGAGGCGCCGGTCGTACGAGGTATCGACGAGGGCGCCCTCCCCCGCCTGACCGCAGCCGAGGAGGCTATTCACCAGACGCCGACCGAACCACCGCGAGCACCGGCGTGTCGGGTCGACATCGAGGTTGACGACGGCGACGTCCTGCAGATTGCGGGCGAGGCGCGAGTCCTTCACCTGCCAGGGCACACCCCTGGCAGCATCGCCCTCCACCTGCCACGGCTCGACGTCGTACTGACAGGCGACACCGTGGCCGAGTTCAACGGTCAGGTAGTGCTCGGGGTCTTTAACGTGGACCGCGCCGAGACCCGTCGATCGGCTCTCAGCATTGCGTCGACAGGCGCCCAGATCGCCGGCTTCGGGCACGGCGAAGCAATCTTTGCCGACGCCGGCACACGGATCGGGCATGCCGAGGACCCATTCGGGGACCCGGCGCCCCGCACTGGCACGTCAAGCACAATTCGAAGCTGACCGCAACTCGAACTCGCGAGCACATGTTACGGCAGTTGCCTGGGAGAGCGTGCATCAGCCACACAGGCCCTGAGTGGTTCTGGCGGTGTTCTCTGTGACGTCAGATCTCCGCGAAATCGACCCAGGCAGGGGTCGTTGAGGTCAGGCTGGGGTCAACGATCCGACCCACCTAGCCAGCTTGGAAGATCGGTCGACGACACGCTCACCGCATGGTCCTATGGGTGAACCAGTGCCCTCCGAGTGACCCACTTGCCCCCGGCTGCCTAACCGCCCGCTAATCGCTCACGGATGGCACGGCAGCTACCGGCGTAGGCTGCGCCTCATGGTCGACGATGAAGCGAGGCAGACGCTCGCGAATCAGCTACTTGCGCTGCCGACGCCCGAGCTCGTTGATGTCCTCCGGCGGGTTCTGCCGTACAGAGCGAGCTCCCGTCACGGAATGGCCTCACGCCTTGTTCTTGCGCAGGTTACTCGGCTACAAGGCAACTTTCGCGGGCAGCGCGACGGGGAGATCGCCGTGGTGGCCTGGCCCGACCGAGAGTATTACGACGGAGGGTTCGGCCCGGAACCTGAGCTATGGGAGGACGGCACGTGCGCCGGCTGTGGAGTGGAGGTCGTATCCACCGCCAAGCGAGCCACGTGTCCGGTGTGCGCAATGCCTTGCCAGCTCACCTAACTTCGCCGCCCGGCGTGCTCGGTCGACGGGCCCTTGCTGACCAGCGTCGCCAGAGCTGCCCCGTCCCCCTAATGACTGCCAAACCCAGGCCAGCGCGGCGCATGTCAAGAGTCGGCTTGCCGATCCCGTAGGGACGCGGAGCGCTCTTGATGTGGGTCGTGGTGGCCGTACGATCGAGCGGCGAGGGGGACGGGGCTAACCGGCGGTCAGACGCCAGGACTTGGCTCGTGGCAGTTGGGATCGCGTGAACGGGGAAGCGTCCTGCTGCTGGGCACCGGCGAGGACGGCGCCCTGGCGCCGCCCGCCGTCCGGGGCCGCGCGCCGAAGGCGCGCCTTGATCCGTAAGAGCCAAATTCAGCAAGAGGCATCAGGTGGCACACGACAGCATCAGGTGGCACACGACAAAAAGCGTCGCGACTTGTCCTCCGTCGACTGATGTGCGACACCTTTCGTCAGGTGATCTGCGACAGTGCGGAAGCGCGGACCGGCCAGATCGAGGCTCTCGTTCGACCGCCGGTCATTACTGGATACTGCCTCAATGATCAAATTTCGATTCGAGCTGTACCCACTGGACGAGGTTTCGCCGTGGGGCAGCGACCAGCCGAGCCTCCATTGGTTCGGGCTCACCGAGGGCTGGTACTGGCTCGAAGCAAGCGGGCAGGAGCTGCTGCGCCGCACCCAGCAAGGTCACCCGCATCCCTACATCGACTACCACCTGGCCCGGCTCTGGGAAGACGTCATTGTCCTTACACCGGAGGTGCTGGAGCCGGTGCCCGACGATCTGCAGCCGTTCATCGCCTCCCACCCCGCGCAGTGGACGTGTGACCCGCTCGAGTTCATGGCCGAACCGGATGAGGAACGGACCGATGACGAGAACGCGGACGTGCCCGATCATCCCGTCGTCACCGCCGCGATCTGGTACGGCAAGCACTACCTGGACTTCGGTTACCTGCGCAGTCCTCCAAAGCTCCGGTACTGGCGTACCACCCGCGGCGATCGCGACGAGATCACCATCGATTGGCGGCACGAGGACGACGGCGAGATCGGTTTCACCGCCGACCCCACAGTCCGGCTCAGCGTCCCGACCACCGCGTACCTTGAGGCCGTGCACACCCTCAACCGCGAGCTGATGGACACCATGGGGCGGCGAGTCGAGGAGTTGGAACACCGCGGCGGGCTACCTGGTGTGGACCTCGACCTTGTCCATCTGCGGCAGGAACACGAAGACCGGCGGCATTGGCTTGCCAAGAACCTCGACCGCTCCCCGGAGACCGACTGGAATGTTGTCCGCCAAGGTGCCCGCCTGCTGCTCGGTGACGCTCAACGGGCCGACGCTCCAGCGGGCTAGGCATTCCTTCGAGCACCTGACCGGGCCAGCATCCGCTCCTCGGCTACTTGTGCGGTGCGTTGGCCGGCGCGCCAGGTAGTCATCCAGGCTTCTCGCCTGTCGTACATCAGTTGGCGGACCTGTGTCGCAGATCAGTTGTCGGATCACAAAAAGAGTCGCGGCTGTGCTTACCAACGGGGCGACGATGCGTACGCCAAGTCGAGCGTGATGCGGCTCGTGCCTTGATCTACCGAAAGTGTCGGCGGCGTCCTCCATCCTTGTCGCATGTCGGAGCGTCCCGAGCACCTTGGCGTCCCCCGTCTGTTCGTGAGCGCTCGAATTCACCTGAACCGCGCTCTGGAGCAGCGGCGCGAGTGCATCCGACGCTGGGACGAGATCCGGCAGCAGGGACCGTTCTCCGCCTGGCTTGAGAAGTCGCGCGAGGACACAGTCGAGCTCTGGTGCGCGTATCGACCCAGTGCACTGCAGTTGCGCGCCATCGACGAGGCGGCCGGCATCCTGCTTAGTGAGGTTAAGAGCGCCATGGACGCCGCCGTCTTGTCCCTGCTGCACCTGCTGGCTGGGGCGGAAGTTGCCCGCGAAGATGGCGTCACCGAGGGGTCTGCGGTGAGGATCGGTGTGCGTAGCGAGGGAGCACCACCGATGCCGCCACGTCAGTCCAAGGTCGAGCTGTATGCCGGGCTGCGCCGAGATTCCCGCGCGGTCTTTCGAACCGGGCTCTGGAGCGTAAGTACAGCGTCGGTTGGCGCACCGTTCAGCAGGCGTTGAGTTCGGCATGGCCACCGGCGCGGCAAGCGTGTGGCCACGGCGTTCGAAGCTGGATCCGTTCAAGCCGGTGATCGACGAGATGCTGCTCGGCGACCTGGACGCGCCAAGGAAGCAGCGACATACCGCGACTCGGATCTATCACCGGCTGATCGACGACCACGGTCTGCTGGATGTGTCGTATCAGTTGGTGCGTGGCTATGTAGCCAGACGGCGCCCGGAGATCCGGATCGAGGCCGGCCGCGGGCCGGCGCAGGTGTTCGTCCCGCAGTCGCGTCTGCCTAGTGCAGAGGGCGAGGTCGACTTCGGGGAGGTGATGATCCGGCTGCGCGGTGAACACGTGACCTGCATGTTGTTCTGTCTACGGTCGTCGTACTCGGGCAAGGCGGTGCACCGGGTCTTCGCCTCCGGCGGTCAGGAGCCGTTCTTCGTAGGCCATGTGCACGCCTTCAGCGTGCTGGGTGGTGTGCCGTCTGGCAAGATCCGCTACGACAACTTGAAGGCCGCCGGTCGCCAAGGTGCTGGGGTCGCTCGGCAGCGGGTCGAGACCGAGCGGTGGACGGCATTCCGCTCTCATTTCGGGATCGAGGCCTGCAACTGCCAGCCCGGGCTTGAGGGTGCGCACGAGAAGGGCTGCGTCGAGGGACAGATCGGCTGGTTCCGTCGCAACCATTTGGCGCCGGTCCGGAGGTCGATTCACTTGCTGAGCTGACCAGGTGATCGATAGGTGGAATCTTGGCGATGAGTCTCGCAGGATCGGTACCCGGGCCCGGACGGTGGGCAACCTGTTCGCGGTCGAGCAGTCGTTGCTGAAGCCTCCGCTGTGCTCGGTGTTCGAGACCTGGCGCTGGGATCACACCGCAGGTCGACCGGTTCTCCCAGGTGACCATTCGCACCAACCACTACTCGGTCCCGACGCGGCTGATCGGCCGCCAGGTCAGGTGTCGCTGAATGCTTCCGACCTGGTCGTGTACGACGGCCGCACCGAGGTCGCCAGCCACGAACGGCTCCTGGCCAAGGGCGGGTCCCGCCTCGAACTTGAACCTACCTGGAGGCGCTGATCCGTCAACCCGGTGCGTTACCCGGTGCGGCCGCACTCGAGCAGGCCTGTGCCGGCGGCTGTGGGCGCGACCCTGCCGGACAGACCATCGGCGAGTTCGGCGACGGTTCAGCGCCGGCGTAGCAGCACGTCTTGGGCGGCGGGTGCCTCGACCAGGGTGCCCTGCCACTGCACGAGGTCCAGCCCGATGCATCCGCCCACTGCGATGGCTAATCTCGGCCTACCAGGCAGGACTCATCCATTGGATGAGTCCTGCGACCTGGGTGTTGACCGTCGTTCTGGATGACGACGTGTCGGTCGGTGTCCGTCGCTGAGGTTGCGGA
>NZ_BAAAOS010000025.1:0-104271 GCF_039530625.1 Kribbella sancticallisti | reverse complement strand
CCAACCGGTCCGTCATCCACACAGCCCGCGACGGCGCGGTCCGGATCACCGACGCGGCCGGTACGACGACGCTCGCGGCCGGCTGAACGTCTACACCCACGACGAGGAGGGTCTGCAGGGCGTAGCCGTCGACCCGAACTTCACCACCAATCGCTACGTCTATCTCTACTTCTCACCCCGGCTGTCCACGCCGGACGGCGACGCCCCGACCGACGGCACCCAGGCCGACTGGGACCGCTGGAAGGGTGAGCTGCATCTGTCCAGGTTCGTCCTCAAGACCGACAACACCCTCGACCTGGCCGGCGAGAAGATCGTCCTGCGGGTCCCGAACGACCGCGGCCAGTGCTGCCACGTCGGCGGCGACCTCGACTTCGATGCCGCCGGCAACCTGTATCTGACCACCGGCGACGACACCAACCCGTTCCAGTCCGACAGCTACACGCCGATCGACGAGCGGACCGGTCGCAACCCGCAGTTCGACGCACAGCGCACCTCGGCCAACACCAACGACCTGCGCGGCAAGGTCCTGCGGATCAAGCCGCAACCGGACGGCACCTACACGATCCCGGCCGGCAACATGTTCGCGCCCGGCACCGCGCAGACCCGGCCCGAGATCTACGCGATGGGCTTCCGCAACCCGTTCCGGATGAGCGTCGACAAGCCGACCGGCATCGTCTACCTGGGCGACTACGGCCCGGACGCAGGCGTCACCAACCCCAACCGCGGCCCGAACGGCCAGGTCGAGTTCGACCGGATCACCGGTCCGGGCAACTACGGCTGGCCCTACTGCACCGGCACCAACACGACGAACGAGACCTACAACGACTTCCAGTTCCCGAGCGGACCGTCGGGGGCCAAGTTCGACTGCGCGGGCGGCCCGGCCAACAACTCGTTCCGCAACACCGGCCAGACCAAGCTGCCGGCCGCGAAACCGTCCTGGATCCGGTACGGCGGCGACGCCGGTACGCCGCCCGAGTTCGGCGGTGGCTCCGAGTCGCCGATGGGTGGTCCGGTCTACCGGTACGACGCGAACCTCAACTCGCCGGTCAAGTTCCCGGCCTCGCTGGACGGCCGGTACTTCGCGGGCGAGCTCGGCCGCAAGTGGATCAAGGCCATCGAGGTGACGTCGGGCGGCGGCGTCGGCGACATCGGCGCCTTCCCCTGGAACGGCACCCAGGTGATGGACCTGGCGTTCGGGCCGGACGGTGCTCTGTACGTGCTCGACTACGGCACCGGGTCCAACAACCAGGCGCTGTGGCGGATCGAGTACAAGGGCAACACGAACCGCAACCCGATCGCCAAGGCCGGTGCCACGCCGACCTCGGGTGGCCGGCCGTTGACGGTGGCGTTCTCCTCCGCCGGCAGTTCGGATCCCGAAGGTGGTGCGCTGTCGTATCGCTGGACCTTCGGCGATGGTGGCAGCTCGACGCAGGCGAACCCGTCGTACACCTACAACACGGCCGGCAACTTCACGGCGACGTTGACGGTGACCGATCCGGCCGGGCTGACCGGTTCGGCCAACGTGCAGATCAGCGTGGGCAACACGGCGCCCGCGGTCACCTTGCAGCTTCCGGCCGACGGGCAGCCGTTCTCGTTCGGTGACACTGTGCCGTTCCAGGTGAACGTCACGGACCCGGAGGACGGCACGATCGACTGCAGCCGGGTGAAGGTGACCTACCTACTCGGTCATGACGACCACCGGCACGAGATCACGTCGAAGAACGGCTGCAGCGGATCGATCGCAGTACCGGTCGATGGTGAGCATGACCCGGCGGCCAACGTGTACGGCGTCTTCGACGCGCAGTACACCGACAACGGCGGGCTCACCTCGCACAGCGTGCGCAAGCTCCAGCCGCGGCACCGGCAGGCCGAGCACTTCAGTGCGATGTCCGGGATCGAGTTGGCTCAGCATGGTGGAGCCGAAGGCGGCCGGACGGTCGGATTCGTCGACAACAACGACTGGATCTCCTTCCAGCCGTACGCGATGAGTACGGCGACCTCGATCAGCGCCCGCGTCTCGTCCGGCGGCCCCGGTGGCACGATCGAGGTCCGGGCAGGCTCGGCGACCGGCGCGTTGATGGCCACGCTGCCGGTCTCGCCGACCGGTAGCTGGGACACGTTCGTCAACGTCTCGGCCAACCTCACCAACAAGCCCGCTGGTACGACGACGCTGTTCCTGGTGTTCAAGGGCGGTGCGGGCAACCTGTTCGACCTCGACGCGTTCACCCTGGCCACCTCGAGCTCCACCGGTACTACGGCCGAGGCCGAGGCGTTCAGCTCGCAGTACGGAGTACAGGTGGCTGGTCACGCGGGTGCCAGTGGCGGGCAGACGCTCGGGTACATCGAGAACGGCGACTGGGCCGGCTACTCGTCGGTGAGCACAGGCGGCGCCAGGACCTTCAGTGCGCGGGTGTCCTCGGCCGGGACGGGCGGCACCATCCAGCTGCGGTCCGGGTCAGCCACGGGCACTCTTCTCGGCTCCGTCGCCGTACCGGTCACTGGCGGCTGGGAGAACTTCCAGACCGTCTCGGCCAACCTGACCGGGACTGCCACCGGGCCGCTCTTCCTGAGCTTCACCGGACCCGCGGGATTCCTCTTCGACGTCGACACGTTCACCATCACCCCTTGAGGACAAACATGACTACTTTCACACGTCGTGAATCACTGCTGACAGGTGCGTTGCTGCTGGTCGGGGGCATGGTCGAGTGGCGACCCGCACCAGCATCCGCTTCCACTGCGGCTGCGCCCTACCAGGTGCTGGTGTTCAGCAGGACCGCCGGCTTCCGGCACGACTCCATCCCTGCCGGTATTCAGGCGATCCGGGAGTTGGGCTCCGCCAACGGGTTCACTGTCACGGCCACTGAGGACAGTGCGGTCTTCACCACGTCCCAGCTCGCCGCCTATCGGGCCGTCGTGTTCCTGAGCACCACCGGCGACATCCTCAACGCCTCGCAGCAGACCGCGTTCGAGTCCTACATCAACGGCGGCGGCGGATTCGTCGGCGTCCACGCCGCCGCCGACACGGAGTACGGCTGGCCGTACTACGGGCAACTGGTCGGCGCGTGGTTCCGGAGCCACCCCGCGATCCAGCAGGTGACCGCCAGGGTCGAGGACCGCGCGCATCCGTCGACCGCGCACCTCGGCCAGACCTGGGTCCGCACGGACGAGTTGTACAACTACGCCACCAACCCCAGGCCGAACGTGCGCGTCCTGATCAACCTCGACGAATCCACCTACAGCGGCGGAGACATGGGCGATCACCCGATCGCCTGGTGCCATCCGCAAGGGGCCGGCCGGTCCTTCTACACGGGCTTCGGGCACACCATCGCGTCGTACTCCGAGCCGGCCTTCCGCACGCATCTGCTCGGCGGGATCCAGTACGCGGCGGGCGCCGGCCCGGCGCCGACCCAGGTCGAGGGGGAGGCGTTCACCTCGCAGTTCGGCGTACAGGTGGCCGGGCACGGGAATGCCAGTGGTGGCCGGACGCTCGGGTACATCGACAACGGTGACTGGGCCGGCTACGCCCAGGTGAACACGGCAGGTGCGACCAACTTCACCGCCCGGATCTCCTCGGGTGGCGCGGGTGGCACCATCCGGGTCCGCTCCGGCTCGGCGAGCGGGCCGGTGCTGGGAACAGTCGCCGTGCCGGTGACCGGTGGCTGGGAGAACTTCCAGACCGTCTCGACCCCGTTAACCGCGTCGAGCGGCGGCCAGTTGTTCCTCACCTTCAGTGGTGGGTCGGGCGCGCTGTTCGACGTCGACCACTTCTTCTTGAGTTAGCACAGTTTCTTGAGCTAGCACAGGTCCTTGAGCTAGCACAGTTCGTTGAGCTAGTGGTTCGCCGCGCTCGTCACCTCAGCAACGAGGTGACGAGCGGGGCGGCGGTCTCGCGCAGGCGTGCCGGGTCGTCGTAGACGCGTTCCAGTACCGCGAGGCCGCGGGTCATCGCGACAACCAGTCGCGCGGCCTCGCGGGGCTCGACTGCCAGTGTCAGACCGTCGCCGGTGCGGGTCAGGGCGCTCAGCACGATCTCCTCGAGCCCGTCGAGCAGTTGACGGACAGCCGCCACCACCGGCGCCGACGCCTCCACAGCGGTGCGGGTCGACAAGCAGCCGCGCGAGGGCGAGCCGGTGGTGATCGACTCGACGCAGTAGTCGAAGAAGGCCAGCAGAGCCTGACGCCGGTCGGGACCTTCCAGCGCGGCCGCCGCAGCGGTCAGGAACTGCTCGGCGAACTGCCCGAACACCTTGCCGAAGAGTTGCTCCTTGCCGCCGTACGCGTGGTACAGCGAGCCACGCTGTACGCCGGTCGCCGCGGCGAGGTCGAGCATCGAGGTGGCCCGGAAACCCTTGTCCCAGAACACCTCCAGCGCTTGCTCGACGACCGCCGACTCGTCGAACTGACGGACGCCCGCCACTAGACGACGACCGGGGCAGACCGCTCCACCCAGTTGTGCAGCAACTTGCCGTCCTCGCTGACCTGCCAGACCGCAGTACCGGTGAAGGTGATCCGGTCGCCGATCGCGGCGGTGTGGTCGAAGCCGTGGTTCGTCGCGGTGAGGCGCCAGCGGGACGCGACCCGGCTGCCGTCACTGTTCGCGAAGCTCTCGACCACGTCCAGACGCAGGTCGTGCGCCTCGGCCAGGAACGCCGCGATCCAGCGCTTGAACGCCTCCCGGCCGACGATGTCGCGGCCCGCGTTCGTGATCACGAAGTCCTCGGTGACGAACCGGTCGACCGCCTCGGGATCGGCGCTGTTCCACACCTCGTCCCAGAACGAGTGCACGATCTCGACCGAGCGGGTGGCCTGCATCGGAACCTCCATGTTTGACAGTGGTGTCAAACATCAGTCTAGACCACGAAGGCGAGCAGGTAGCCGGCGATGATCGTTCCGGCTACGGCGCCGCCGTAGCAGAGCAGGACGATCGGGACGCTGAACCGCTTGAGCTGCAGGCCTTCGTAGAGGGTGAAGCGGAACCTGTGTGCCCAGTGGAACAACGCCAGGGCGGACAGGCCGAACAGGATCAGCCTGGTGATCGGGTTTCGCAGTACGGCGAGCAGGTGCGCGTGGTCCGGCGGCGAGATCCAGCCCAGCGGGAAGGCGAGGCCGAACAGGAACAGCAGGACCGGGACCATCAGCGCCGCGACCATGCCGCCGGCGCTGAACAGCAACCACAGCACGGGCTCGGGAGATCTGCGAGTGCTCATCGGAGCACGACCCAGGCGACAACGGCCGACAGCACCACCCAGAGGAGGTAGTGCCCCACCACGACCTGGGCGGCCGGCACCCGGCGTCCCCGCAACTGGATGACCATTGCCTTCGGCGCCAATCCGAACCACGTCACCGTGTGCAACAGCACGAAGAGCAGCGCGATCACGTTGATCGCGACCACCCACCAGTGCCCGCTCCGGTCGAGGAACTGCTCGTACTCCGTGCTGCCGCCGCTGATCGCGTTGATCAGCAGCAGCAGGTACACCACGAACCAGGCGACGAACACGCTGCTGAGCTCACGCAGTACGAAGAGAAGGTACGAGCGGCGCTCGAGCCACCAGAAGGTGGGGATCGGCCGCTGGTACAGGCTCATCGTGCGCCTCGGGGCAGCAGGAAGTCCTTCAGCGTCTGGGTCGCCGCGGTGAGCTTGTAGCGCTGGATCGCACCGGCCGGGTCGACGTCCTTGGGGCAGACGGCGCTGCACTCGCCGACGAAGGTGCAGGCCCAGATCCCCTCGGGTGACTCCAGGACCTCACGTCGCTCCGCCGCACCGTCGTCTCGGGAGTCGAGGTTGTAGCGCTGGGCCAGCGCGATCGCCGCGGGGCCGATGAACTGCGGCTCCAACGCGTAGACCGGGCAGGCGGAGTAGCAGAGCATGCAGTTGATACACATGCTGAACTGCTGGTACGCGTCCAGTTCGTCGGGCGTCTGCAGGTAGTCGCCCTCCTCGACCGGACTGTCCACGGCGCGGATCAGCCACGGCTTGACCTTCGGCAGCTTGTCCATGAAGTCGTCGATGTCGACGACCAGGTCGCGCACGACCGGGAAGTTGCGCAACGGCTCGACCCGCACCGGCCCCGGCGCGTAGTCGGTGAGGAAGGTGGCACAGCTCAGCTGCGGATCGCCGTTCACGGTCATGCCGCAACTGCCGCAGATCCCCATCCGGCAGGACCAGCGGAACGACAGCGTGCCGTCCAGGTGATCCTTGATGTAGGTCAGGCCGTCGAGGACCGCCCAGTGCGGGCGGAGGGGTACCTGGTAGGACTCGAACACCGGTTCGGTGTCCTGGTCCGGCCGGTAGCGTGCGACCTCGAGGGTGATCTCGTCCGCCATCGCCTACCTCCCGTACACGCGTTCGCCCGGTGGCCAGCGGGTGATCGTCACCGGGAGGTACTTGACCACCCCGAGGCCGTCGGGGCCGCGGTGGATCAGTGAGTGCGCGAGGTACCGCTCGTCGTCGCGGGCCGGGTAGTCGGTGCGCTGGTGCGCCCCGCGCGACTCCTGCCGCTGCAGGGCGCAGGCGATGATGCTCTCGGCAACGTCCAGCATGAACGACAGCTCGAGCAGGGCGACCAGGTCGGTGTTGAACCTCCGGCTGTGGTCGTCGATTCCCGCGTCCGCGAACCGCTCCTGCAGCTCCCGCAGTTCGTCGGCCGCCTTCGCCAGCGAGTCTCCGTCGCGGTAGATCCCGGCGCCGGTCTCCATCGTCGTCTGCATCTCGGACCGGATGTCGGCGAACCGCTCGCGCCCCTCCGCATGCCGGCCCAGGTCCCGTTCCAGCCGGCGTTCCTCGTCGCGGCCGTCCGCCAGCACCGCCGCCGGGACGGCGCCGCCGTACCGGCCGGCGAACACGGCGGCAGCCCGCCCGGCGCGGGTACCGAACACCAGGCACTCGGGCAGCGAGTTCGACCCCAGCCGGTTGGCGCCGTTGATGCTGACGCAGGCGACCTCCCCGGCGGCGTACAGGCCCTCGATCGGGGTCGCGCCGTGGATGTCGGTGTGGATGCCGCCCATCATGTAGTGCACGACCGGGCGGACCGGGATCAGCTCGGTCACCGGGTCGATGTTCTGGTACTTCGAGCACAGCTCCCGCACGAACGGGAGCTTGGCGTCGATCACGTCGGCGCCCAGGTGGCGCAGGTCGAGCTGCACGATCGGCCCGTACGCCGTGTCGATGGTGCGGCCCTTCTCCTGCTCGTGCACGAAGGCCTGCGACAACCGATCGCGGGGTCCCAGTTCCATGCTGCGGAGCTCCGGAGTGGGCGAGGGCGTGCCGAGATCGTAGTCCTGCAGGTAGCGGTAGCCGTCCTTGTTGAGCAGCCAGCCGCCCTCGGCCCGGGCCGCCTCGGTGATCAGGATGCCGGTGAAGGGCAGGCCGGTCGGGTGGTACTGGACGAACTCCATGTCCTTGAGCGGCGCGCCGGCCCGGTAGGCGAGGGCCATCCCGTCGCCGGTCTTGATGTTGGCGTTCGTGGTGAACGGGTACACCCGGCCGCACCCGCCGGTACACACGATCACGGCGCTCGCGGTGATCGTCTCGATCCGTCCGGTGGCCACTTCGATCGCGACGACGCCGTACGCCCGGCCGTCGTCGACCAGCAGTTTCGTCACGTACCACTCGTCGTACCGGACGACGTCGGGGAACGAGAGCGCGGTCTGGAAGAGCGTGTGCAGCATGTGGAAGCCGGTCCGGTCCGCGGCGAACCAGGTGCGCTTCTTCTTCATCCCACCGAACGCCCGTACCGCGGTGTGCCCGTCCGGCTGGCGACTCCAGGGACAACCCCAGTGCTCGAGCCGGAGCAGTTCACGGGGAGCCTCGGCGACGAAGGCCTCGACCGCGTCCTGGTCGCAGAGCCAGTCGCTGCCGGACACCGTGTCGTAGGCGTGCTCGTCGAGACTGTCGTCGGCAGCCGCGACGCCGGCGGCGCCACCCTCGGCGGACACCGTGTGGCTGCGCATCGGATAGACCTTCGACACGATCGCCACTTTCAGCCGCGGGTTGGTCTCGGCCACCGCGATGGCGGCGCGGAGCCCCGCTCCGCCGCCGCCGATCACCAGAACGTCGTGGAATGCGGTCATGGGCGCCCGTCAGGCCTCGTGGTCGCCGCTGTGCTCGTCCAGCAGGATCTTGCCGTCATGCCGGATCGTCCTGATCCGCACGCTCCCGTCGTGGAACTCGTGCCGGATCTTGCGGCAGCCGCAGGCGTAGTGCAGGTCGTCGAACCTCAGGCCCTCCAAATCGTCGTCCTGGCTGCGATCACCGTCCACGAGCCGCCCGCACGGCGCTCGCTCCTGGGTGAAGTGCGTCATGGTGCCGGTCATCACCCACCTCCTCGGCCGCGTTGATGTTTGTGACTGACATCACATCTCGATAGTGCCCCTCGTCCCCCGCCCCGGCAATGCCTCCGCCCGACCGGGGTCATTCACTGCCGGGCGAGAGTACGTTTGAGTATCGGGTGATGCCTGCCGGACCGGCGGTCACCACCGCGCCCTCTGATCCAAGGGAGGTGGCGGACATGAGCGGCTGGAACGCCATGTCGTACGAGGGCAAGAACACGCTTCTCCGTGTGGTCAGGACCGAGGCCGAACAGTTCTTCGACCTGGTCGACAGCGAGGAAGCCTGGGAGGCGCCGACGGGCGCCGGTCACTGGCAGGTCCGCGACGTGGTGGCCCACATCGCCGACACCACCGAGGCGTACTTCGTCGCCTTCGACGCGGCACGGGCCCACACGGAGGTGCCGGCCGCGTACGGCCTGCCCGGGATGGCGAAGCGGGTCGACGAGCAGGCGCTGGCCCTGCGCACCGTTCCACGGGCCGAGTTGGTGGAGCGGCTGCGCGACGACTTCGACAAGATCATGGAGATCTTCGACGCGCTCGGACCGGACGAGTGGGGTGGCCTCAACGTGCCGCACTTCTACATGGGTCCGTTGCCGGCGTTCTTCTTCCCGGCCTTCCAGTTGATGGACTACGGCGTCCACTCGTGGGACGTCCGCCAAGGCACGGGCCGCGCCCACGGGCTGGCCGGTGACGCGGCCGATCTGCTGGTGCCCTTCATGTTCGTCCTGTGGCAGTACACGACCGGTGTCAACGAGCCTTGCGAGCTGGGTATCCGGATCACCAGCGGTCCCAACGCGGGCGACACCCGGGTCCTGGTCGGGACGGAGGGCATGTCCTACCAGGCAGGCGAGGTGAGGGACCGGAGCACGGTGCTCGAGTTCGACCCCGGCAGTTTCGTACTGACGGCTTTCGGCCGGAGCAACTCCGGGACGATCCGCGGCGACCGGGCCGTTGCCGACCGCTACCTGAACCTGTTCTTCCGGATCTGACCCCGCGGTGGAGGCGCGATCAGTCTGAGCCGTCGCCCCGGTTAGGGTCTTCGCATGGCGACGGCTGAGCGGGGACCCCAGAAGAAGTTCGCGGTCGACGAGCAGGATTCTGCTGGTACGACGGGGCCTGTCGAGCCGGAGTCGGTGAAGCCGATCGAGGCTCCGGTTGACGACCTGACCACGACGCGGCACGTGCTGACCATCGGCCGCCGGAAGCTGAAGTACACCGCCACCACCGGCCGGATCGTGCTGCGGCAGGAGGTGCTGACCGACGGGAAGTTCGACGGGCACGTGCCGAAGGCCGAGGTGTTCCTGACCGCCTACACGCTCGACGACGCGGACGCCTCGCAGCGGCCGGTGACGTTCGCGTTCAACGGCGGACCGGGCTCGTCGAGCATCTGGCTGCACCTCGGGCTGCTCGGTCCGCGCCGGGTGGTCTCGGGGGACGTGGGCGACCTCGCGCCGCCGCCGTACGGGCTGGTGGACAACGCGGAGACCTTGCTGCGGCACAGCGACCTGGTCTTCATCGATCCGGTCTCGACGGGGTACTCGCGTGCGGTCGAGGGCGAGAAGCCGGGGGAGTACCACGGCTTCACCCAGGATCTGGAGTCCGTCGGCGAAGTGATCCGGCTGTGGACGTCGCGGAACGGGCGCTGGATGTCGCCGAAGTTCCTGGCCGGCGAGTCCTACGGTACGACGCGAGCCGCCGGGCTGGCGGCGCATCTGCAGGACCGGTACGGGTTGTACCTCAACGGCGTGATGCTGATCTCCGCGGTGCTGGAGTTCTCGACGCTCGACTTCACCCCGGGCAACGATCTGCCGTTCGCGCTGTTCCTGCCGTCGTACGCCGCGGCCGCGCACTACCACGGGCTGATCCCGGACCGGACGCTGGAAGACGTGCTCGCCGACGCCGAGCGGTACGCGGCCGGCCGCTACCCGCATGCGCTTGCTCAGGGCAATCGGATGGAGGCCGAGTACCGGGCCGAGGTGGTCGGCCGGTTGGCGGAGCTGACCGGGCTGTCGGAGGACTACCTCGACCGGGTCAACCTGCGGATCGAGCACACCCGGTTCTTCGCCGAACTGCTGCGCTCCCGCCGCCAGGTGATCGGCCGGCTCGACGCCCGGTTCACCGGCTGGGACGTCGACTCCGCCGGTGAGGTCTCCACCGACGACCCGTCGTTCCGCGCGATCATCGGTCCGTACACGGCCGCGCTGAACCACTACGTGCGCGCGGAACTCGAGTACCGCAACGATCTCCCGTACGAGTTTCTCAGCAGCCAGGCGGCCAAGGACTGGTCGTACAAGGAGTTCGAGAACAATCACGTCACGGTCGCGGACAAACTGGCCGAGGCGATGCGGGCGAATCCGCATTTGAAGGTCCACATCGCGTCCGGCCACTACGACTGCGCGACCCCGTACTTCGCCACCGAGCACACCGTCGCGCGGCTGCAGATCCCGGCGGAACTCCACGACAACATCGAGCTCAAGTACTACCCGGCGGGGCACATGATGTACGTCCACGAGTCGACCCGGCTGCAACAGTCCAAGGACCTCGGCGCCTTCATCAAGGCAGCCGCCAACCGCTGAACCCGCCCAGCGAAGTCGCGGCACCACTTCGCAGTACCTCGACTGATCGACAAGGCGCTACCCGATCAGGTCACGGCTTCTACCTGCCTGGCTCTGTACCGCCTGGGGGACTACCGTCCGGGGCGCAGCGACATCACCGGCGTGGTGGTCGCGCAACCGCCGGAGGAGGTCGAGGCAGTGCGGGAGGTTGAGGCGGTGCGGGAGGTGCGTGCCCAGCTTCCGGAGAAGCACGCACTTCTTGCCGCCGGCAACATCGTCACCAAAACCGGCACCGGAGATCATGCGCTGAAGGTCTTCCCCGAGCAGTCCGACCTGATCACCGCCGCCCGTGAACACCCTCGAACTCGGACGTCTGTACTACGAGTCGTACGGCCCGGGTGTCGCCTGTGACACTGAGGCTGCTGCGATCGAGGACATCCAGGTGACGAGCATTGGTGCAGAGAAGTAGGTCGGCACGGAGCGATGGGGCAGCGCGGGGAGTGCCGTAGGGGCGGCCACAGTTGCCGAGCTCCGGCACGGCCCGGCTTGGTGCACCAGCACGACGTCGACCTCGCGACGGAGATCGGACGGAAGTGGCTCGTCTACGAGGCCTGACTCGCGCGGCCCGGACAGGCGTTCTTGATCAGCAGGCCGAGGACGAAGAACGGCGCCAGGCCGACCAGCACTGCGATCGGGATGCCCAGCCAGGCCGGCAAGGTGAAGCCGGTCTGCAGCGTCACGATGAAGTAGACGAACACGAAGCCGAACGGCCAGACCATCGTGCCGAGCCACTTCTCGCCGCGGGTCCAGCGATCCGACGTCCAGAGCAGGACGGCGCCGACCACCCAGCCGAGCAGCGCGACGAACCCGCCGAGGGCGAGCAACGACAGCGCCAGGATCTCCCGGCCGCGGAACTTCGGCCGGTACCGATCGACCAGCACCAGCCCGTCGGTCGACGCCGCGACCAGTTCGTCCGGGTCCCCCAGCCGCCGCAGCATCCGCCGTACGTCGTCCTCCGAGGTCGCGCCCGCCGCGCGCGCCTCGGCGATATGTGACGTCACATCGGCCAGCAGGTCCGTACGACGCGACTCGGGCAACGGCTCGGCCGCCTTGGCCAGGTACTTCAGGTACGCGTCGACGAGGCGGTCGCCGTCGTGCCGCACGTTCACACCCGGGCTTCCACTATCAGCGCGAGGTACACGGCGGACTCGATCACGCCGGCGACCAGCAGGCTCACCCAGAGCGGCGGCTGGAAGAACTCAGCGCTGGCCGCCGCGACCCAGCCGATCGGCCAGGCGGCCGTGCCGACGATCTTCCAGACCATGGACCAGCGGTTCGAGGCCCACAGCAACCAGACACCGACGAACCAGCCGATCATCAGCACGAACGGCCCGAACATCAGCAACGCAAGCGCGATCCAGTCGCGTGTCCGCAGCCGTGGCTCCGAACCCTGCAGCGCCGCTCCACCGCCAACCACCACAGTCGGCGCGTCGGGCCGGAAACACCGTTAGACGGACAGTCCCGCCGGTGCGGACCGGTGCGGACCGGCGCCGACGTGGGATGGGCACGTGGACCGGCGTGGTGGGGTGCTGCGGTGTTGGTGTGAGGGCGGGCCGGCGGGCTCCGGCGCGGTGGCGTTGCGGTGCGGGTGTGGGCGGGCGTCGTGGTGCGGCGTGGGTGGTGGGTTCTTACGGACCGGGGGAGGCCAGGTCATTGGCGTCTCCCCAAGGTGAGCCCCGGGTGGTATCTGGCTTTTGGTTCGGGACGTGGAGCATCGCGGGGCGAAGGGGTCCGTCGCCCCATGGGTTGTGGCGTGCGGCTTCGTCGGGGGTGATCCATGGGGTGTCGTCGGTGTGTGGCCAGGTGCTGGGCGCGGCGGGCGCGTCGGCTGGTTGTCCGGCGGTGGGAGCGCTGCGGCGGAGGCGTCGGTGGGGGCCGGGTTCGGCCCAGGAGGGGCGGGAGACGTGGACGACGCCGTTGGTGATGCTGACCTTCCAGTGGCCGCTGTGGACGTCGATGTGGTGGCCCTTGCAGAACAGGGCCAGGTTGTCGATCGCGGTGGGGCCTCCATCGACCCAGTGCACGAGGTGATGGGCGTCGCAATGGATCGGGGGCGCGCCGCACACGACGCAGCCTTTGTCGCGGGCGTTCAAGGCGGTGCGGAGGGCGCTGGTGACGAACCGTTCCTCCATCCCGACATCGAGCGGTTGAGATTCTGAGCCGAGGACGATCGGCAGTACGCCGGCGTCGCAGGCGAGCCTTCGGACGGCTGCCGCCGACAAGCCGTCGCCGAAGACGAGATCGCCGACGCCGTTGGTGGCGAGGCCCTTCAGATCCGCGTAGCCGATCGTGACGGTGATGTGCGGCTTGATCCGGGTGTGGCCGGTGTCGCCGCTCCCCGCTGCGGCGGTGAGAACTGTGGTGAGCGCGTCGGCCTGCCGCTTGTCGCGGGACCGGGGATCCGGCTGACCGTCGACGGTTTTGTGCGGCTTGGCGTTGTCATGGATGAGGGTTTGGAGGAGTTCGGCGTTCTCGTTGGCGAGGTAGCCGCCGAACTTGAGGCCGTGATCGGCGTTCTTCATCCAGAAGGTTTCGTTGCGGTAAGCCTTGTCCTCGGCGGGCTCGGGCCCATCGGTGTCGAGGACGTTGCGAACCTGTTGGCCGAGCTTGGACAACTCGGTCGGGGTGAGAACCCTGGCTGCCTCGACCATCCGTGCCTCGGCGGCGACCAGGCTCTCGACCGGAACCATCGCCGCCTTGGGGATCGCCTCCAGCGACATCACGATCGCTCGCGCCTGGTCGAGGTGCAGCAGCGGACCGGCAGGCGCATCGCCGTCGTCGTGAGCCGGGAGCGCTGCGGCGACCAGTTCGTACTTCGCCAGCGCGGTGGCGAGCTTGAGATCGCGGCGTACGGCGGTGGGGTCGAGGCGGTGCCGGAACGCCACCAGGTGGACGGTGTCGCGAGCGCCGATCTCCTGTGCGTGGCCCGACTCCTCGAGGTCGGCCATCAGCTGCAGCCGGTAGGCGGCCAGACGGGTCAGCTCGTCGTGGACCGCGTCGAGGGCGGTCAGCTTTTCGCTGCCACTCATCGACCAAACCGGTCGCAGCTCCACGAGATCCATACTCACGACTCTACGCACGCCCGCCGACAGTTTCCGAACCCAGAAGCCCTTATCTACAAGGGAGATCGCGACTGTCCGGATCCGGTCAAGCTGTCCACAGCGGCAACCGGCCTGTGGACAGACAAGTCGGTCAGGAGTGGATGCGGAAGCCGCTGAAGGTGTGGTGCTCGAAGGTGCGGTAGACGCTTCGGCCGTGTCGGTGACGAGGGTCGACGCGCTGGGCGCCGGTCAGCGGTATGGCGTACACCAGGAGTGCGCAGCCGATGCCCTGACTGTGGTGGCCGGTGCGCACCGCGATCAGTCAGAGATGTGCCTGGACGTGGCCGTCGCTCTGCAGGTAGGCGAAACCCCCGACCTCGCCGTCGACCAGCGCGATGACGCCGTCGCGGTGCTGGGCTTGGTTGCCCGGCAGGTTCACGGGAGGGTGAGGATCTCGGCGCCTGTGTTGGTGACGAGGAGGGTGTGCTCGAACTGCGCGGTGCGGGACCTGTCCTTGGTGGTGGCGGTCCAGCCGTCGTCCCACAGGTCGTAGTCGTACGCGCCGAGCGTGAGCATCGGCTCGATCGTGAACGTCATGCCGGGCTCGATCACGTCGTCGAAGCGCTCGTCGTCGTAGTGCGGGATGATCAGGCCGGAGTGGAACGCGGTGGCGATGCCGTGGCCGGTGAAGTCGCGGACGACACCGTAGCCGAAGCGCTTCGCGTACGACTCGATCACGCGGCCGATGATGCTCACCTGGCGACCGGGCTTGACCGCCTTGATGCCGCGGTTCAGCGCCTCGCGGGTGCGCTCCACCAGCAGTCGGCTCTCCTCGTCGACGTCACCGACCAGGAACGTCGCGTTGGTGTCGCCGTGCACGCCGTCGAGGAACGCGGTGATGTCGACGTTGACGATGTCGCCGTCCTCGAGCGGACGGTCGTCGGGGATGCCGTGGCAGATCACCTCGTTCACCGAGGTGCACAGGGACTTGGGGTAGTTGCGGTAGCCGAGCGTCGACGGGTACGCGCCGCGCTCGACCAGGTAGTCGTGACCGACCGCGTCCAGTTCGTCGGTGGTCACGCCCGGCTTCGCGGCCGCACCGACAGCCTCCAGTGCCTGCGCGGCGAGTTTCCCGGCGACGCGCATCTTCTCGACGAGTTCCGGGGCGGTGACGTACGAACCGTCGTACGGCGTCGGCGCGGGCTTGTCCACGTACTCCGGACGCGGAATGGAGGCGGGTACCGGACGGCGAGGCGAGATGATGCCAGGAGTGAGAAGCGACATGGTGGGATCATTCTAGTTAGTCCGACAAAGACTTCCGGGAGGTGGTCATCCGTTATGGCCGACGATCACAGCAACGAGTGGTACTACAACGTGAAAACCGGCAAGGTCGAGCCTTACGACGGTGACCGGGCCGCGGAGCGACTCGGTCCCTACGGTTCGCCGGAGGAAGCGGCCCGGGCGCTGGAGAAGGTCCAGGAACGCAACGAGGCGTGGGACAACGACCCGAAGTGGAACGACGACTGACCGCACTGACCGCACTGACCGCACTGACCGCACCGCCGGCACTGATGGCACTGATGGACGGCATGACTGAGGGGCACCACCGTCGACGGTGGTGCCCCTCAGTCGTTGTGCTGTGGTGCCGGATCAGGCCTTCTTCGCGGCGGCCCTGCGGGCCGGAGCCTTCCGGGCCGTCGTCGCACGCTTGGCGACGGTCTTGCGAGCCGGTGCCTTCTTGGCCGCCACCTTGCGGGCGGGGGCCTTCTTGGCAGCGGTCTTGGCCGGCGCCTTCTTCGCGGCGACCTTGCGGGCCGGTGCCTTCTTGGCCACGGTCTTCTTCGCGGTGGTCTTCTTAGCGACGGTCTTCTTGGCCGTCGTCTTCCTCGCCACGGTCTTCTTCGCGGGTGCCTTCTTCGCGACCGTCTTCTTCGCCGTGGTCTTCTTGGCGACCGTCTTCTTGGCCGGCGCCTTCTTCGCCACCGTCTTCTTGGCCGTCGTCTTCTTCGCCGGTGTCTTCTTGGCCACGGTCTTCTTGGCGACGGACTTCTTCGCGGTGGTCTTCTTGGCGGCGACCTTCGTGGCCGGTGCCTTCTTCGCCGCACTCACCTTCTTCGCCGTCGTCGTCTTCTTCGCTGCGGTGACCTTGCGCGCGGTAGTCGTCTTCGCGGCACTGGCCTTCTTAGCGACAGTCTTCTTGGCGGGAGAAGCCTTTTTGGCTGTCGCCTTCCCTGCGGCTGCCTTCTTGGCTGGCACTTCGCCTCCTTGGTGCGGCTGAGGAAAACCACGGTGGATTCCTCGTCGTCATGATGATGACAACACTTGGTGCCTACGTAAAGCACCTGAAACGCACCTAGGTTAAGGCGTCCCGATGGCCAATCCGGGCGAATTGAGCGAAAATCCTTGTAGAGAAGGGTTTTCACCGCGGGTAGAGCTTGCCGCACGGTGCCGAAGATTTGTTGGCGACACGCGCGCAAAGTAGCCTCCGATCGGCCGATTCGGTGTGCGTTCGGAGAAGTGTTGTCGTCGGCAACGTCTCTCGAACGACCAGCAGAAGTGGAGTGTGAACGCATGCGGGACGACCTCGGATCGGTTGTCGCGTTGCCGTCGCGAGTGCGCCGCGTGGTCAGCATCGTGCCGTCGTTGACGGAGGCGATCGCGGCCACCCGTCGCGACGTTCTCGTCGGTGCGACGGACTGGTGCACACATCCCGAAGACCTCGACGTGACACGCGTCCGCGGTACGAAGAACCCCGACGTCGAACGCGTGCGCGAGCTCGCGCCGGACGTCGTGATCGCGAATGCCGAAGAGAATCGCGGCGCCGATCTCGACGCGTTGCGCGCGGCCGGTGTCGCCGTCTGGGTGACCGCGCCGACGACCGTCGAAGAATCACTGCGCTCACTGGAGCGAATGCTCTCGGCAATCATCGGCGAAGTGCCGCACTGGCTGGACGAGGCCCGCGCGGTCTGGAGTACGCCGTACGAAGGGCCGCGCCGGCGGGCGGTGATTCCGATCTGGCGACGGCCATGGATGGCGTTGGGACGGGACACCTTCGCGGGTGATCTGTTGCGGCAACTCGGCGTCGACAATGTGCTCGGACAATCCCCCGAGCGGTATCCGAAGATCGACCTCGGCGCGTTACCGGAGTACGACCTGGTGGTGTTGCCGGACGAGCCTTATGCGTTCTCGCCCCAGGACGGTCCGGAGGCATTCGACCGGCCCGCGAGGTGCGTGAGTGGGCGGCATCTGACCTGGTACGGGCCGTCGCTGGTGGAAGCGCGGGCGCTGCTGACCGAACAGTTGCAGTGATGTGCGACACGGTGGCTGCGCCGTCAGGTAGACGGTTAGGGAAGCCTCACCTACGCTTGCCTGGTGCCGTCCATGACCGCGAAGAAGAAGTGCTGCAAGGACAAGCCGAGGTGCAAGAAGTGCCCGGTCGTCCTCAAGCGGCTGGCTGACGCCGGCTGCGCGGAGCGCCTCGACCTGCGGCACTACATCGTGGACAAGAAACTGCCGAAGAAGCTCCTGAAGAAGGCCCGCGCCCGCTGACGGTGCCGGCTGACCGTGCCTCCTGATCGAGCGGCCCGACTGATAGGCCTGATCGAGCCGCGCTGATCAGCAGGCCTCGCGGTACCGGATCGTCTCGATCGCCTGCCGGAGCAGACCGGGAATGGTGATGTGCGCGGCCTGACCGGTCGCCTCCAGTTCGTCCGGGAGCCACCAGCCGTGCGCGCTGATCGTGGCCAGTTCGAGTTCCTCCTGGTTGGCGAAGCTCACCTCGACCGTGTCGACGCCGACGGCGAAGAAGGTCTGGTGCTGGATGATCGGGCAGCCGCCCCACTCGTACTCGATCGTGTTCGTCGCCACCGGGTCACCGAGTTGTTCGGCGGGCAGCAGGATTCCGACTTCCTCGCGCAGTTCGCGACTTCCTGCCTGCGCGACGGTCTCACCGGCCTCGACGCCGCCACCGATGGTGAACCAGTACGGCGTCTGCGGTTTCAGCGGGTCCCAGCCATGCAGCAGCAGCACCTTGCCGTCCGGGCGGACAGGCAGGACACGGGCCGTCGTACGACGGACGACGGTGCCGGGAGGTGGCAGGCGGGCCTGGGTCACACAACAAAACGCTAGTGGACCGATCCGGTCCGGCGACGGCTCGTACGGCGCGTCTCACTCCAAGGGATCGGGCCGTGAGCGTGAACGCCGATGAGACGATCGCCGCATGACTGCACGCATCGGGCTGGGACTGGCAGCCCTCGGACGACCCGGCTACATCAACCTCGGGCACGACCAGGACCTACCGCCCGGACGTGAGGTGGAAGACCTGCGCCGTCGCACGCACGAGTTGCTGGAGTTGGCTTGGCAGGCAGGAATCCGGTACTTCGATGCCGCGCGCTCCTATGGGTTGGCGGAGACGTTCCTGGGCGAGTGGTTGACGCCCGAGCGCCGCAGCCAACTGACGATCGGCTCGAAGTGGGGCTACACGTACGTCGCCGACTGGCGGCACGACGCGGAGACTCACGAGGTGAAGGACCACTCGCTCGCAACCTTCGAGCGCCAGTGGCCCGAGACCTTGCAGGCACTAGGCGGTCCGCCGGACTTCTATCTGGTGCACAGCCTCACCTCGGACAGCCCGGCCCTCGACGACCAGAAGCTGCTCGACCGGCTACGCGCGCTCGCGGACACCGGAGTACGGGTCGGCCTGTCGACAAGTGGTCCGCGGCAGGCAGAGACGTTGCGCAAGGCACTGGCCCTGGACACCCCGTTCACCGCCGTCCAGTCGACCTGGAACGTGCTCGAGCCCTCCGCAGGTCCTGCCCTGGCTGAAGCTCACGAGGCTGGCTGGTTCGTCACCATCAAGGAAGCAGTAGCCAACGGCCGCCTGACCGCCAAGGCCGGCGAAACCCCGTTCACCACGTATGCGCACCAGCACGCCGTCGCTCCCGACGCGCTGGCCATCAGCGCAGCAGCCGCCCAGCCCTGGGCAGACGTAGTACTGAGCGGCGCGACCACTGCCGAACAACTCGACAGCAACCTCGCCCACGCCACCAGTGGTCCACTCGCAGAGTTCGTTCAGGAGCCCTACGAGTACTGGTCCGAGCGCTCCGCCATGCCTTGGATCTAGAAGGTGTGTTCGTCCGCAGGGAAGGTGCCGTTGGCTACTTCGGCGGCGTAGGTGGTGGCGGCGCTGGTGAGGATGCCTCGCAGGTCGGCGTACTGCTTGACGAAGCGGGGCATCGGGCCCGAGCGGAGGCCGGCCATGTCTTGCCAGACGAGGACCTGGGCGTCGGTCTCGCGGCCGGCGCCGATGCCGATCGTCGGGACCGGGATCCGCTTGGTGATCTCGGCTGACACGTCGCCGGGGACCATCTCGAGGACCACGGAGAACGCGCCTGCTTCGGCCAGCGCGACCGCGTCGTCGATCAGCCCGGCCGCCTGGTCACCGCGGCCCTGGACTCGATAGCCGCCGATGCTGTGCTCGCTCTGTGGCGTGAAGCCGATGTGCGCCATCACCGGGATGCCGGCCTGCGTCAGCTTCTCGACCGCCGGTACGACGGTCCGACCGCCTTCCAGCTTCACCGCGTGCACGCCGGCTTCCTTCATGAACCGGACCGCCGTGTGGAACGCCTGCTCGGGGGACGCCTGGTACGAACCGAACGGCAGGTCCGCGACCACCAGCGCGCGTTCGACGGCGCCCGCGACGGCACGAGCCAGCGGGATCAGTTCGTCGACCGTCACCCGCAGGGTCGACTCGTAGCCGTACACGTTGTTCGCGGCGGAGTCGCCGACCAGCAGCACCGGGATGCCGGACTGGTCGAAGATCTCGGCGGTGTACTGGTCGTACGCCGTGAGCATGGCCCACTTCTCGCCGCGGTTCTTCATGTCGCGCAGGTGGTGGATCCGGTACCGGCGCGGGCGCTTGCTGTCGCCGCCTGGGGTGCTGCTGCTCGAGCCGGACGAACCAGTCGTCGAGCCCGGGGAGTCGGCGGTGCTGTTGGTCACAGGGGGTTTTGTGCTCTCTGCCGTAGGACTGGCCGTCTGGGCGCGACGAGCTCGATGGGAAAGGACTGCTTCGGGCTGGACCTGACTCGGTGCGTCCTGCTGTACGTCGGCGCGACGCCGCGCGCCGGCAGGTCGGCCGCTGGCTTGCGACGCGCTGCTCACCGGCGAGTTGCTCTCGTACTCCGCCGACGGGTCGGACGGGTAGCCGGTGGAGGTGCTCGCCTCGGGAGTAGGGGGCGCTGAACCTGCGGTCGGTGCGGGACCACTCCAGCCGGTTGAGCTCTGGGTGGGTTGGTTCGTGACTGGTGCTGCGGGAGTAGTACTTGGCGCAGGAGGCTTGGGGCTGGGGTTGCCGGAGCCAGGAGCGCGGCCGAGGTTGCCTTGCGGAGCGCCCGGTGCGGAGTTGCCGGCGGCCAGCCCGTTGGAGCCGAGGCCGTTGGAGCCCAGCCCGTTGGAGCCGAGGTCGTTGGAGCCCAGCCCGTTGGAGCCGTGGGTTCCGTTGGAACCGTGGATCCCGTTGGAGGACGCCAGGCCGTTGCTCGCGGGCGGGCCGGACGGGCTGGGCGGCGGGGTCGGAGTGTTGAGTCCGTTCGACCTGCCGTTGGACCCGTGCGGTGTCATGCCGTTGCTGGCCGGGCTCGGCGCTTGCGGCCGCGGAACCGGCTGTGCGGGACCAACCTGGCCGGGCGCAGTACCGGCGGGGGAGCCGGGCGTAGGCGCACCGGGTCGACCCTGCGGCGGTCCACTCGTGCCGTTGCGTCCAGGGCCGAAGGGACCCTGCTGTGCTTGCGGCGGCGGACCCTGCTGCGGCTGAGGCCGGAACGGGTTCTGCTCCTGGTGCGGCCGGTCGGGGTACTGCTGCTGCGGCCGCTCCTGCGTAGGCCGCTCTTGGGCCGACCTCTCTTGGGCCGACCTCTCCTGGGCAGACCTGTCTTGCGCAGACCTGTCTTGACCAGGCCTGTCTTGACCAGGTCGCTCGGCCTGCCGGTCTACCGCAGGCCGCTCCTGGTACGACGGACGCGGCGCGAACGGCGACTCGTCATATGAGGGCTCGCGATACGTCTCCCGCTCACCCCACGCCGGCGCAGACTCGCCGTACGGCGAAGGCTCGGCGTACTGCTGCTGATACCCACTAGGCGTCGGGTACTCACGGTCTTGCGGCGGCGGCAGAAACGGAGGCTTCGGCACGTACGGCTGCTGCGGCACCGGCCCGCGCTCGTACGACCTGGGGGCGTTCGGCAGCGACGGAGACGGGTCGAGCCCGTCCAGCGCGGTCGAACGCTCACGCCAGCCGCCGTCGCCGGAATCGGCTTCGGCGTAGCCATAGTCCGAGCGGTGGTGCTCCTCGGTTGTCCGGTTCTTCGGTCCGGTCCCGTACGGCGCCGGCATCTCGTCATCGGCGTCGCCGTTGGTACCGGCCGACATGAAGTTGTCAACCATGGGTTCATCGTCCCACCGTTGCGGAGGGTGAGCGATACCGGTCGGGGGTGAGGGCTCGCTCACATCCGGTCGCCGCGGTTCGGGCGCGCCGAAGCTGTCAGCCTGCTCCGGGTCCTCGGGCGGGAAGAACGGACTGTCGTTGAAGGGGCGGTTACGCCAGGATCCGCTCAGCTCTCCGTCACCTTTCCAGTCGACACCCGGCTTGCGTCCTCACGCCAGGCGTTCGTGATCGGCAGTCGCCGGTCGCGGCCGAAGGCCTTGTGGGTGATCTTCGGACCCGGAGGATACTGCCGTCGCTTGTACTCCGCCTTGTCGACCAACTGGATCACCTTGCTGACCAGTTCGGTGTCGAACCCGGCGGCGAGCAGTTCGGCCGTACCGCGGTCCTGCTCCACGTAGTCGTCGAGCATGTCGTCGAGCAGGTCGTAAGGCGGCAGCGAGTCGGTGTCGACCTGCCCCGGCCGGAGCTCGGCCGACGGGGGTTTCGCGATCGCGTTCTCCGGGATCGGCGGCTGCGCGCCGCGCGCCTTCGCGTCCGCGTTGCGCCACTTCGCCAGCCGCCAGACCACCGTCTTCGGCACGTCCTTCAGCGGCGCGTAGCCACCGACCGCGTCGCCGTAGATGGTGGAGTAGCCGACGGCCAGCTCCGATTTGTTGCCGCAGGCAAGCACCAGGTGGCCGTCGGCGTTCGACAGGCCCATCCAGACGACGGCGCGGACCCGGGCCTGCAGGTTCTCCTCGGCCAGGCCGGTCAGCCCGAGCGTGTCCAGGAACGGCTGCACCATCGGCTGGATCGGGATCACCCGGTAGTTCAGCCCGGTCCGGGCGGCCAGTTCGGCGGCGTCGTCCTTGGAGTGGTCGCTGGAGTACACGCTCGGGTTGGAGACGCCGAACACGTGCTCGGGCCCGATCGCGTCGCAGGCGATCGCCGCGACCAGCGACGAGTCGATGCCGCCGGACAGCCCGAGCAGGACGGTCTTGAACCCGTTCTTCTGCACGTAGTCGCGCAGCCCGGTGACGATCGCGCCGTACATCTCGGCCTCGTCGGACAACCGCGGCGCCTGCGCGGCGGCCATCGGCTCGTACTGCGGCAGCGGGTCCTCGTGCAGGACCGTGTGCTCGATCCGGATGCTCTCGTGCTCGCCACCCGGCGTACCGGTCGGGGCCGGCAGATCGAGGTCGACCACCATGCTGCCCTGCTCGAACTGCGGCGCCCGGGCGAACACCTTGCCCTCGGCATCGGCGATCAGCGAGTCACCGTCGAAGACGAGTTCGTCCTGCCCGCCGACCAGGTTCACGTAGGCCAGCGAACACCCGGCCTCGCGGGCCCGGCGACTGACCAGTTCACCGCGGACGTCGTCCTTGTTCGCCTCGTACGGCGAACTGTTCACGACCAGCAGGAGTCCCGCACCGACGGCCCGGGTGGCGGCCACCGGCCCGCCGTCCTGCCAGAGGTCCTCGCAGATCACCAGCGCGACGTCGACGCCGTGGATCCTGATCACCTGCAGCGAGTCGCCGGGGACGAAGTGCCGGAACTCGTCGAAGACCCCGTAGTTCGGCAGGTGGTGCTTGACCGCGCTGGTGACCACCTCGCCGCGATGGATGACGGCGGCGGAGTTCGTCGGGGAACCCTTGGGGCGACCCAGCCGGTCCAGGCCCATCGCAGTACCGGCGGCGCGGTCCAGGTAGCCGCAGATCACCACCACGTCGCCGAGACCCTCGTCGGCCAGGCGCTTCGCCAGCTTGCGGATCTTGGCCTGCGACGCGTCCACGAACGACGCCCGCAGGGCGAGGTCCTCGACCGGATAGCCGGTCAGTGCCAGCTCCGGGAACGCCACCACGTGGGCACCTCGCTCGACGGCGTTACGGGTCCACGAAACGACCTTGTCGCTGTTCCCGTCGAGATCACCGACCGTCACGTTGAGCTGAGCAAGAGCAACCCGGAGCTGAGGCACGAGTGCACCCTACTGGTCGGTCAAGGCGGTTTCGACCAACTCCGGCACGATCTTCACGCTTTCCCTCACCTTCGTCCCCTCAGGCCGCGACGACGGTGATCCAGTCGGCGCCGACGACTCGGTAGTCGAGCTTGCCGAGACCGGTGAGGATGCCGGGGACATGCGCGGCGCCATAGACGACGGCGACCTGGAGATCTTCGGTGGAGCGTTCGTCCACGAGGTCGGTCAGGGCCGCGACGACCAGTTCGTCGCGCCGGCCGAGCAGGAGGCCCCGGAAGGACCCCATCTCGTCGGACTCCAGCTCCTCCGCGGCGGTCGGCAGGTCGTTGACCTCGATGTCACGGGACAGCAGCAGACGCTCCCTCGCGTTGAAGAGATTCATCGCCGCTGCCGCGATCGGCGCCACCCCGAACATCAGCACCCGCGTCTTGAGCGACAGCTGCTGAACTCCCTGGTCGAACTCCTCACCGGTCAGGTCCGGAGTGATGAGCGGGATGCCGAGGTCGGCATACGGGATGTTGTCCTCGACCAGGCCGGAATCGGTGTCCAGCGGGATCACCTGATACGTCATCGTCAGCAGCGAGCCGGCCACCGATTCCCCGTCCACGCCCTCGACGACGATCAGGTCGCACTCGCGCAGCCGCCGGGTGACCTCGGCGTAGAAGGACGGCATCGCGACGTGGAGCATCGGGAAGATGACGAATTCCAGCCCGCTGCCGCGGCGGCGCACCCGCAGTACCGCGGATCGGGTGCCGACGATGGAGTTCTCGATGATCTGCATGAAACCCCCCAAGCCCTTGCCGACAGTGTGCGGAGCGGAAGGGTCATCCGAAGGTCGGGCTGCTCTTCGGGTACGGCGTCGACGGTCTTTCTCGCGGCCTGGATGGACCGGAAGTCGTACCGCGGTCCGTTCGAGGTGCTGATCCGCCGGTTCACCTAGCGCGGGTCTAGGGCAGGTCTTCGGGCTGGATCTCGGCCGTATAGGACGTGATCGTGGTCAGGTAGCTTCGGTGAACTCGTAGATGTCGCAGGAGCGGACGAACGAGCGCTGCCACTTGGCGTCGACGTACTTCGCGACCGTGTCGATGGCCACCGAATCGGCCGCCGGGATGGTCTTGAAACGGAGGAACTGGGTCGTGGTGCGGTCCAGCGTGACCAGGGACTGCTCGCAGGCGTAGACCACCTGCTCCTTCCCCTCGAGCCGGGCGGCACCGACCAGAGTCCACTCGACCTGCGGGTGCAAGAAGTCGTAGACATCCCGGAACTGATGACTGGAAAACGCCTCAGCCACCTGCTGAATCGTCGGCATCCCCAGAGCGTACAAGCCGACAGTGCGACCGTCCCGCTCGAAGTCGCTGTCCTGAGGATCGCCCGTCGGTGGTGTGTAATGGCGGGCGTGACGAGTGGGCAGGAGGTTCGGCTGGGTCGGGTCGGCAAAGGGGCCCGGGTTGTTGTCGCCCTGGTCGGGGTCGGGCTGCTGGTGAACGGGTCGGTGCGGGCGACGGATGACGTCTGGCCGTTCGGGCCGATGTCGCAGTACGCGGGGATGATCGCGGACGACGCCTCCATCGCCTACACCCGGATCAGCGCGCAGACCGATGCCGGGACCACCGTCGACGTGCCGTTGAACATCGAGGGCGCGGGCGTCGCCCGGGCCGAGATCGAGGCGCGGACCGGGGAGATCGTGAAGGATCCCTCGCTGCTCCAGGCGGTGGCCGACGGGTGGGCGCGCAAGCACCCGGACGAGCCGAAGTACGTGAAGCTCGAACTGATTCGCGACACCACCACACTGGTGAAGGGCCGGGTCGACGGCCCGCCGACGCCCGAAGTACTGGCGACCTGGGTGGTGCGGAAGTGAAGCGGGTCGCGGACTGGTTCACCCCGGCGATCGCGCTGGCCCGGATCGCGTGGTTGCGGACGATCCTCTACCTGTTCGTCATCCTCGACATGCACGCCTTCGTCCGCGACACGCGGCTCAAGGGCGAGCACCCCGGCCTGTACCAACCGTTGTTCCTGGCGAGGCTGTTCGACCTGCCCAAGCCGTCCGTCGCGAACACGACCACCCTGTACGTCGTACTGATCGTCTTCTGCCTGATCGCCGCGACGAACAGGTTGCCCCGGCTCGCGGGCTGGATCGTCGCCCCCGCGTTCACCTGGTGGGTGCTGATCGGGATGAGCGACGGCAAGGTGGACCACGACCACCTGGCCCTGGTGGTCGCGCTCTGGGTGATGCCGACCGTGGCGTCCCGTGGGCGCGGCTGGAACTGGAAGTGGCGGCGAGACGTCTCGCCGTACGCGGACCAGACCAGGTCCGAGGCGGCGGGCTGGGCGATCCGGTGCGTGCAGATCTCGGTCGTCGCCACCTACTTCCTCTCCGCGATTGCCAAGCTCCGGGGCGCGGGGTGGACTCTCGCCTGGCCGAACAGCGCGATCCTGACCTGGGCCATCGTCCGCCGTCCGCACCCGGTGGGGGAGTGGCTGCTGGGACACCCGTGGATGCTGCAGGTGATGCAGTGGGTCGGGATCATCGGCGAGTTCCTGTCGCCGGTGGTCCTGTGGCTCAAGGGCCGCTGGCAACTGCTCGGCGCGCTGTTCTTCATCGGGTTCCACCTCGCGAACACCGCGATCCTGCTGATCCACTTCCTGCCGACCGTGGTCTGCTGGCTCGCCTTCGCGCCGCTGGAGCGGATCGTGCCGTGGTTCCGGAAGCGCTGGGGGTCAGACCGCGACGCCGGACAGTCCGAAGACCAGACCGAAGACAGCCGGCAGGCCAAGCAGCAGGCCGGCGCGTAGCCGGAAGCGGCGCCCGCCCGGACCCGGAGTACGGACGACGCGGGACAGCACCGCACCGGCGTACCCGAAGACCAGCGCGGCGAGCAGGATCTGCTTGGTCGGCAGGGTGGCGTCGTCGTGGGTCAGCCCGAGCGTGACCAGCCCGGGGCAGCAGAACGCGAACATGCCGAAGCCGAGCTCCGGGATCGGCAGCCAGCGGCGACCCAGCACATCCTGCTCGGCCGGCCGCTTGCGCTGGATCGACCGGACGAACCGGCCGGTGCTGAGCAGCAGGTCGCTGACGCAGAGGATCGCAGCCACGATCAGCGCCGCGTGAAAGATCGTCCGCACCCAGAGGAGACTAGGCCCTCAGGGCTCTTTGTGGGGCGGAAGGGCGCAGGCGGGCGTGCCGCCGGGCATCTTGTCCCGGTTGTTCGCGATCAGGCGGTAGATCCCGGCCGCGATCCAGCGCACGGGTGGGAGCGTGATCACCGTCCCGAGCGCCTTCCAGGCGCCGCCGCTGTGGATCAGCCAGCGCGCGAACGCCTGCGCGCCGCCGTGGATCCGCCCGGCCGCGTCCACCCACAGCACCTCGTACGTCGCCCGCTCCGCGGTGGTCCCGTACGCCGCCAGGTCGGTGAACTGCCAGGGCTCCACCGGTACCCCGGTCCGCAGCCGCGCCTGCAGCCAGCGGGCGCTCGTCGTACAGAAGGCACAGTCGCCGTCGAAGATCAGAATCGGGGCCGGGGCGGGGGGCTGCGCAGGGCTCGGGGACACACCACCACCGTACTGCGGGGCCGAGTGCGAGCGATGTCTCCTCCAGCACGTAACGTCTGCTTAACACGGCCGGGGCAGACTGTGTGAGGCCGCAGGAATCGTTCGACCCAGAGAGGTGGACTCGCCGATGGACAAGCAGCAGGAGTTCGTGCTGCGCGCGCTCGAGGAGCGCGACGTACGGTTCGTCCGGCTCTGGTTCACCGACGTGCTCGGGTTCCTCAAGTCGGTGGCGGTCGCGCCGGCCGAACTGGAGGGCGCGTTCGCCGAGGGGATCGGGTTCGACGGCTCCGCGATCGAGGGCTTCGCCCGGGTGACCGAGGCGGACATGCTGGCCAAGCCGGACCCGTCGACGTTCCAGATCCTGCCCTGGCGGGGCGAGACGATGGGCACCGCGCGGATGTTCTGCGACATCAACATGCCGGACGGCTCGGCCTCGTTCGCCGACCCGCGGCACGTGCTGAAGCGGACCCTGTCGAAGGCTGCCGACCTCGGTTTCACGTTCTATACGCACCCCGAGATCGAGTTCTACCTGTTCAAGTCGCTCACCGGCGCGCCGGGCACCTACCCGGAACCGGTCGACTCGTCCGGGTACTTCGACCACACCCCGCAGGGCATCGGCAACGACTTCCGCCGCGAGGCGATCACGATGCTCGAGTCGATGGGCATCTCGGTCGAGTTCAGCCACCACGAGGGCGGCCCGGGCCAGCAGGAGATCGACCTGCGGTACGCCGACGCGCTGAGCACCGCCGACAACATCATGACGTTCCGGGTCGTCGTCAAGGAGGTCGCGCTCTCGCAGGGCATCTACGCGTCCTTCATGCCGAAGCCGCTGAGCGATCAGCCGGGCTCCGGGATGCACACCCACATGTCGCTGTTCGAGGGCGACCGGAACGCGTTCTTCGAGGGCGGCGCGCAGTACCAGTTGTCCAAGACCGGCCGCGCGTTCATCGCGGGGTTGCTGCACCACGCGGCCGAGATCACCGCGGTGACGAACCAGTGGGTGAACTCCTACAAGCGGCTCGCCGTCGGCGACGAGGCCCCGTCGTTCATCTCGTGGGGCCACAACAACCGCTCCGCGCTGGTCCGGGTGCCGATGTACAAGCCGCACAAGGGTCAGTCGAGCCGGGTGGAGTTCCGTTCGCTGGACTCGGCGGCGAACCCGTACCTCGCGTTCGCGCTGATGCTGGCGGCCGGGCTGAAGGGCATCGAGGAGGGGTACGAACTGCCCCGCGAGGCCGAGGACGACGTCTGGTCGCTGACCGCGCGCGAGCGCAAGGCGCTCGGGATCAAGCCGCTGCCGAGCAGCCTGGCGGAGGCGATCCAGGCGATGGAGGACAGCGAACTGGTCGCCGAGACCCTCGGCGAGCACGTCTTCGACTTCTTCCTGCGCAACAAGCGGGCCGAGTGGCAGGACTACCGTCGCCAGGTCACCCCGTTCGAGCTGAACAAGCTACTACCGGTGCTCTGATTCTGCAGCGTCTGCGACAGAGTCGCAGATGGTTACTACTTGCCGTGTTGGAGCGGTAAACAGTTTCCTGATCGGTCACCTGCTGGTCGTCCGGGGCGCGTGAGATGTCGTCTCATGCGGCGACTGCTGGCGTTCTCCGGGCTCGTGCTCTTCCTGTTCGGCGCTGCGGTGACCACGGCCGACGCGCACGTCATCGCGTCGACCGGCTACTCCACCGTCACCCAGGACGGCGCGCGGGTGGACTACCTCCTCAGCCTGGAGTACGCAGTACTGGCGCGGGCGGTCGACCTCGGAGCCCCAGCGACCGACGACGCGCAGCGCGCCGAGGCACTCCACCGGAACGAGGCGAGGCTCGAGGAGTACCTCGACGAGCGCGTCGTCGTCTCGCTCGACGGCGCCGCCTGTGAACCCGCGATCCGGCGCACGTCGATCGGGAAACGCGCCGACCAGCCGTACGCCGACCTCGCGCTGACCTTCGTCTGCCCGGGATCCAGCGGCCTGTTCCACCTGCGGTACAAGGTGTTCCAGGACACCGACGCCGTCGTCGACGACCACCTGAACCAGGTCGAGTACCACTTCGGCGACCACAACGGGCGGACCGTCTTCGACAGCAGCCACCACGACTACACCGTCGGGGAGAGCTCGCTGGCGACGTCGAGCCTGCAGTATGGCCGGATGGGTGTGAAGCACATCCTGCTCGGCCTCGACCACGTGCTGTTCGTGATCGCCCTCATCATCGGCGCGAAGAGCGTCCGCAACCTCCTGCAGGTCACCTCGACCTTCACCCTGGCGCACAGCGTCACGCTCATCTCCACCCTGATCGGCGGCGTCACCGTGCCCGCGATCGTCGTGGAGCCCCTGATCGCGCTGTCCATAGCGTTCGTCGCGCTCGAGAACCTGCTAGGGGGCAACTCCACCCGCCACCGGCTGCCGGTGGTCTTCGGTTTCGGTCTTCTGCACGGTCTCGGCTTCGCCGGGTCGTTGCGGATCACCGATGAGGCCGGCGCGGATCTGCTGGTCTCGCTGCTCAGCTTCAACGTCGGGATCGAGACGGGCCAGGCGCTGCTGCTGGTCGCGGTCTTCCCGCTGCTCCTGCTGGTCCGCAAGACCAGGTACGCGGTACCGGCGCAACGTACGGCGACCGGGGTCGTCGCCGCCTTCGGCCTCTTCTGGTTCGTGGAAAGGTTCCTTCTCTCATGACTCCCCTCAGCGCCAGGCCCAGAATCGGGCTGCCCAAGATCGGGTTGGGGCACAAGCTTCTGTACGGCGCCACCGCCGGCCTCACCGTGCTCGTCATCGGGGTGCCGCTCACCGGCGCCCTGGCGGACGCGGACGAGGCGCCGAGCGCCACCATCTCCGGCACCGTCTTCGAGGACGAGGACAACGACGGCCGGCTCGACAATCGCGAGAAGCCACTGGCCGGCGTCACCGTGTCCGACGGTCAGAAGATCGTCGTCACCGACGAGGCCGGGCGCTACTCGCTCCAGTCCGACGTCGAGCGGCGTGACACGGACCTGGTCTTCGTCAGCCAGCCGGCCGGCTACTCGGTCGGCACCGACGACACGATGCAGCCGAGGTTCTACCGCAACCTCGGCGCGCTCGCCGCCGCCAGCACCAGGGAGGTCGACTTCGGCCTCCGCAAGGACAAGGCGTCGGCCGCGGGCGGGTTCACCTTCGGCAACGTCGCCGACCCGCACGTGAACGCCCAACTGCCCGACCAGATCGCGGAGATCAACACCACCCGCAAGGAACTGGCCTTCATCCAGGTCAGCGGCGACCTGACGAACAACGCGACCGACGCGGAGTTCGAGTACTACAAGGCGAGCACCGCGAAGTCGAAGGTGCCGGTCTGGCCGGCCGTCGGCAACCACGAGTACGCGGCCGGCTCGACGTACGCGGCGCGGATCGACAACTACCGCAAGCACGTCGGGCCGGAGTGGTACTCCTTCGACTACAGCGACCGGCACTTCCTGGTGCTGGAGAACAACGGTGCCGCGCCGTTCGCCGAACAGTTGGAGTGGGTCAAGGCCGACCTCGCCCAGAACGTGAAGCGGGGCAAGCACCTGGTCGTCCTGACCCACCAGCCGATGAACGTGCCGTTCGGGTCGCCGTCGGTCTACGACGAGTTCGGCAAGGTGCTCGAGCAGTACGGCGCCGAGCTGATCCTGGTCGGCCACGAGCACTCCAACGACGTGGAGCCGAGGAGCGACTTCGCCGGCACGGCGAAGCACATCCAGACGGTGTCCAGTTCGTACACGATCGACAACTCGCCGCGCGGGTTCCGGTTCGTGAACATGGACAACAAGGCCTTCGACAACCCGTTCCGGATCTACGGCGCGGAGCAGGACCTGACCATCGTCAGCCCCGCTCCGGGCACGTCGATCCCGCTGGACAGGTTCCCCGGCATCCAGGTGAACGCCTACGACACCAGCGACGAGCCGGTCAGCGCGCGGTACCGGGTCGACCGTGGTCGTTGGGCCGACCTGAAGTCGACCGGCGAGTTCACCTGGTACGCACCGCTGCCGGCCGGGCTGAAGAAGCCGATCGGTCCGCACAGCGTCGAGGTGGAGGTGGAAGACGAGAACGGTGCCCGCTGGACCGCGACCTCGAACTTCACCTTCACGGCCGGCCAGGCGATCGTCCCGGTGGCCGGGGCCGACTGGTCGCAGCACCACGGCGACGCCGCCCACGCGGGTGTCGCGACGGACGCGATCGCGGCCGGCCAGCGGCTGGCCTGGTCCTACCGGACCAAGGGCACCTTCCTGACCGGCTCGCCGGCCATCGTCGACGGCGTCGTGTATGCCGGCACCCGGGACGAGAACGGTGACGGCAACAGTGCCGTGCACGCCGTCTCCCAGGTGACCGGCAAGGTGCTGTGGACCTACCCGGTGCCGTCGTCGGTGCACGGCAGCATCGCGGTGTCGGATGGCCTCGTCTACGTGCCGACGCTGCGCGGCACGTTGTTCGCGGTGGACGCGAAGACCGGGCAGCTGAAGTGGCGCAACGACCCGGGCCCGGCACCCGACGGCAACAACCAGCGCACCTACGGGTACTACGGCGTCACGGTTGCCGACGGCAAGGTTCTCTTCCCGTACCAGACCCGCTTCGGTGAGGCCTCGGCCGGCATCGTGGTCGCGCTGGACGCCAGGACCGGCCGGCGGATCTGGGCCTCGCCGATGGCCGGCAGCACGATGAGCGACGGTACGCCGGCGGTCGCCGACGGACGCGTGTACGTCGGCAACCATGACGGCAGCATCGTGATCGCCTACGACCTGGCGACCGGCAAGAAGCTCTGGACCGGCACCGACACCCTCGGCGGCTGGCAGGACGGCGTCCCGTCCGCGGCCGACGGCAAGGTGTACATCGGCTCGAACAACGGCATCGTCGCCCGCGACGGAGCCACCGGCGCGGTCCTGTGGAGCTACACGAGCCCGCACCCGTCCCTGGTCAACGGCGGAGCGACCCCGTCCGCGGCGACGATCAAGGGCAACACCGTCTACATGTCCTTCCCGAGCGGTGCGGTGACGGCGCTCAACGCGACCACCGGCGCTGTCATCTGGGACCACCTGCTGCCCGGCTCGCAGTACCGGGGTGGTTCGTTCACCTCGCCGGCGCTGTCCGGGAACACCTTGTTCGTGGGTGCCAACAGTGGGGGGTTCTACGCGCTCGACGCCGGTACGGGTCAGCCGCTGTGGCAGCAGAACATCGGCACCTGGGTGTCGGCCGGACCTGCGGTCAGCGGCAACACGGTGGTCGTCGGCGCGCTCGACGGCAACCTCTACGCGTTCACCCCGGGCGGTACCACGGCGGCGCCGTGGCCGGTCGTGACGGGCAACGTGACCAACAAGACCACGGGCGCACCGGCGGCCAACACCACCGTCAGCGTGGTGCAGGGTGGTTCGGCGATCGGCTTCACCTCCACCGACGCCGCGGGCAGCTTCCGGGTGGGGCTCAAGCAGGGACCGGGCAAGTACACGGTCCAGGTGGCTCAGTTGGGCTTCGGCACTGCCGCGAAGGAGATCGAGGTCGGTGCCGGGGGAGCGGCCGAGCTGAACCTGGAGATCTCGCCGGTGAACGTCGACGCGAGCATCGGCAAGCGCCTCCCGAGCGGTCTGGTCGAAGGCGGCCCGGGCGACATCGTGATCGAGAACAAGCACCTCGCGATGGCGATCGCCAAGGTCTACAACGACCCGCAGTTGACCCAGTCGACCACCGGCAAGGTGCTCGACCTGGCGATCACCGGTCAGCCCGACCAACTCGACTGGATCAACCTGCCGTACGTGAGCACGGCCGAGCCGGTCGGGGGCAACTCGTGGCAGCAGTTGCAGACCCGGTCGAACGATGTCCAGGTCGTCGAGAACACCGGGACCAAGGCCGTCGTCCGGGTCACCGGCACGTCTGCGGAGCACCCGGGCCTGAAGATCGTCACGACGTACACGGCGACGGCGGACGAGCAGTTCATCACCGCGGCGACGACCTTCAGCAACGACTCTGCGGCGGCGCTGTCGGTCTGGGCCGGCGACGCGATGGACCACGATGGTCCCGGTTCGCGCTCGGCGGTGTCCGGCTTCCCGGTGATCACCAGCGGTGGACCGTTCAGCCAGGTGCCGGACGCGAAGCGGTGGATCGGGCAGGCCGGCACCGGGCCGGACAACCAGACGTACGGCCTGATCTACAGCGGCGACAGCGGCGCCTTCACCGGCTACTCGCAGAGCAACTTCACGATGAGCAAGTTCAAGCTCGAGCTTCCCGCCGGTGGTGGCCACACCATCAGCCGGAAGATCGTGGTCGCCTCCAACGGAGGCGCCGCGGACAAGTTCGCGGTACTGAACCAGATCGCCGCTCAGTAGTCACCGTCAGCCGGGCCGCTGCAAGCGGTCGGCTGGACGGTCAACTGGCGCCGGCGCGTTCGTGCGCGCTCCACCGCGATGCGGCGGTGGAGTGGCGGTACGGCGCGTCGGCGTCTCCGGTGGGCGGGCGGAGCGCGGTGAGGCCGGTGATGTCGAGCGGCTCGACTCTCTCGGCCACCGGCGTGCCGTCGGGCGCGAGCGCGTGCACCTCTTCCACCGTGAGCAACCCGACCGGGCGGACCCCTTCGGTGATCACCACGATGCAACCCGGCACCACCTGCTGGGCGCGGTTGCCCGGAGAGGGCACCAAAATGCCCTCGGCGGGGGAGCGCCACGCACCCGGCGCGAACCGCCGCAACGCCAGTCCGGTTTGTCCGTCTTCAGGCGTTCTCGGTGGAAGGTAGGCAGTTGCTGAGTAGTCGTAATCGTAGTCCGGCTCAGGCGGCCCGGACACTCGCCCACCCTGCTGGGGCGTCAACCAGACCACCGTGCCCCGAACAGCAAGCGACCCCGTCATCATGACCATAACCAGCCATCATGCCGACTACAGCCCGAATATGCCAGACAACTCCGTGTGTTGACCGCAATCTCCCCGCAACCCCCTCGCGCGCTGCCCGAGATCTCCGGCTCGCCACTAGTGTCCTGAGTCGGAAGTTCGTGCACATCTCCGGCGCCCAGGCACGCACCTCGCCGCGTTGGAGAAACGGCCACGATGGAAAAGCATCGAGGCCGCTTCTCCGCCTTGCGATGCACGCACCTGGACACCGGAGCTGAAGCACGAACTTCCGACTCAGGACACTAGGCTGGCGGGCGTGGCTGAGGTGCGGAGGATTTCGGGTGAGGGCCGGCTGGCGCGGGCCGGGTTCGCGGATTCGCAGCGGGCCGCGCGGCTGCTGAACGAACTCGACGGGCTGGACGCGCACAGCCCGATGGCGAGTGAGCAACTGATCACCGCGCTGTCGGAGTCGGCCGATCCCGACCTGGCGCTGACCGGCGTTGTCGGCCTGGCCGAGTCGCTGCACCAGAACGGGTACGACCTCGCGGCCTTCGCGCGCACCCTCGACATGGACTCCGACTTCCGCCGCCGGCTGACCTTCGTGCTCGGCGCGAGCGAGGCGCTCGGGCGGCATCTGAGCGTGCACCCGCGGCACTGGTACGACCTGGCGGATCCGGCGCTGGCGGCGTCCCGGCCGACCCCCGACGACGTCGCGGCGCGCCTCGCCACCGCGGTGGACGCGGAGAACCCGGTCGACGCGTTGCGGGTGGAGTACCGGCGGTTGCTGCTGAGGCTGGCGGCGCGGGATCTCGCCGAGGGACTGCTCGTCGACGAGACTGCCGCAGTACTGGCTGATCTGGCCGGGGGTGCGCTGGAGACCGCGCTGCGGATCGCGCGCGACGACTACTTCACGGCGCATCCCGAGGCAGCCGACTGCCGGCTCGCGATTGTTGCCATGGGCAAGTGCGGCGGCCGGGAGCTCAACTACGTGAGCGACGTGGACGTGCTGTTCGTCGCCGAACCGCTGGCGGGTGAGCCCGAGGCCCCCGCGCTGAAGACGGCGACCCAGCTCGCGTCGGCGACGATGCGGATCTGCTCGGCGCACACGGCCGAGGGCACACTCTGGCCGGTCGACGCCGCGCTGCGCCCGGAGGGGAAGTCGGGCCCGCTGGTGCGGACGCTCGACAGCCACCTCGCGTACTACCAGCGCTGGGCGAAGACCTGGGAGTTCCAGGCGCTGCTCAAGGCGCGGCCGGTCGCCGGTGACGCCGAGCTCGGGCAGGCGTACGCCGAGAAGTCCGGCGATCTGGTCTGGTCGGCGGCTGACCGGGACGGGTTCGTCGATGACGTGCAGGCGATGCGGCGTCGCGTGGTCGACCACATCCCGGCCGCGGACGCGGATCGCCAGTTGAAGCTCGGGCCGGGTGGTCTGCGCGACGTGGAGTTCGCAGTACAACTGCTGCAGCTGGTCCATGGTCGCAGTGACGAGTCGGTGCGGAGCGGGACCACGTTGGTCGCGCTGGAGCAGTTGACCTCGTCGGGCTATGTGGGTCGCACCGATGGGGCGGTGATGGCAGACGCCTATCGGTTCCTGCGGTCGATGGAGCACCGGATCCAGTTGTACCGGTTGCGGCGTACGCATCAGGTGCCTGACCAAGACGATGACCTGCGCCGGCTCGGGCGGTCGCTGGGGTTCACCAAGAACCCGATCGACGACCTGACCGCGGCGTGGAAGAAGCACGGGCTCGAAGTACGGCGGCTGCACGAGAAGCTCTTCTACCGGCCGCTGCTGGCCGCGGTCGCGCGGATCCCCGGCGGCGAAGTACGGCTGACGCCCGAGGCGGCGAAGCAGCGGCTGACCGCCCTCGGGTACGCCGATCCGGCGTCGGCGCTGCGCCACATCGAGGCGTTGTCCGAGGGGGTGTCGCGGCGTTCGTCGATCCAGCGGGCGTTGCTGCCGGCCATGCTCGGCTGGTTCGCCGAGTCGCCGGATCCGGATGCCGGGCTGCTCGCGTTCCGGACCATCTCCGACGCGCTCGGCTCGACCCCTTGGTACCTGCGTCAGTTACGTGACGAGGGCGCGTCGGCCGAGCGGCTCGCGCACCTTCTGGCCAGCGGCCGGTACGCCGTCGACCTGCTGCAGCGTGCGCCCGAGGCGACGGCGATGCTCGCCGACGAACGGGAACTGTCTGCGCGGTCCCAGGAGTCGTTGCTGACCGAGATGTCCGCGGCGGGGCGTCGCAAGGACGAACCCGAGGCGGCGGTCGCGGCGATCCGCGGTGCGCGGCGACGCGAGCTGTTCCGGGTCGCGGCGGCGGATCTGTCCGGGCTGCTCGAGGTCGAGGCGGTCGGCGAGGCGCTGACCACGATCTCGGTCGCGACGCTGACCGCGGGGCTCGAGGTGGCCCGGCGGACCATCGCCAAGGGCGAACCCGAACCGACCCGGATCTCGATCGTCGCGATGGGCCGGTTCGGCGGCCACGAACTCAGCTACGGCAGCGATGCCGACGTCATGTTCGTGCACGACCCGCTGCCCGGCTTCTCGGAGAAGGCCGCGACCGACTTCGCGACCCAGGTCGCCACCGAACTGCGCCGCCTGCTCGCCCTCCCCGGCGCCGATCCGGCGGTCGCGATCGACGCCGACCTGCGTCCTGAGGGTCGCCAGGGTCCGTTGGTGCGCACGCTCGCCTCCTACGCCTCGTACTACGCCCGCTGGTCGGCCGTGTGGGAGGCGCAGGCCCTGCTGCGAGCCGATCCGTTGTGCGGTGATCCCGAACTGTGCAAGGCGTTCCGGGAGTTGATCGACCCGCTGCGCTACCCGGCCGGCGGCATCAGGGAACGCGACGTGGTCGAGATCCGGCGGATCAAGGCGCGCGTCGACGCCGAGCGGTTGCCGCGTGGCGCCGACCCGGCGACGCACACCAAGCTCGGCCGCGGCGGACTGGCCGACATCGAGTGGACGGTCCAGCTACTCCAGATGCGCGAGGCCCACCACATCGAGGGCCTCCGTACGACTCGGACCCTCGGCGCACTCCGGGCCGCGGTCGACGTAGGCCTGGTCGAGCCCCCCGACGCCGACATCCTCAGCCGCGCCTGGGAACTGGCCACCCGCATCCGCAACGCCATCATGCTCGTCCGCGCCCGCCCCGGCGACTCCCTCCCACGCGACCCCCGCGACCTCGCCGCCGTAGCCCAGATCTGCGGCTATCCCACCGGCGAGACCAGCCGCTTCTCCGACGACTACCTCCGCCGAACCCGCCAGGCCCGCAACGTAGTAGACCGCCTCTTCTGGGGCGACTGACTCCCCGAGCCGAGGTGGCTCAGTTGCCAAGGTCGGACCAAGGTTGTTCGCCGAGCGGGCTCGCCTACGATTGGTGGGTGGAGACGGTGGATCAGATCAGGCAGGCGGGGGTGTTCAGCCATGTCCGGCGGAGTGTGCGGATGACGGCTGGACAGCAGCGGGTTTGGGAGACCAACTGGGGGTTGTTGGGGAAGAAGCTGGAGGAGTTGCCGGCCGGAGACCTCGACCTGGGCGACTGGTTCGGGCGGGAAGCGCCGACTGTGCTGGAGATCGGGTCGGGGATGGGGGATGCGACGGCTCAGTTGGCGGCGCAGGCGCCTGAGGTGAATCACCTGGCGGCTGAGGTCTACCCGGCGGGGCTGGGGCAGTTGATGTTGTGGGTGGAGAAGTATGGGCTCGACAACGTTCGGCTGCTGCACGGTGACGCGCTGGACTTTCTGCGCGACCACCTGCGGCCGGACTCGCTGGCCGGAGTACGGGTGTTCTTTCCCGATCCGTGGCCGAAGAAGCGGCACCACAAGCGGCGGCTGATCACGCCGAGATTCGTCGGTCTGCTCGCGTCCCGGCTGCAGCCGGGGGGACGGTTGCACCTGGCAACGGACTGGCAGGACTACGCGGAGCAGATGCTGGCGATCTGCACCGCGGAGCCGCTGCTCAGCAACGAGTTCGACGGCTGGGCGCCACGGCCCGACTGGCGGCCGGTGACCAAGTTCGAGTCACGCGCTCACGCCGAGGGCCGGATCTGTCGCGACCTGATGTTCACGAAGTCCGCGACGTGAAGTTCCAGTGACCTGACGGCACGGTGTAGACGGTGTAGCCGTCCGCATACACAGGCTCACCGGCATAAGGCGCAGGCACTGCTGTGACGTCGCCGGCCGCCGCCGAAGGCACGTGTACTTCGGCTGTCGCACCCACCGGCACCTGTACTTCGAGCTGGAACACCCGCCCGATCCGGCGCCACGAGACCGCGACCCGCCCGCGCACGGTGTCGGTCCGCAGCGAAGCCGAGTTCACCTGTTCCCGGCCGTCGGGCCGAACCAGGATCCGCTCCCAGCCCGCCGCCACATTACGCAGCCCGGCCACGTTCTCCAGCAACCACTGCGCGACCGTGCCCTGGAAGTAGTGGTTGCGAGATCGGGTGTCGGTCTCCCACATCTCCCACATCGTGTCGGCGCCCTGGTCGAACCAGTAGCCCCAGCTGGGATACGTCCGCTGCAACGCCACCTTCGCGGCCACGTCCGCATGGCCGAAGGCACTCAGCACCGGAAGCAGTACGCCGACGCCCAGGCAGCCGGTGTTGAGGTGGAAGTCGCGCGCTTCGAGGTCGGCGACCAGGTTCGCCACGACGGCAGGAACGAGATCGTCGGGAACGAGACCGAAAGCCAGCGGTACGGCGTTCGACGTCTGCCGGTAGTCCGGATCCGACGCCGACCGATAAACCCCGGCCGATCGATCGAGGAACGCTCGGTTGAGCCCGTCGGCCAACTCGGCGGCAGATTTCCGAAGGCGATCCGCCTCGGCCGCACGCCCGAGGAGATCCCCGATCTCGGCGACGGCGAGCACGGCGCGGTACAGGTACGCAGTACCGGTGAGGCGGCGGTCTTCCGGCGGTGGGCCGGCCGGGTAGCCCGGGGGGATCCAGTCGCCGAGCACACTGAGGGACAACCCGTCCTCGACTCGGGCGAGCTCGTAGTCGACATACCGCAGTACTGCGTCCCAGTGGTCCGCGAGGAGCCGCTCGTCGCCGTACCAGCGGTGCATCTCGCGCAGGATGAACGGGTAGACCGTCGACCACTCGGTGGCAGGTGCGAGCTCGGTGTATCCCCAGTCGCCGGTCGGCACGATCACCGGCAGCCGGCCCTCGGCGTCCTGGCTGTCGCGCAGGTCCCCGAGCCACTTGGTGAAGAAGCGGGCCATGTCGAGCGTGCCTGCCATCGTCGGGGCACCGACCTGGGCATCGCCGGTCCAGCCGTTCTTCTCCAACTTCGGGGTGTCGGTCGGGATGCCGTGCAGGTTGTTCAGCACGGTCCGCCGCATCGCGTGGTCGATCTGCTCGTACAGCGGCGCGCTCGCGGTGAACCGGCTGATCTCCCGGACGTCGGAGTGCACCACCCGCATCGTCACCGCGCCGGGCAGCGGCTCACCGGGAAATCCCTCGAGCTGCACGTAGCGGAAGCCCTTGTAGGAGAAACGCGGCTCCCACTCCTCGACGCCGTTGCCAGCAGCAATGAATTCGTCGCGCTGGAAGCGGTCCTTGTGCACGTGCTTGTTCTGCGCGAACACCGTGCCGTCGGCCAGCAACCACTCGCCGTGAGTGAGGCTGATCGTCGTACCGGCGGGGGCGCTCACCCGGAGCTTGGTCCAGCCCGCGGTGGTCCGGCCGAAGTCGGCGACCCAGACTCCCGGCTTGGGCTGGGTGAACCCGACCGGCGCGACGTCCTCGATCACCCGGATGGGTTCGTGCTCCTGCGCGCGTACGGCACCGCGCGGCGCGGGCAGCACCAACGCGGGCCGCCACGAGCTGTCGTCGAAACCGGCCGCGTCCCAGCCGGCTGGATCGAGCCGCGCGTCGTAGGTCTCACCGCAGAACAGCGAGTCGGATCGCGTCGGCCCCTCGGTGACGCGCCACGTGTCGTCCGAGATGATCTCCGTGACCGTGCCATCGGTGTGCTCGATCACGAGGCGGGCGATCAGCCGGGGCTCGGCGTTCCAGGGCGTCTGGTGCCAGCGCCAGGTGTTGGGGGTGCTCAGCCCGAAGAAGCCTCGGCCGAGCTCCGCGCCGAGGACGTTGTCGCCGGCCTGCAGCAGCCCGGTCACGTCGTGGGAGACGTAGAGCACGGTCTCGTCGTAGTCGGTGAAGCCGGGATCTAGCACGGAGTCGCCTACGCGCTGCCCGTTCACACGCAGTTCTTGGTAGGCGAGTCCGCTCGCATAGAGCCGAGCACGCTCGACAGGAGCGGCCAGCGCGAAGGTGCGGCGCAGCAGCGGCGCGGGAACGTCCTCGTCGCGCACCTCTTCGCGAGCACCGATCCACTGCGCTCCGCCGAACCCCTCGGCCAGCAGCCCGGTCTCGAACCAGGTCGACGCGCTCCAGCGACCCACCTGCTCCAGCCCGTCCCACAGCCGGACGGCCCAGTGGTACCGCGTCCGCGGAGCCAGCGCCGGCCCTTCATAGACGACCCCGAAGGTCTTCGCCGAGGCCACCTTGCCCGAGTCCCACACATCGGCACTCTCTGGACTGAGCAGCTCCGGGTCAGACGCGACCAGCACCTGGTACGCCGACTGGGTGGCTCCATAGCCCGGGGCAGTGGCGATCCACCCCAGCCGGGGCCGGGTGACGTCGGTGCCCAGCGGGCGGTCGGCGTACTCCGTGGTGAGCTTGTCCGCGGTCAATGGTCCACCAGGGGTCCAGCTGTCCGGGCCGACAGGCATCAGGCAAGCTCCTCAACGCAGTGGGCAGATCCCGGAGGACCGTACGCAGCCTCCTGTCGTCAGATCAACAGCTATGTCCTGATCTGGACACTTCAGGACCGAGGGGTGAGAGCAATCGCCCAGAGCCGGTCGGGGACGAACTTCGCGAATTTCATCAGCAGCGCCATCTGCCAGGGGAACACGATGCGGGCGGACTGGTTCGCCATCCCGTCGGCGATGGCTCGCGCGGCCTCGGGCGCCTTCACCATGAACGGCATCGGGAACGTGTTGTCCTCGGTCATCTCGGTCTCGACGAAGCCGGGGCAGACCGTCAGTACGTCGATGCCGTCCGGGCGCAGCCGAGCCCGCAAGGCCTCCAGCAGGTTGATCTGCGCGGCCTTGGTCGCGCCGTACGCCTCCGAGCCGGGCAGGCCGCGATACCCGGCGACCGACGAGATCCCGACGATCATGCCGGCCCGCTGCGCCTTCATCCGGGGAATCAGCTCGCCGAGGCAGTTCGCCATCCCGCCGAGGTTGACCTCGGTGTGCCGGTGGAACGACTCGACGTCGAACTCGCCCATCTGCTTCCAGTAGCCGGCACTCAGTACGGCGATGTCGATCCCGCCGAGCTCGGCCACCACCTCGACAGCCGCCTGCCGGACGGAGTCCCGATCGGTGATGTCGCAGGGCACAGCTGTCATCCACTCGCCCGCGACCTCCTTCAACGCGTCGGCCCGCCGGGCGGACACCGCCACCTGCGCACCACGCCGGCACAACTCCTGCGCGAGCGCGGCCCCGATGCCCGACGAGGCGCCGACGACCCAGATCCTGCGACCGGCGAGGTCCACGATCAGTCCTTTCCTGAAGCTGTCGATCGCGTCAGTGCCAGTTGAGAGACCCCCAGGTACCCGGCGCGGAAGCCGGCCTCGGAGTACGCGAGATAGAACTCCCACATCCGCCGGAAGACGGCGTCGAAGCCGAGGTTCGCGACCTCGCCGGCCTGCGCGCTGAAGCGGTCCCGCCACAACCGCAGGGTGTGCGCGTAGTCGGGCCCGAGGTCGCGGCGTTGGACGACCTCGAGCCCACCCGCCGTCGCCGCGATCTCGTCGATCGCGGTCAGCGAGGGGATCAGTCCGCCGGGGAAGATGTACTGGTGGATCCAGCCCTGCGCGTGGCGGGTGGCGAGCAGGCGGTCGTGCGGCATGGTGATCGACTGCAGCCCGAACCTGCCGCCGGGCGCGAGCAGGCGGTCGACCGTCGCAAAGTACGCCGGCCAGTACCGCTCGCCGACCGCCTCGATCATCTCCACGCTGACGACGGCGTCGTACTGGCCCCGCACGTCGCGGTAGTCCATCAGCTCGACGGTCACGTCGACCCCGGCCTCGGCGATCCGCTTGCGGGCCAGGTCGCGCTGCTCGGCCGACAGCGTCACCGACGTCACCGTCGCACCGCGTTGCGCGGCCTGGATCGCGAGTTGTCCCCAGCCGGTGCCGATCTCCAGCACCCGGCTTCCCTCCCGGACCTGGGCGTAGTCGAGGATGCCGTCGATCTTGCGGACCTGGGCCTCGGCGAGCTGGTCGAAACCATCGGCCGACGACTCGAACCAGGCCGACGAGTACGTCAGAGTCTCGTCGAGAAAGGTGGCGAAGAGATCGTTCGACAGGTCGTAGTGGCGGGCGATGTTGGCCCGCGCGCCGCGCCGGCTGTTGTCCTCCGACGACGGCATCCGCTGCTCGATCAGCTTGCGGAACCGCTGCAGCGTCGGCGGTACGAGATCGGCCAGCCGGGTCGCGAAGACGGTCAGCAGGTCGGCCAGATCCGTGCCCTGCCCGGCACGCCAGTCGCCGACCATGTACGACTCGCCCAAGCCGATCTTGAGGTCGGTGCCGATCCGGTGGAAGAAGTTGTCCGACTTGATCTCCATCACCGGCGCCCCGGCGCCACCGGCACCCAGCAGAGTGCCGTCCGGCAGGCGCGCGAGCAGCGGGAGGTCCCGGACTGCCCGCCGAAGGATCTGCCGGGCCGCGGCGGCCCGCACCGGGCTGTACGGCGTACGGGCGACTCCTGGCCAGCGTTCGACGTCGACGAGTTGCAGGGTGCTCATCGGACTCCCTCCGGGGGTGCATGGTGTTCGCGCTTGATCACTGGCAACCGGCGAAGCCAGAGCCAGACACCATGCATTCGGATCAGCGCCCACACCTGATAGGTGACGAAGGGTGTGTGTAACGCCGCACGAAACACCGCGAGCCTGCTGGCGGGCCGCGGCCGCCCGGTGAAGGCCGCGGTGAACACCCGGTGGTCGTACTGCGACAGCTCGATGGCGACAGTGACTCTGTCGGCGTCCACCCGCAGCGTCACGTCGTACCGGCCCTGCACGGCGAAGAACGGCGAGACGTAAAACTCCTTGCCGAGGGTGAACCGCCCAGCCGCGTCAGGCCTGGCCAGCTGCGCGTGACGTTCGCCGTACGTGTTGTGGATCTCCAGTACTACGCAGCGCACGTCCCCGGCGGAGGTGAGACACCAGAAGACGCTGAGCGGGTCGAACACGTACCCGAAGCTGCGCGCGTTCGCCAGCATCACCACCCGGTCGTCCGGTCGCAGGGGGACGCCATGAGCGGCGGTGAAGGTCGCGATGTTCTCCCGCATCGATGGACCAGAGCCGAGGTGGTCGGCTGCCTTGAAACGCCTGCGGGGAAGGTCATCCACGTCGACGAGCCACTGGTACGTGCGATAGCGGAAGCGGTGTCGTACTGGCATCCGTCGGCTATGGCTGACATGACCGACCACCACGGCCGGCAACTGGGGGAGGGTCACCACGTAGCGCCCAGCCTCTCGGCCGCCTCGACGCCGGAACGGCAGCCGTCCTCGTGGAATCCCCAGCCGAGGTGCGCCCCCGCGAAGGCCAGTCGGGCGCCACCTGCGGACTTCAGCGCAGGAGCCGCGGCAACTGACTCCGGAGTGAAGACCGGGTGCGCGTAGGTCATCTGCTGGATCGCCTTGGAGGAATCCACCCAGCCCTCGGGGTTGAGCGTGACCAGGTAGTCGTCCGCGCTGGTTAGATCCTGCAGCCGGTTCATCCAGTAGCTGACCAGGACCTGCGGCTGATCGTTGTCGCAGCTGCCCATCCGGTAGTTCCAGGACGACTGGGCACGCTTGGCGGACGGCAGCACGGAGGTGTCGGTGTGGAGCCAGGTCGGGTTGGCCGAGTAGCGGAACGTGCCGAGCAGGGTCTTCTCGTCCGGTGTGGCATCGGCGAGGAGGTCGAGCGCGGTGTCGGCATGGGTGGCCACGACGACCTTGTCGAACTCCTCGGACCGGTCGGTGATCACCTCGACGGCGTCGTCGTGCCGCAGTACGGCGCGGACCGGGGTCGACGTACGGACTGCGCCGAGGCGGGCCACCAGGGCGTCGACGTAGGTGCGGGATCCGCCGGTGACTGTTCGCCACTGGGGAGAGCCGGTGACGGTGAGCATGCCGTGGTGCTCGAGGAACTGGAACAGGTAGCGAGCCGGATAGAGACCCGCGTCGGCGGAGCCGGACGACCAGACGCACGCGACCAGCGGCAGCGCGAAATGCCGGACGAAGTACGGCGAGAACTTGCGGGTGCGAAGGAAGTCGGACCAGGTGAGGTCGTCCCCGGTCGCCAGCACCTTGCGGGCCTCGCGGTGAAACCGGGGGACCTCTTTCAGCATCACCAGGAAGCGGGGATCGGCGGCGCGGCGAGGCTGGCTGAGCACGGCCGCGGCGCCACGGCCACCGGCATACTCGAGGCCGCAGCCGTCGCAGTGCACGCTCATGCTCATCTCGGTCGGCTGGGTCGCGATCCGGAGTTCGGCGAACAGGCGGAGCAGGTTCGGGTAGGTGCGCTCGTTGTGCACGATGAAGCCGGTGTCGACCCGAAGCCTCCGGCCGGCCGAGTCGGTCACGTCATGGGTGTGCGCATGGCCGCCGGGCCGGTCGTCCGCCTCGAAAACGGTGACGTCGTGGGTCCGGTTCAGTACGTGCGCCGCGGTCAGCCCGGACACACCGGAGCCCAGCACGGCGGCGGTCGGACGGTGACGAGTCATAGGGAGAGCCTTCCGCTCGCATAAGTTTCGAACAACTTTCAAGCATTCTCGGAAGGTTCTTCGGAGCCGGCCCGCCGCTCGATGGGTGCCAATCGAGCCAGCTCGGACGGCGATTGGTGGGGCCCGGGGCTGACCCAGGGGAGATGACTTGTGGCCCGGGGAGGGATTGGCCGTCTCAGATCGCGAAACCCAGGCATCTTGGCTGACTTTGTCTGCTTTCCTTGGAGGCATGCAGGTCACTCCGAACGCGCCCGGCGAGACGCTCACGCGCCGCCGCCACGTTGACCTGCTCCGCGTGAACTCCGCGGGCTGTCGCCTTCCGGCCTGATCCACCCCGGTCCCGTCCGACCTTTCTGTTCCGCCGGAAGGAACATCCTCGTGCGCCGTCTCATCCTCGTCGCCCTGCTCGGTTCGCTCGCCCAACTCGTCGATGGCACCCTCGGCATGGCCTACGGGGTCACCGCGACCACCGCGCTGCTGCTGACCGGCATCACGCCGGCCGTCGCCTCCGCCTCGGTCCACCTGTCCGAGGTGGGCACCACGCTCGCGTCCGGACTGTCGCACTGGCGGTTCGGCAACGTCGACTGGCGCGTGGTCGCGCTGATCGGCATTCCCGGTGGCGTCGGCGCCTTCGCCGGCGCGACCTTCCTGTCCAGCCTGACCACCGAGTCGGCGTCCCTGTGGATCGCGGCGCTGCTGCTCATGCTCGGTGTGTACGTCGTCGCCCGGTTCGCGTTCGGCAAGGTGCGGGCCGTGGTCGAGGGCAAGGTCGGTGGGCGGTTCCTCGGCCCGCTCGGACTGGTGGCCGGCTTCATCGACGCCACCGGTGGTGGCGGTTGGGGACCGGTCGCGACGTCGAGCCTGCTCAGCAGCGGCAAACTGGCGCCACGCCGTACGGTCGGGTCGGTGAGCGCGGCCGAGTTCATCGTCTCGGTCGCCGCGAGCATCGGGTTCCTCTTCGGGCTCGGGCGGTCGAACATTCCGGTGGGTCTCGTGGCCGCGCTGCTGATCGGTGGCGTGCTCGTCGCACCGCTCGCCGCGTGGCTGGTGTCGCGGCTGCCTACGCGCTGGCTGGGCGTGGGGGTCGGGCTGGTGCTGATCTTGACGAACGCCCGCACGCTGCTCAACGGCATCGGCTTCGGCGGGGGTTGGCGGTACCTCGTGTACGGCGTACTGGTGGTGCTGTGGGCCGGCCTGGTCGCGTTCGGCCTCCGCGGGGCGGCTCCGCGACCGGTGGTCGAGGCCGAGAAGGAACTCGAGACGGCCGGGCGGATCTGATCAGGGCCGGCCGAATCTGATGACGGTTGGCTTACATCCGCGCCCGGGTGGCGCCGTGATGGCACGGTCGCGGCGGACCGTTGTCGCCGGTGCCCGTACTGTTGGAGCGTGGTCCGATTTCTGCCGTTCCTGATCAGCCTGGTGCTGAGCGTGTATGCGCTCTTCTCCTGCATCCAGACACGCGATGAGGACGTTCCGTACCTGCCCAAGCTGGTCTGGATCGTCCTGATCGTCTTCGTGCCGTTCGTCGGCCCGATCACCTGGCTGCTGATGTCCCGAAACCACGGCCGCCGCCGCAGCGAAAGCGCCGCCCCACGCCCCAAACCCACCGGCCGCCCGGTAGCCCCCGACGACGATCCGGACTTCCTGGCGTCGCTGGACCGCTACCGAGACCCGCGTACGACGGTCCGCCCGCCCACCCCGGACGACCCCAAGCCGCCCGAGACCAAGCCGGAAACCAAGCCCGAGGACAAGCCGACGGCCAAGGACGACAAGCCGTCCAAGCCCGAAGACGAAGCCGAAGCCCCCACCGAACCAGAAGACGGCAAAGCCTGACCGCACGGTCGCCGCTGCGGTTCTGCTGGTCCTTCAGCCCCGCTGGGCATCCGCACTCGATGTGTAGCTGAGTGCGGCAGCGCTTCACTCACCGCCGCGGTTTGTGGCGTGCGGCGGCTGAGCCTGGGGCTCGAAGGTGAGGATTTGGGATCAACCTCGGCGCGGATGAGGCCGGATCGAGGTTGGGGCCGGGGCCGGCCGTGGGCCGGACCCGGGTGGGTCGGGGTGGTTCAACTCCCGGCGGCCGTCAGGCGGACTTCCTGTGTTCGGCGAGTACGACGTTGTCCCGCTCGGATTCCGTGGTCCCGCCCCAGACGCCGTACGGCTCTCCGACGGAGAGTGCGTGCTGACGGCACTCGGGCTGGACCGGGCAGGTACCGCAGAGTGACTTCGCCACCATCTCGCGCGCGCGTTTGCGGACGCCACGCTCCGATTCGGGGGAGAAGAACAACTCCGGGTTGACGTCGCGGCAAGCGGCCTGCGACTGCCAGTCCCACAGATCCATGAGCGGGCGGGGTAGGCGAGGCATCCCTCTCGACATGGCAACCTCCTTGACTCACCGTGAGCGCGGACGGGCGCTCGGTGAAAACTATGCTCAACTCATGCGCAGTTCAACCCTTGTTGTCTCGAACTTCGGTCGAGTTGTTATCGGCCCGTGGCGTTTGACCCCCGTCAACCGGGCACAACGGGCATCATGAACGCCGTGCCCACCTCGTCGCAGAGCACCGCCGAGACCCTCACGGTCGGGGCTGCCGCGCGCCGGCTCGGAATCGCCGCGCCGACCCTGCGGAGTTGGGAGCGCAGGTACGGATTGAGCCCGAGCGCGCGCTCAACCGGCGGTCACCGGCGCTACAGCCTGGAGGACCTGGCCAAGCTCAAGGCGATGCTCGGCCTGGTCAACCAGGGCGTTCCGACGGCCGAGGCGGCGGCATCGGTCCGTGACCGGATCTACCCCGCCTCATCACCGAGTGTGACATCCGCCACTTCCGTTGCCGAGGGCACCCGCGGGCGGCAGCACGCCGTACCGGCGGCAACACCCCCGGGCCGGTCCCTGACGCGGTCGAAGCCGGAGCCGGGCAAGCTCACCGACCTGTTCGCGATCGCGAACTCGATGGACAGCGATCGGCTCACCCACGAGGTCGCCCGGAGCCTCGACCGGTCCGGGGCCGTCGAGGCCTGGACCAGCCGGCTGATGCCGCTGCTGGTCGAGGTCGGGGACCAGTGGGAGCGCACCGGCGCCTGTGTCGAGGTGGAGCACCTCGCGTCGGACGCGGTCGCCGGCGGGTTGAGGTATCACACCCGCCGCGCGGTGGAGCGGTTCAAGCCGAACGAGTCCGAGCGTCCCGTCGTACTGGCCTGTCTCGAGCGGGAGGACCACGCGCTGCCATTGCTCGCGTTGGCGGCGGCCATGGCCGAGCGCGCCATCCGGGTCCGCACGCTGGGCGCTGCGACTCCGGTGAGCTCGCTCTCGACCGCCGTACGGCGAATCCGGCCGGCCGCCGTCTTCATCTGGTCGAGCGCTCCGGAGACCGCCGACCTGGACGCGCTGCGCACGCTCGCCCGCACCAGGCCGGCGTACTCACTGGTGGTCGGGGGACCGGGGTGGCGGGCGCTCGGCAAGCCTGACGGTTGGGTGGCCTCCCTCGCCGATGCGGTGAGCGCCCTGGAGTCGGCAGTCCGGCCCTAGTGTCCCGTAAGCGAGCCCTCGTAGCGGAAGTACTCGTGGGCGCCGTGCGCCGTGTCGCGTTCACCGGTCAGCGCGCGGATCACCATCGAGTGAGTGATCACCAGCACCGGCCCGTCCGTTGACGCCGTATGCCGAGCCAGGGCGGCCATGGCGCGCTCCCGTACGCCGGACAGCGGCTCCCACGGCCGGGCGATCCCCTCGGGCCACTCACCGCCGTACGCGTCGAGCTCCGCCTGAGCCGCCCGTACGTCGGCAACCCCGCGCCACGACCCCGTGTGGTCGGGCAGCCAGTCGCGCAGGTCGTAGTCAACCCGTACTCCGAGGGCCAGGCGGTGGCCGATGATCGCGGCACTGTGCAGGGCCCGGGTGAAGGGGGAACTGACCAGGTATGTGGCACCGATGCCACTCAGGAGGTCCGCGACGGCCTCGGCCTGCTTCGCCCCGTCCGGAGTCAGCGGAGCCGCGTCAGCGGCCATTCCGGGCCAGCCACGGCTATCCACCGGCGCGTAGTCCGGCTCACCGTGCCGGACCAGGTAGATCTGGGTCACGAGAGAGTTCTACCTGAGGTGCCGGGCTCCCGCCCAGCCTCGGGCGTGGGGGCTCGGCGGGCCGGACGGGTCGGCGATAGAGGTCGGCGGGCGGACGCTGTGCTGTGCGCCGAACAGGTGGTCTAGGTCGAGCTCGGGCCGGTAGCTGCCGGCGTGCGCCGGTTCTGCTGCGGCACGGGCGCGGGCCAGCGCCTCGGCCCCAGCCTCCAAGCTGTTGTCGGGACGCGGCTGAGGCAGCCTGGGCTTCGCCTCTGCGGCGAGGCGGGAGGTCTCCAGCCAGCGGACCTCGGTCGCGCCCTCGTGCCCGTGGACCGCCAGCACGGAGTCCAGATCCGGCCAGACCGCGGTCGCCGGGTTGTTACCCCGCCAGCGCAATGCCACCGACCCGTCGGTGAACACGCAGCCCTCGGCGACCACACCGGTGCCGGAGACACCGCTGAGATCGCGATAGCGGACCAGTTCGAAGGTCCGCGGCCTCACCGTCCGGCCCCGGCCGGCTGCCTACCAAGCAACCCCGGACACCCGAGCAAACCCTGACTCTCGAGCACCCTCTGACCCCTGAGCGGACCTGCCACCGTGCTGCACCCCTTAACGCCTCGACTAGTGCCTCGACCTTGTGCAGCCCTCAACGACCCACGGCAGCCTGCGGTTACACGCTCTCTCGTCGCATGAAGACGCGCTCCGCCGGGTCGAGGCCGAACGCCGTCTCCTCCGCGAGGATCTCGGCCAGCCCCGGGGTGATCTCAGCCGTCGTCAGCTCGCGGAAGCCCAGACGGGCGTAGTACGGGCCGTTCCAGGGGACGCTGCGGAAGGTGCTGAGGGTCACGGCGGGCAGCGCCTGGCCGGCGGCCCACTGGGCGACGTGGTCGATCAGCAGCTGCCCGAGCCCTTGCCGGCCGTGATCCGGGTGGATGCTCACCTGCTCGATGTGAGCCGCGCCGTCGACCAGCTTGACCAGCACGAAGCCGATCGGCCGGTCGTCAAGGCCGGCCAGCACCCAGGCCCGGCCGGCCCGCTGGTAGCGCTCGAACACCTCGACCGCGGGCGGCGCATGCTCGGCGACGTCGACCATGCCGATCTCCCGGAACAACACCCCGGCGGCTTGTTCGATCGATCGCAGCTCGGCGAGCTCGTCGAGCCGGGCCGGGCGGACGGACGCAGCGGTGGTGATCATGGCCCGAGGCAACCAGGTGGAGCTGGGACTGGCCAGCGGATTTCCGGCTGCCGTCTCGATCCGCGGGATCCGGCGAGACAGGCCGGTTGCGGTGGGTGCTATCGTCGGCGACGTGAAGCGTTGGTATTGGCGATTTTTTGAGTGGCCGGCTGTGGTGCCGGGCAGCTCAGCCGATCGCTGACGCCCGACCAAGAACCAGAGCCGGCTCTCGAGGCAAGGACATTCGTCCTTGCCTTTTCTCATTCCCAGCCGGCGCTGTCCTCGGGTCCACCGCGGAGGTCCGGCGGAAAGGTCTCCCTGATGAACACCCTTCCCAAGACCAGTCCGGGCCCGGTCGTCGACCGACGGATCGAGAAGACCGTCCCGTTGATCACGCCGCTGGCGTTGCACGACGAGTTGCCGCTGAGCGATCAGTTGGCCGAGACCGTCGTCGCCGGGCGGCAGGCCGTCACGGACGTGCTGAACGGCGACGACGACCGGCTGCTCGTCGTGGTCGGCCCCTGCTCGGTGCACGATGCCCAGGCGGCCCTGGAGTACGCCGACCGCCTGCGCCCCGTCGCCGAGCGACTCTCCGACGGTCTGCTCGTGGTGATGCGCGTGTACTTCGAGAAGCCGCGTTCCACCCTCGGCTGGAAGGGCCTGATCAACGACCCGGGCCTCGACGGCTCGGGTGACGTCAACACGGGTCTGCGGACCGCCCGCGCGCTGCTGCTCGAAGTGCTGGCGAAGGGGTTGCCGGTCGGGTGTGAGTTCCTCGACCCGATCACCCCGCAGTACATCGCGGACACCGTCGGGTGGGGCGCGATCGGCGCGCGGACGGTGGAGAGCCAGGTGCACCGGCAGTTGTCGTCCGGCCTGTCGATGCCGATCGGGATGAAGAACCGCCCCGACGGCAGCATCTCGACCGCGGTCGACGCGATCAAGGCGGCCGAGGTGCCGCACGTCTTCACCGGTATCGACCACGACGGCGCCCCCGCGATCCTGCACACCCGCGGCAACCCCGACTGCCACCTCGTACTGCGTGGCTCGGACGCCGGCCCGAACTACGACGCCGGGTCCGTCGCCGGCGCGCAGGAACTGCTCCGCAAGGCCGGCCTGCCCGAGCGGGTCGTCATCGACGCGAGCCACGGCAACAGCCGCAAGGACCACCGCCGCCAGCCCGACGTGGCCGCCGAGATCGGTGAGCAGGTGGCCGCCGGCAACAACGCGATCGTGGGGGTGATGCTGGAGTCGTTCCTGGTGGAGGGCCGGCAGAATCTCGACCCGACGACGCCGCTCACCTACGGCCAGTCGATCACCGACGCGTGCCTGGGCTGGGACACCACCGAGGCCGTGCTGGAGGGACTGCGCGACGCCGCGGTGAAGCGTCGTACGGGCGCGTGAACTTCTGAAGAATGGTCGCCGCGAGGCATCCCGCGTAGGCCCGGTCCTGACCTACTGTCCAGGGCATGACTGAGATTTCCCGCCGCCTGGTTCTTGGTTCCGCAGCCGGTGGGGCAGCGTTGTCGCTGCTCCCACCGTCGCTGCACGCGGCGATGGCGCAACCGATCAGACCCGGTGGGTTGAAGGCGATCGAGCACGTGATCGTCCTGATGCAGGAGAACCGGTCCTTCGACCACTACTTCGGCACGCTGCGCGGCGTCCGCGGGTACGGCGACCGCCTGCCGCTGCGGCTGCGGAACGGCAAGTCCGTGTTCCGCCAGCCGGTGACCGGCGGGGGCGAGGTGCTGCCGTTCTCGATCCGGAAGGCGGCAGCCGACGCCGGACGCGACGCGGACGACATCCAGTACCTCGGCGCGCTCCCGCACGGGTTCTCCGACGCGACCCAGGCCTGGGGCAACGGGTGGAACGACGACTGGGTGCAGGCCAAGACCGCCGCGTCCATGACGTACTACGACCGCCGGGACATCCCGTTGCAGTACGAGTTGGCCGAGACCTTCACGATCCTCGACGCCTACCACTGCTCGGTGAACGGCTCCACCAACCCGAACCGGAACTACCTGTGGTCCGGCACGACCGGCTACGAACCCGGTACCACGCAACGCGCGATCACCAACGCCGCGTACTCCTACGACCACCAGGGCTACGACTGGACGGCGTACCCGGAGCGGCTGGAAGCGGCCGGGGTGTCCTGGCAGATCTACCAGGAGTGGGACAACTTCACCGACAACGCGGTCGAGTACTTCAAGACCTTCAAGGAACTCGGCCGCCGGATCCTCGCGTCGGTGCCGGGTGGTTACCGCACCACCGAGGAGTTCTACGACAAGCTCTTCGCGAAGACGCCGGCCGAGCGCGCCGAGGCCCTGAAGCAACTCGAGGCGGCGGTGGCGAAGCAGCCTGCGCCGGACCAGAAGCTGTTCTACCAGGCGATGTACCGCAGCGAGCCCGAGTCGCTGGTGCCGCGGGTCCGAGCCGACATCAAGGCGGGCAAGCTGCCCAAGGTCAGTTGGCTCGTGCCGTCGGCGATCGACTCCGAGCACCCGAGTACGTCCACGCCGATCGGCAGCGCGAACCTCGTCTACGACCTGCTCGACGCGATCGCCGAGGACCCGGAGACGTGGTCGAAGACGGTCCTGCTGATCAACTTCGACGAGAACGACGGGTACTTCGACCACGTCCCGCCGCCGGTGGCGCCGCGGCCCGCCTCGGGCAACGACGACGACTGGTACTCCGGCCGCCCGATCGGCCTCGGCCCGCGGGTTCCGATGACGGTGATCTCGCCCTGGTCCGTCGGCGGGCAGGTGAACTCGCAGGTGTCCGACCACACCTCGGTGATCCAGTTCCTCGAGCGCTGGACCGGAGTACAGGAGCCGAACATCAGCGACTGGCGCCGGACCGCGTGCGGAGACCTCGTCTCCGCCTTCGACTTCAAGAAGTCGCACCGCCGGCCGTCGGTCGACGCACCCGGTCCGGTGCCCGCGCCGATCTCCCGCTGGCAGCCGAATCCGCCGGCCACCCAGGCCCTGCCGCTGCAGGAGCCCGGCCGTCGCCCGGCACGCGCACTGCCTTACCAGCCGGCGGTTTCCGGCTTGTTGCCGGCGGCAAGTTGAAGCTGCGACTGGGCAACAAGGCCGACGAGGCGGCGCACTTCGCGATCTACCCGTACGGCGGTGAACTGCCCGCGCCGGTGCATCTCGACGTCCGGGGCCAGTTGTTCACCGATGTCCCGGTGAGTGGTCCGTACGAGCTCGCCGTGCAAGGCCCGAACCGGTTCTGGGTCGAGCTGGCCGGATCCGTCGAGGGCGTCGCGGCCGGACTCGACGTACGGGTTCGCAAGGACGGCAGTTCGCTGCACGTCGAGCTCGAGAACACCGGGACGAAGCCGCTGAGCGTGAAGCTCAGGTCCCGCGGCTACGGCAGCCGGACGGTCAACCAGGACGTGCGCGGACGGCAGACCCGCACCCTCGCCTGGCCGACGGACCAGGGCTGGTACGACCTCGAGGTCACCACCGCCGAGGACACGACGTACCGCCGCCGCCTCACCGGTCACCTGGAGTCCGGCGCTCCGAGCGTCACCGGGTGAATCCTAGGCGTCGCGGAGCTTGAAGACGGCCAGTCCCAGCAGCATCGCACCGGTGGCATAGCCGGCCAGTACGCCGAGCCCGGGCCACGGCCCGATCGCCAGTCGATCGAGGCCGGTGGTGGCCTGGATGCTCAGGCCGGCGGTCATCGGTGCGAGCTTCTGGAGCCGTTCGTGCCACTGCGGATCGGCGACGAGTTCGGCGATCAGCGGAAAGATGTAGAGCAGGGTGAGGACGCTGATGATCGCGCCGGCCGTGTCCCGGACCACGGTGGCGATGCCGAGGCTCAACAGCGCGATCAGGCCGAGGTAGAGCACCGTACCGGCGGCCGCTCGTGCCGTCGAGCCGTCCGCCAGGGACAGCGGGGGATAGCCGTTCGCCGCCGTGAATCCGTTGCCTGGCAGCAGAATCCGGCCGGCCAGCAGCGAACCGAGGACGCCCAGCGTGCTCGCCGCCAGTACCATCCCGGTGACGACAGTTGCCTTGGTCAACAAGACGGTCAGCCGGCGCGGATTCGCGGTCAGCGTGGTCTGGATCAGCCGGTCGCCGTACTCGCCGCTGATGGTGAGAACGGCGAGGACGACGACCGCGATCTGGCCGAGCCAGACGCCGGTCAGGCTGAGCTTCGTGGTGTCCTCGAAGCACTCCGCCGGCGACGGGCAGCGGGAGGTGCTGACCGAACCGGTCGCCATCACCGCCACGGTGACGATCGCCGCGACCACCGCCAGCACCAGCCACGCCGTACTGCGTACGGTCCGCAGCTTCGTCCACTCGGCGTGCATCGAGTTCCTCATGCGTCCCGCCGGCGAAGCAACCAGTACGCCGCCGCCAGCGCCGCCGCGACGTACGCGCAGAGCACCCCGAGTCCCGCCCACGGGCCGATCGCGGTGTCGTACTGCTCGACGGTCTGCTGGATCGAGAATCCGGCCGCGGGCGTGACCCGTCCGAGCCACAACGCGGCGGACAAGGGCAGGCCACTGCCGAGGATCTGCGGTACGAAGAGCAGCAGGACCACCGCGGTGATGGCAGCCGCGCTGTGACGCAGGATGACGCCGACGGCGAGGCTGAGCACGGCGACGAGGGCCACCAGGGCCGCAGTACCGATGATGGCGCGGAGCACCGGCCAGTCCGACAGCGACGAGGCCTCGAAGCCGTTCGATTCCAGGATCGGTTGGGCCAGCAGGAAGGCGCCGAAGCTGGCGACCAGACCGGCGGCGAAGGTGGCGCCGCCGAGCACCACGGCCTTCGCCGCGAGCACCCGGCCGCGCCTTGGCCCGGCGGTGAGGGTCGAGCGGATCATGCCGCGCTTGTACTCGGAGGTGATGGACAGCACGCCCAGCGCGACGATCGCCATCAGTCCAGCGAGCACGCCGCTGAGGGTCATCTTGGCGATGTCGTCACCGAACTCGAAGGGCGCGACGTCCCCCGAGCCGGTGATCGTGAACAGGCCGTTCTCCTCGGTCGAACTGCCTTCCTCGGGCAGGATCGAGCGGTTGCGTTCCTGCCAGGGAATGCTCGCCTGGTCGGGCGTCGTACCGGCGTTGTCGAAGACCGCGCGGCCAGGGCTGGGCACCGCGGAGATGCTCTCGCCGCCGAACTGGCGCTCGATCCGCAGCCGGTTCGGCGAGGCGACGAACATCCCTGCCTCGGCCGTCGCTCCCAGTCCGGCGAGCCGCACCTTGCCCACCTCGGCCCAGTTGGAGCCGTCGGCCGATTCGTAGCCGGTGATCGATTCCCCGCTCCGGGTCAGGCGCAGCCAGCGGGGAGCCGTGCCGGGACTGCCGGCCACGTCGTCCTTCTCGTAGTCGGCCTGCAGTCGTACGCCGTTGCCCGGCGTCACCATGATCGCCGCGTAGGACGAGCCCGGCGTGGCTCCCTGCCTGATCATCACGCCGGCCTTCGCCCATTCGCCACTGTCGTCCTGCGAGACGACGCGAGCGGTGATACTGCCGTCGCCGGGCAGCGGCTTGAACACGAAGTAGCCCTCGTCCAGGTAGTCCGCGGGCGCGGAACCGGACTCACCGCCGCCCCCATCGGAGGACGAACTGCTGCCCGTTGCCGTGAGCAACGCGATCAGGATGGTCAGCAGAACCGCGGCGAGCAGGGTCAGGCCCCATCGAGGGACGGACCGCAGCTTGGTCCACTCACCCAGCAGCATCTGGGCGAACCCGTCCCGTCCCTGCCCCGTACTGCGCTGGTCCGGCAGCGTCGCGGTCATCACGCCTCCTTCGCAGCGGTGGCGCCGAACTCGACGGCGTCGCGGGTGAGTTCCATGTAGGCCTCCTCCAGCGAGGCCCGATGGGTGGAGACCTCCGAGACTCGGACGCCGTGCTCGGCCAGGACGGCGACGATGCGCTCCGCGGCCAGTCCTGAGACCGTCATGGCCTCACGATCCGTCGTGGCGACGGTGGCGCCGGCGTTGGCCAGTACGGTGATTGCCTGCGACAACTCCGGAGTCCGGATCAGCACTCTGCCGCCGGAGGCCGCCGCGAGCAGACTGCTCACGCTCGTGTCCGCGATCAGCCGGCCGTTGCCGATGACCACCAAGTGGTCGGCGCTTCCCTCCAGCTCACTCATCAGGTGGCTCGACACCAGCACCGCGCGGCCGTCCGCCGCCAGTGAGCGAAGCAGCCCGCGGATCCACTGGATGCCTTCCGGATCGAGCCCGTTGACCGGCTCGTCCAGCAGCAGCACTCCCGGATCCCCGAGCAGGGCCGCCGCGATGCCGAGCCGCTGGCGCATGCCCAGCGAGAAGGTGCCGGCCCGGCGTCGGGCGACCGACGTCAACCCGACCTGCTCCAGCACTTCGTCCACCCGCCTGCCCGGCAGCCCGTTGTACTGCGCCATCCAGAGCAGGTGATCCCGCGCCCGCCGACCTGGATGCAGCGCGGCGGCGTCCAGCAGTGCACCCACGTGACACAGCGGGGAACGCAAGGTCTGGTAGCGGCGGCCGTCGATCAGCGCGGATCCCGCGTCGAGGGCGTCGAGGCCGAGGATGATCCGCATCGTCGTCGACTTGCCCGCGCCGTTCGGTCCGACGAAACCGGTGACCTGGCCGGGGAGCACGGTGAAGGACAGATCGTCGACTGCGACCTGCTGCCCGTAGGCCTTGCACAGGCCGCGGATTTCGATGGTTGCTGACATGTGATCAGGCTAGGAAGCCGAGGGCCGCTCGGTCGTCACACCAGTGGGCGGTCTTCGCTGTCCCGGGCACCGGTGAGCGCGGGGGCCGGACGTCCCCCAGGCGGGGGATGCGGAACGGCTGGCGAAGGTGACGCCGATAGCGGTCCGGACCGGTGACAATGGCTGGGTGACGCAGGCAGACAGGCTGGTCGACCGGGTCGCCGCGATCAGCCGGCGGATCACCGATGCGCCCGAGTGGCCCGCCGTGGCCGCGATCGGGCTCGGCACGGCTGCCGTGATCGAGACGGTGGTCCAGTTGGAGGGCACCGGCGCGAACCTGTCGATCGCGCTGCTCCTCGCGCTGGCGAGCACGGCACCGCTGGCGGTTTCCCGCGAGCATCTCGTGCTCGGGGCGGGCGTTGTCGCGGTCGCCAACCTGCTGAGCGTTCTCGCCTACCAGTGGACGACGGTGGCCGGCCTGGTTGCTCTCCTCGCGGTGATCTACCTCGTCGGCGCGGTGATCGTCACTGGCCGCCGGCAGCGGCTGAAGGAGGCCGCGGCACGCGACGAGTCCAGCCGCCTGGTCGCGGACACGCTGCTCGAACACGCGCTGCGCGGCGAGCGAGCCCGGATCGCCCGGGAGTTGCACGACGTCGTTGCCCATCACATCTCGATGATCGCGGTCCAGGCGGAAACGGCAAGGTTGACGACTCCCGGCCTGCCGGCCGAGGGAGCCGATCGGCTGGTCGCCATCGGCGACACCGCCCGGGCGGCGCTGACCGAGATGCGCCGGCTGCTGGGAGTGCTCCGGGAGGACGCAGGCACCGAACCCACGCGCAAACCCCAACCGAGTCTGCAGCAACTGGTCGACCTGGTGGACGATGCGCGTGACTCGACCGGTGCGAGTACCCGGCTGATCGTTCACGGCCTGGTCGGTCCGCTCGATCCCGGCCTCGAGTTGATCGCGTTCCGGATCATCCAGGAGGCCCTGACGAATACCCGGCGGCACGCACCCGGTGCTGCCGTCGACGTCGAACTGGAGTACGGCGCGGATGAGTTGCGGTTGCGTGTCCGCGACAACGGCCCGGGTCGCAGTACGGGGAAATCGGGGGAGGGGCACGGGCTGCTCGGGATGCAGGAGCGCGCGGCGACGGTCGGCGGTTGGCTTCGGACCGGTCCCGCACCGGTCAACGGCTTCCTGGTCGAGGCGACGCTGCCGATACCGCGCCCGGTGTCGAGTGAGACGGTGGCTCGGTGACTGCCGCGGTGAGCATCGTCGTGGTGGACGATCAACAGGTCGTCCGCGACGGTTTCGCCGCGTTGCTGGGGACTCAGCCCGACTTCACCGTCGTGGCGACCGCGGCGGACGGCGCGGAGGCCGTACGGGTCTGTGGGGAGCACCGGCCGGATGTCGTCCTGATGGATGTGCGGATGCCGGTGATGGACGGGATCGAGGCGACCTCGCGGATCGCGGCGGCCGGCGGTGCGGTCGGGCCTCGCGTCCTGATGCTCACCACGTTCGACCTCGACGAGCACGTGTACGACGCGCTGCGCGCCGGGGCGAGCGGGTTCCTGCTCAAGGACATGACGTCCGAACGGCTCTTCGACGCGGTCCGGGTGGTCGCCGCGGGGGAGGCGCTGCTTGCTCCGACTGTGACGCGACGGCTGATCGGGGAATTCGCCCGGCTGAGACCCCAACTGGCCCAGCCACCGCGCCTGCTGGACTCGCTGACCCCGCGCGAGACCGAAGTGCTGCGCCTGATTGCCGAGGGGTTGTCCAATCCGGAGATCGCCGGCCGGCTGGTGGTCGGGGAGGAAACCGTCAAGACCCACGTGAGCCGCGTACTGACCAAGCTCGGGCTGCGGGACCGAACCCAGGCAGTGGTGATCGCCTACGAATCCGGACTAGTGGTTCCCCGCGGACACTAGGTCCGGTGGCGTGCAGCCGCAGGACTCGCGATGCATGATCTCGGCGGGCAGCCGGATCGTTTGCGGCGGAGCGTCCTGGTCGGTCATTCGCCGGAGCAGAAGCTGTACTGCGCGGGCGCCGATGGCGGCGGACGGTTGGGCGACCGTCGTCAGACCTGGGCTGAAGATGTCGGCCCAGGCGAAGTCGTCGAAGGCCGCGACGGCCAGGTCGCGCGGCACCCGGACGCCGGCTGCCCGGAGCGCTCCGAGGGCCCCGATCGTCATGTCGTTGTTGGCGGCGAAGACCGCGGTCGGCGGATCGGGCAGGTCCAGCAGTGCGAGTGCCGCCTTGCGTCCGCCCTCGCTGGTCGAGGAGCCGTCGACGATCAGGGCGGGGTCGATCGGACGGTCGAAACGCTGATGGGCCTGGTGGAAGCCGCGTAACCGCTCGGCGCTGGTCGACAACCCGGAGATGCCCGCGATCATGCCGATCCTGGTGTGGCCGAGCGAGATCAGGTGGTCGATCACGGCGGCGGTCGAGGCCTCGTTCTCGACGCCGACCTGGTCGGCGCGCAGGTCGGGATCGATCCGGTCGACGATCACGTACGGCACCGGGTGGTCCCGCAGCAGCGGCAGGGTGAGGTCGCGCCAGCCGTCGGCGGGCGCGATCACCAGGCCCTCGATGTGGTGGGCGAGCAGGTTCGCGACAGCGGCCGCCTCGTGCCGGGCGTCGTCGCGCGTGTCGACGATGATCAGGTTCAGCCCGGCCCGGGTGGCCTCGCCGTCGATGCCCTGGACCAGTTCGACCCAGTACGGGTTGGAGGCGGCGGTGAGGGCGAGGCCGATGGTCTGGTTCGAGCCGGCTGCCAGCGACCGAGCGATCGGGTGATGGCGGTAGTCGAGCAGGCGCATCGCGTGGTGCACCCGCTCCCGGGTGGCCGGGGCGACCAGTCGGGTGCCGTTCACGACATGCGAGACCGTACTCACCGACACTCCGGCGCTGCGGGCGACCTCGGTCATCGTGACCATCCGTCGAATGGTGGTCGCTGAGCGTGCGTTGCGCAAGGCTTTGCGCAAAGGCTGCGGGCGGTTCCGGGACAGGCCTAACTTCGCTCAAACGAGCGGCCCAGGCCGCTCCGACCCCACCGCCCGGGGTTCGGTCCCGGGCGCCCGGACCCCGGAGGGCAGATCCGTGGCACTCAAGACTTTCCAGGCCGCCAGGAAGACGCAGAGCGCGGGGCGGCTGCCGGTCGCAGTACTGGCGTTGTGCCTGGCCGCGACGACCGCGTGCACCGAGACGAAGGCGGGCAGCGGCGACGGCGGTGACAGCAGCGGGCCGGTGAAGATCGGCCTGGTCACCAAGACCGACACCAACCCGTACTTCGTCAAGCTGCGCGACTCCGCCAAAGCCGCGGCGGAGGCCAAGGGCGCCACGCTGATCGCGGTGGCCGGCAAGTTCGACGGCGACAACGAGGGCCAGGTGGCCGCGATCGAGAACCTGGTCCAGCAGGGCGTGAAGGGCATCCTGATCACGCCGAGCAACTCGACCGGCATTCTCGGCGCGCTCAAGCAGGCCAAGGAGAAGGGCGTTCTGGTGATCGCCCTGGACACCGAGACCGATCCGAAGGATGCCGTCGACGCGACCTACGCGACGAACAACGTGACCGCCGGCGAACTGCAGGGCAAGTACATCAAGGCCACTCTCGGCCAGACGGCTCCCAAGCTGCTGCTGATGGACGGGACGCCGGGTGGCACGGTGGACGAGCAGCGGCATCGCGGGTTCCTGCAGGGGATGGGGCTCAAGGACGGTGATCCGGCGATCCTCGGCGCCGCGCCGACCAACGGTGACCAGAACAAGGCGCAGGCGGCGATGGAGAACCTGCTCCAGCGCGACGCGAGCGTGAACGCTGTCTACACGCTGAACGAGCCGGCCGCTCGGGGTGCGGTCGCTGCGTTGACTGCGAAGGGTCTCGCGGGGAAGGTGGCGGTCGGGTCGATCGACGGCGGCTGCCAGGGCGTCGCCGACGTGAAGGCCGGGAAGTACCTGGCCACGGTGATGCAGTTCCCGAAGAAGATGGCCGAGCAGGGCGTGGACGCGGTCGTTGCCTTCAGCAAGGACGGCTCCAAGCCCTCCGGCTTCCAGGACACCGGCGCCCAGCTGATAACCGACAAACCCCTTCCAGGCCTGGAAAGCAAAGACACCACCTGGGGCACCCAGAACTGCTGGGGTTGAGATGAGCGAACCGACCGCCCGTACCGGCCACCCGACCCCACCCGCCTCCGGCGGCTCCTCCTCCACCTCCGCCGCCCGGGCCGGCGGCGCGGTGCGGGGGAGCCGGGCGGCTGAGGCTTTTCTGCATAACCCTGCGCTCGGTCCGCTGGGAGCGTTGGCTGTCGCGATTGTTGTCTTCGGTCTGACCACCAGCACCTTTCTGACCGTCGACAATCTGTCGTTGGTGGTGCAGCAGTCGTTGGTGGTGGCGACGTTGGCACTGGGGCAGACGTTGATCGTGCTGACCGGCGGGATCGACCTGGCCAACGCGGCGATCATGGTGCTCGGGACGATGTTGTTCGCTCGGCTGGTGACCGAGGGGACCACGCCGCCGCTCGCGCTGCTGGCCGGGTTCGCGGTCTGTGCGCTGCTGGGTGCGGTGTCCGGTGGTCTGGTGACCTGGCTGAACCTTCCACCGTTCATCGTCACGCTCGGCATGCTGACCGTAGTACTGGCTTTGGGGCGGCTCTATTCGCAGGGCAACTCCTGGCCGGTGAACGACTCGCTGCTGAACGTGCTCGGTGAGGGCGGATACCTGTTCGGCCAGGTGAAGGTCACGCATGGGATGACGCTGGCCGTGCTGATGTTCGCGATCACCTGGTACGCGTTGACGAAGACTGCCTGGGGCAAGCATGTGTATGCCCTCGGCAACGATCCGGAGGCGGCGCGGCTGACCGGAATCCACGTCGGCAGGACCCGGTTCAGCGTCTACCTGATCGCCGGCGTGATCTACGCGTTCGCCGCCTGGCAGGCGCTCGGCCGGATCCCGAACGCGGACCCGAACGCCTTCCAAACCGGCAACCTGGACAGCATCACCGCCGTGGTGATCGGCGGCACCAGCCTGTTCGGTGGCCGGGGCAGCGTCATCGGGACAGTGGTCGGCGCGCTGATCGTCGCAGTACTGCGCAGCGGTCTCACCCAGGCAGGTATCGACAGCCTCTACCAGGACGTCGCGACCGGCGTACTGGTGATCGCTGCCGTCGCCTTCGATCAACTCGCCCGCCGGAGGTCCCGATGACACCGCCCGCACTCCAAGCCCGCGGCCTGGTCAAACGGTACGGCCGGGTGACCGCGATCGACGGCGCCGACTTCGACCTGTACGCCGGTGAGGTGCTCGCCGTGGTCGGTGACAACGGCGCCGGCAAGTCGAGCCTGATCAAGGCCTTGTCGGGCGCGCTGGTCCCGGACGCGGGCACGGTGATGCTCGACGGCAAGGCGACCCGCTTCCACTCGCCGCTGGAAGCACGCCAGGCGGGGATCGAGACAGTGCACCAGACCCTCGCACTGGCCCCGGCGATGGACATCGCGACCAACCTCTTCCTCGGCCGCGAGTTGCGCAGATCCGGCCCGGCGGGTTCGGTCTTCCGGCTCCTCGACCGGCGAGAGATGCGCAAGCAGGCGCAGCGGCAACTGGATGCCCTCGGCATCGAAACCGTCCAGCACATCGGGCAGATCGTGGAGACCTTGTCCGGTGGTCAGCGTCAGGCTGTAGCGGTCGCCCGGGCGGCCATGTTCGGCAGCCGGCTGGTGATCATGGACGAACCGACCGCCGCGCTCGGGGTGAAGGAGTCCCGGCTGGTGCTCGACCTGATCCGCCGGATCCGGGACCGCGGCCTTCCGGTGGTGCTGATCAGTCACGACATGCCGCAGGTGTTCGAGTTGGCTGATCGCATCCACGTGCACCGGCTCGGGCGTCGCGTCGGCGTGGTCAGCCCGGCCGACGCCTCGATGAGTCAGGTTGTCTCGCTGATGACCGGCGCCCTGCGAATCGGCGACGAAGGCGCGCCACCGGACCTGGCGTTGAAGGACGACGGATGATCAGATCGTTGGTGATGGCATTGACCTTGGCGGGAGTGTTGGGCGTGCAGGACACCGCAGTTGTCGAGTACCCGGAGTTTCCCTATCCGGTGACCAACTACCAGGAGGACAACCGAGGCCAGTTCCACTTCAGTTCGCGCGGCGGCTGGATGAACGACGTGAACGCGCCGCTCTACTACCGCGGCGTGTATCACCTCTACTACCAGCACAACCCGCACGGACTGGTCTGGGACACCATGCACTGGGGTCACGCGACGAGTACTGACCTCGTGCACTGGCAGCAGAAGCCGATCGCGCTCGAACCGGGCGTTCACCCGGGCGATCTCTGGTCCGGCGGCGGAGTCGTCGACACCGGCAACGTCACCGGTCTGAAGACGGGCGACCACGACCCGATCGTCGTGTACTCCGGGACGAACGGCGTGACCGTGTTCTACAGCCTCGACGGCGGCAACACCTTCATATCGTTCGCGGACGGCAAGAAGGTGGTGACGCCGAGGGCGAAGACCAGCCGGGATCCGAAGGTGTTCTGGGATCCGGGTTCGAAGCGCTGGGGCATGGTCGTCTGGTCCGACCAGGGCGGCAACGGCGTCGACTTCTACACCTCGTCGAACCTGCTCGACTGGTCGTTCGCCTCGCGCTACCAGGCCGACTGGCTCTTCGAGTGCCCGGACATGGTCAGGATGCCGCTGGACGGCGGCCATCAGTGGGTACTGAGCGATGCCGGCGGCAAGTATGTGGTCGGCGACTTCGACGGTACGGCGTTCACATCCTCCTGGACCGGTCCGCAGAAGATCAACCAGACCGAGACCCGCGCCGGCGGCAGCTACTACGCGGCATTGACGTTCACGAATCTGCCGACCGACAGGATCGTGTCGATGGCGTGGCAGGGTGGCAACGAAGGCACGATCTGGACCGGCAACGCGACCTTCCCGGTCGAGCAACGGCTGAAGAACACGCCTGCCGGGCCACGGGTGGTGAGCACGCCGATCCCTGAGATCGCGACCGCGCGGGTGTCCACCCAGATTTGGGAGAACCGGACCCTGGATAGTCGGAGCGCTCGGCAACTGCTGGCCGGAGTACGGGCGGATACCTACGAGATCGAGGCGACGGTCGACGTCCGCGAGGCGACGCGCTTCGGATTTCGGCTGCACACGAGCCCGGACGGCTGGTCCGACCGTGACGTCGTCTACGACGCCGCATCGGCCACGCTCGACGGTACTGCGCTCAACCCCGACCGCGGCAAGGTGAAGCTGAGGATCCTGGTGGATCGGGGCCAGTTGGAGGTGTTCGGCAACGACGGCGAGGTCTACCAGAGCCACAACGTGAACTTCGACAGTCTCCCCGGCGGCGACGGCGTCGAGTTGTTCGTCGACGGAAAGATCCGGCTGGAGTCGCTGACGATCCACGAGCTCGGCTCGATCTGGAAGGCAGCCGGTCCGCCGACGCTGATCACGAACATCCCTGGTCCCTGATATCCAGCCAGTGGCAGCGGACGGATATGGCCGGCCTGAACGTCTTCCGTGGTACCGGTGCCTTCCAGAACCTGACGTTGAGCTAGCGGGCGATCGCCGCGGTCCGAGCGGAGGTGACGGCGATCAGGTCGCCGGGGGACAGGCCCAGGTCGAGACCCCGGCGGCCACCGGACACATAGACCGTCTCGTACTCCGTGGCGGTGGCATCCACGACCGTCGGCAGCGGGCGCTTCTGGCCGATCGGGCTGATGCCGCCGACCACGTAGCCGGTGATCCGCTCGGCCGCCGCCGGGTCGGCCATCACGGCCTTCTTGCCGCCGAGCGCGGCCGCGACCGCCTTCAGATCGAGTTGCTTGTCAACCGGCACCACACCGACCGAAAGCTTGCCGTCCACCTCGACCAGCAGGGTCTTGAACACCTGCTGGGGGTTCAGGCCCAACGCCTCGGCAGCTTCCAGACCATACGACTTCGCCGCCTGGTCGTGCTCGTACGCGTGCGTGCTGAACTCGACGCCCGCTTTAGCCAGGGCCACGGTCGCCGGCGTGCCCTGCCCACCCTGTTTAGCCTTCGCCACCCTCAGACCCTATTCGGGTCAGGCGGACGCAGCAGTGCGGGGGTTGCGGGTCGAGCTCGGCAAGCAGTCCGGTGTCGCCGAGGCCTGTGAGCACGCCGCCGACGAGGCGCAGGTTCATGGTGCAGACGAGGTCGGTGTAGTCCTTCGCGAGCGCGTGGAACGGGCAGTTGATCAGGTCGATGCCGAGGTCGTGCTCCCGGGGCTCGAAGCCGTGCGACTCGAGGACCCGGGTGAGCGGAGTCCTCGGCTCGCTGCGAGCCGCGCGACCGACCGCTTCGCCGTACTTGCCGGCTCGTCGCTCCAGCGCCTGGCGGGGGGAGTCGCCGGTGGACTCGGCGTCCTCGAGGGCGGCGGCGAGGAGTCGGCCGGCGACGTCGTACTGGCGTTCGGGGAAGGAGACCTCGATCTCGCGGTCCGAGCGGCGGTAGAGCTTGGCCGGGCGACCCGCCCCAGGCCCGCTCCGACCGGTACGACGCTCGAACACGACCTCGAGCAGGCCCTCGTCAGCCAGTTTGTCCAGGTGGAACGCGGCGGTGGTGCGGGGGACTCCCAGGGCCTCGGCTGCGTCGTCGCGGCTGACCGGTGTGGGCTGAGCGACGACATGGTCGTAGAGCCGCCGCCGGGTCGGTTCATCGAGGGCGGCGACGGCCTGCACGCGGGCGTCCACCGATTTGTCCACGAATCGATTCTACCGCCAACTTTGGTTGACGAAAGAGATAAGGTGGTTGCCAGGTCAATGTTCTCGACGCTGGAGGCGCGCAGATGACCACGTTCCGATCAGAGTTGGACACCGCGGACCTGCGCGACCTGGGGCCTGAGCGGGAGTTGGAGCCGGTGCGGGAGTTGGGGCCGGTGCGGGAGAGGGGCGCGGAGCGCGAGCCGGCGGCCGGGCGGAGCGTGCCGCTGCACATCGTCGGCGGGCGGCCGGAGATCAATCTGGTCGCGGCGCGGAAGGCGGTGGCCGACCTGCTGGTGGCGCTCGGCCGCGATCCGCACAGCGAGCACCTGGCGGAGACGCCGCGCCGGGTCGCCGACGCGTACGCCGAGATGCTGACGCCCCGTGAGTTCGACCTGACCACGTTCCCGAACGACGAGGGGTACGACGAGCTCGTGCTGGCCCGGAGCATCCCGGTGCAGTCGCTGTGCGAGCACCACATGCTGCCGTTCGAAGGCGTCGCGCATGTCGGGTATCTGCCGGGTGCGCGGATCCTCGGGTTGTCGAAGCTGGCCCGCGTGGTGGAGTTGTTCGCGCGCGATCTGCAGGTCCAGGAGCGGCTGACCAAGCAGGTCGCCGACTGGCTGCAGGACCACCTCGCTCCGAAGGGCGTGGGCGTGGTGATCGAGGCCGAGCACCAGTGCATGTCGCTGCGTGGTGTTCGTGCGGCTGGATCCCGCACGGTCACCTCGGCCCTGAAGGGCGTGCTGCGCGAGAACCCCGGCTCACGGCAGGAGTTCTTCGCCCTCACCGGAATCGGCGCCTGACGGAGCACCCGCCCAACGGAGTACGCGCCTGACGGAGTACGGCTCGGCCGCAGTGCCGGCTGGCGCAGTACGGGTCAGGCGGTGGCTACCGCCGGTGGGTGGTGGGTGTGCCGGCCGGTGGCGAGGATGTGAGCGACTTCGCCGGGCAGCAGGTCGGTGCCTGGGACCGGCTCCATCTCCGAGACGTCGAGCCAGCGGACGACGGTCGCGCCGCAGTGGCCGTGGACGGCGAGGATGGAGTCGAGGTCCGGCCAGACCGCTGTCGAGGGGTTCTGGCCGTGCCAGCGCAGCGCCACCGAGCCATCGGTGAAGACGCATCCTTCGGCGACCGTGCCGGTGCCGGAGACTCCGCTGACATCTGCGTACCGGACGAGTTCGAATGTCTGGGGTTTCACCGGCGGACCTCTTCGGTGCGCGCGGTGTGTGGTTGGCCTGAGGGAGTAGCCATGGTCCTTTCCCCGGAGTCGGCGTGGTTCAGGGCATTCGCCACAAACCGGGGACCGGTACGGACTGTCAGCGGGGAAGGACGGTCTGTAGCGACTCATTCACTGCAAATCAAGGTAGAACCAACCGGCCGGACACGCCAGAGGTCGCCCCGCGTGTCTCAGTCTTCGATCGATCCACCCCGGTCAGCTTCTGACAAATGAGGCGGTGATCGGACGGCCGGCGTGATCGAATACGGAGGTGTTCCTGACGATCGCCACCCGCTCGATTGGCCCAGACGTCCCCGCGACGGACCTCGGGTTCCTGCTGCACAAGAATCCGGCGCGACCGCAGTTCCTGGAGGTCGCGGGCGGGACAGCGCATGTGGTGTATCCGGAAGCGACTCCCGAACGCTGTATCGCGGCCGTCCTGCTGGAGGTCGACCCGATCGCGCTCGTGCGCTCCGCGCGGGGTCGGGGCGGCGAGGGTTTCACGCTGGGGCAGTACGTCAACGACCGCCCGTACGCCGCGTCCAGCCTGCTCGCGGTCGCGCTCGGCAAGCTGTTCCGTACCGCCATGAACGGCCGCTGCGACGCCCGCGCCGAGCTCGCCGCTCGGGCTCTCCCTCTGGAGATCCACGTCCCGGCGCTGCCGTGCAGAGGTGGTTCCGCGCTCGCCGAACAACTGTTCGCGCCGCTTGGCTGGACCGTGGACGCCCGCCCGGTACCGCTGGACCCGGAGATCCCCGAGTGGGGCGATTCGCGGTACGTCGATCTGCGCCTGCAGGGCGAACTCCGGCTGGCTGACGCGCTGAACCACCTCTACGTGCTGCTGCCGGTCCTCGACGACGCCAAGCACTACTGGGTCGGTTCGGACGAGATCGAGAAGCTGATCCGCGCCGGCGAGGGCTGGCTAGGCGCCCATCCGGACAAACAGCTGATCTCCCACCGCTACCTGGCCCACCGCCGCAACCTCACCGACACCGCCCTGGAACGCCTGACCGAGGCAGACGGCGAACTCCTCGAAGGGGACGCCCTCACAGAATTCGGCGAAGACCTCATGCCGCCCCCGCCAGCCTCCGGCAGCGCCTCGCCTGGAGCGGGCTCCGGCTTGGGCGCCGGGCAAGAACCCAGCACCAGCGCGGGCTTCGGGACGGCCTCATCTGAAGCGGTCGGCCCCGGCGAAGCCGGGTGTGGAGCCGACGGCGGCTCAGCCTCCTCCTTCCAGCCGCTCTCGCTTGCCGCGCAGCGGCGGGCGAGCGTTCTCGAAGTGTTGCGGGAAGTGGGTGGGCGGCGGGTTGGGGATCTGGGGTGTGGGGAAGGGATGCTGGTTGCGGAGTTGCTGAAGGACGGGCGGTACGACGAGGTGGTCGCCACCGACGTATCGGCTCGGGCGTTGACGTATGCCGAGCGGCGGCTGCACGTCAATGAAATGTCCGACCGGCAGCGCGAGCGGCTTCGGCTGTTCCAGTCGTCCGTCACGTACGCCGACGCGCGCTTGGCCGGCCTCGACGCCGCAGTACTGATGGAGGTGGTCGAGCACGTCGACCCGCCTCGTCTGCCTGCTCTGGCCAAGGCGGTGTTCGGGTCGGCACGTCCGGGAGCAGTCGTCGTCACGACGCCCAACTCGGAGTACAACGTGCGGTTCGAGAAGCTCGCGGCGGGCGCCTTCCGGCACCCCGATCACCGGTTCGAATGGACCCGGTCGGAGTTCCAGGACTGGGCCTACTCGGTCTGCCGGACCTACGGATACTCCGTCGAGTTCCGCCCGGTAGGACCGGACGACCCCGAGGTAGGGCCGCCGACCCAGCTCGCCCTGTTCAGGTTGAAGGAGGCGAGCTGAATGGCACAGATCGACGTACCGGCGCTCAGCCTCGTCGTACTGGTCGGAGTGAGTGGTTCGGGCAAGTCCACCTTCGCCCGCAAGCACTTCCTCGGCACCGAGGTGATCTCCAGCGACTTCTGCCGTGGGCTGGTGTCGGACGACGAGAACGACCAGGCCGCCACCAAGGACGCGTTCGAGGTACTGCACTTCATCGCGGGCAAGCGGCTCGCAGCCGGGCGGCTGACCGTGATCGACGCGACCAACGTGCAGCCCGAGGCGCGCAAGGAACTGATCGCCCTGGCTCGGGAACACGACGTGTTGCCGGTGGCAATCGTCCTGAATCCGCCGGAGCAGGTCTGCGTCCAGCGGAACGAGCAGCGCACGGACCGGCAGTTCGGCAAGCAGGTGATCGCCCGGCAGCGGTCACAGCTGCGACGTGGACTGAAAAGCCTCAAGCGGGAGGGTTTCCGCGGCGTCCATGTGCTGACCGGGGTCGACGAGATCGAGGCCGCGACCATCGAGCGGACTCGCCTGTTCAACGACCTGACCGACCAGACCGGCCCGTTCGACATCGTCGGCGACATCCACGGCTGCCGCGCCGAGCTCGAGGAACTGCTGACCTCGCTGGACTACACGATCACCCGGGACGCCGAGGGCCGTGCCGTGGACGCCGAGCACCCGTCGCGCCGGGCGATTTTCGTCGGCGACCTGGTCGACCGCGGCCCGGACACCCCCGGCGTACTGCGGCTCGTGATGGGGATGGTTGCCGCCGGCCACGCGTACTGCGTGACGGGCAACCACGAGGACAAGCTGCTCCGTTCGATGCGCGGCAAGAAGGTGCGGATCAACCACGGCCTGGCCGAGTCCCTGGAGCAGCTCGAAGCCGAGTCGGCGGAGTTCCGGGCCGAGGTCGCGACGTTCATCGACGGGCTGATCTCGCACTACGTCTTCGACGACGGCAACCTGGTCGTCTCGCACGCGGGCCTGGTCGAGCGCATGCATGGCCGGACGTCGGGCCGGGTCCGCTCGTTCTGCCTGTACGGCGAGACCACCGGCGAGACCGACGAGTTCGGCCTGCCGATCCGGTATCCGTGGGCGAACGAGTACCGCGGCCGCGCGATGGTTGTCTACGGGCACACCCCGACGCCGGAGCCGGAGTGGATCAACAACACGATCTGCCTCGACACCGGCTGCGTGTTCGGTGGCTCGCTGACCGCGCTTCGCTATCCCGAGCGCGAACTGGTCGCGGTCGAGGCGGCCAAGCAGTACTACAAGCCCACGAAGCCGCTGCACGTTCCGGCCGCTCCTGAGCGCGAGCCCGATGTCCTCGACATCACCGACGTGATTGGGCGCCGAGTGATCGAGACGACGACACACGGCTGGATCAGCGTGCGAGCCGAGCAGGCTGGGGCGGCCCTCGAGGTGATGAGCCGGTTCGCGGTCGACCCGCGATTCCTGCTCTACCTGCCGCCGACGATGAGCCCGGTGGCGACGTCACCGGAGCCAGGTCTGCTGGAGCACCCGACGCAGGCGTTCGAGGCGTACCAGGCGCAGGGAGTCACCGAGTTGGTGTGCGAGGAGAAGCACATGGGCTCGCGGGCCGTAGTACTGCTGACTCGGGAGGACGAGGTCGCGGAGAAGCGGTTCGGGCTGGCCGGGCGGGGAGCTGTTCATACCCGGACCGGGCGGTCGTTCTTCGGCGAGGCTCTGACCGACGAGTTGCTGCTCGGACTGCGGGAGGTGGCCGTGGCGGCCGGGCTGTTCGAGGAGTTCGGCACGTCGTGGCTGCTGTTCGATGCCGAGCTGCTGCCGTGGAGCGCGAAGGCCGGCGACCTGCTCCGCAACCAGTACGCCGCTGTCGGTGCGGCAGCTCGATCGTCCTTGCCTGCAGCAACCGCAGCACTGGAATCCGCTCTGGCAGCAGGGCTTGACGTGGGGGACATGCTCGCGCGGACCAAGCGCCGTACGGTGAATGCCGAGTTGTTCAGTGCGGCCTACCGGCGCTACTGCTGGCCGACCGAAGGGCTTGAGGGAGTGCGCCTGGCCCCGTTCCAGCTGCTTGCCTCGGAGGGAGCGACGTACCAGGAGAAGCCGCACGCCTGGCACCTCGAGCTTGCGGATCGGATGGTTGCCGCAGGCCCCTCGTTGATCACTCCCACCCGACGCCTGGCGGTGGATGCCTCCTCGTGGCAGGAGGGGATCTCCTGGTGGGAGGAGCTGACCGAGGCCGGCGGCGAGGGCATGGTGGTGAAGCCGGCGGCCAACCTGGTGCGGACGGCGAAGGGTTTGGCCCAACCAGGGTTGAAGGTTCGCGGGCAGGAGTACCTGCGAATCATCTACGGACCCGACTACACCGAGCCGGAGAACTTCGACCGCCTGCGCGACCGGAAGCTCGGGCACAAGCGGTCGCTGGCACTCCGCGAGTACGCGGTCGGCCTCGAGGCGCTGGAGCGTGCTGCCCGCGGTGAGCCGCTCTGGCGGATCCACGAATGCGTGTTCGCCGTGCTCGCGCTCGAATCCGAGCCGGTCGATCCCCGCCTCTAACGCGCAACAGACAACGGATGAGGAGCAGATGACCAGCTACACGATTCCCGGCATGCACGTCCGCGAGCACACGGTCGACGTACCGCTGAACTGGTGGGACGACGCCGACCCGCGGCGGCTCACCGTCTTCGCACGCGAGTTGGTGGACCCGATGCGCAAGGACGAGGACCTGCCCTGCCTGCTGTTCCTGCAGGGTGGACCGGGCGGGAAGTCGCCGCGGCCGATCGATACCTCCGGTTGGATCGGCCAAGCCCTGAAGACCTACCGCGTAGTGCTCATCGATCAGCGCGGCACCGGTCGCAGTACTCGGGTCGACGGGCGGCGGATGAATTCCTTCGACACGGCCGAGGAAGCGGCGGCCTACCTGGCGTGCTTCCGGGCCGACTCGATCGTGGCCGACGCCGAGCACCTCCGCACCACGGTCTTCGGTGGCGAGAAGTGGTCGACGCTGGGGCAGAGCTTCGGCGGCTTCATCACCCTCACCTATCTTTCGCAGGCGCCCGAAGGACTGACGGCCTGTTACGTCACCGGTGGTCTGCCCTCCGTCACGCCGGCCGCGGCCGAGGTCTACCGGCGGACGTATCCGCGGGTCGAGGCGAAGAACCGCGAGTTCTACCGCCGGTATCCGCACAACGTCGACCGGGTCGCGGCGATCGCCGATCGGCTGGCAGCCGGTGACGTCCGGCTGCCCGACGGTGATCAGTTGACCGTACGGCGGTTTCAGTCGCTCGGCATCGACTTCGGGATGAAGCCGGGTTACGAGCGGATCCACTGGCTCATCGACGAGGCGTTCGCGGGCGACGAACTGTCCGACACGTTCCTCAGCCAGGTGATGGCGTTGAGCTCGTACAGCGACGGTCCGTTGTTCGCGGCGTTGCAGGAGGCTTGCTACGGATCGGGTGACGGCGCGACGGGTTGGGCGGCGGAGCGGGAGCGAGCGAAGCATCCGCAGTTCGCGGAGACCGCCCGGCCGCTCCTGTTCACCGGCGAGATGATCTACCCCTGGATGTTCGAGGAGATCCGCGTACTCCGGCCCTTCCGGGCTGCCGTCGAACTGCTCGCGACGCGCTCGTCGTGGAGCCAGTTGTTCGACCTGGACCGGCTGGCCGCCAACGAAGTACCGGTTGCCGCGGCGGTGTACTTCGACGACATGTACGTCGATTCGGGCCTTCAGTTGGAGACAGCCGGCCGGGTCGGGAACGTCCAGGCGTGGGTGACGAACGAGTACGAGCACGACGGGCTTCGGATGTCCGACGGGGTGTTCCCCCACCTGACCGACCTGGTCCGCTCGGTCGGCGGCGGAGTCCGACCTAGGTCTTCTTGAGCAGACCCTGGAGGCAGGCCGACGAAACGGCGTCGGGCAGTCGGCTCAGCCGAGCTTCAGCGTGGTGGCCGCGGTGGCGGAGGCATCTGCGCCGTACGCCGAAGCAAGGCGCTCCAGGAACGCGGGGCGGTCGAGCGAGTACTCCTGGGTGCCGACCGTCTCGAGGACGGTGGTCGCCAGGGTGCAGCCGACCTGGGCCGCGGCCTCGTGGTCCAGGCCGGCGGCGCGGCCGGTGAGGTAGCCGGCCCGGAAGGCGTCGCCGCCACCGGTCGGGTCGACCAGACCAGGCGTCGCCACAGCGGGAACCTTCGCCAGGATGCCACCCGCGTTCTCGATCACGACGCCGTCGCCGCCGTGGGTGGTCACCCGCACCCCGACCCGGCTGAGGATCTCGTCGTGGCTCCAGCCGGTCTTCTGAACCATCAGGCCCGACTCGTACTCGTTGCTGAACAGGTAGGTGGCGCCGTCGATCAGCTCGCGGATCTGCTCGCCGTCCATCCGGGCGAGTTGCTGCGACGGGTCAGCGGCGACGTCGATCCCGTTCGCCTTGGCGAGCGCGGTGTGGCGCAGCATGCCGTCCGGGTCGTCCGCGCCGATCAGCACCAGGTCGAGGCCACCCGTGGCGGAGTGGATCGCGCCGAGATCGAGCTCGCGGGCCTCGGCCATCGCGCCGGTGTAGAACGAGGCGATCTGGTTGGCGTCGAGGTCCGTCGTACAGGTGAAACGGGCGGTGTGCAGGTTGTCACAGATCCGCACGTGCGAGATGTCGACCCCGGCGGCCTCCAGCGCGGCGCCGTAGTCGGTGAAGTCGGAGCCGACCGAGCCGACCAGCAGCGAGGGCTGGCCGAGCTGAGCCATCCCGTAGCAAATGTTGGCGCCGACCCCGCCGCGGTGGACGACCAGTTCGTCGACCAGGAACGACAGCGACACCTTGTGCATCTGCTCCTCGAGGAACTGGTCCTTGAAGCGTCCGGGGAACGTCATCAGGATGTCGGTCGCGATCGAACCGGCCACGGCGATGCGCATACGTTGGTCTCCTCGGAGGGGTGGGTGTCGAGCGGCAGGACAACCCGTAGAGACTACAGGCGACAGGACGACGACACAGAGGACGGCGGGATTCGATGGGCTCTCAGGTTCAGGTCACCGACGAACTGCACGATTACATGGTCGCTCACGGGATGCCGCTGGACGAGATCGCCCAGGACCTGGTCACCGAGACCCAGGCCTTGGGCGGCGTGTCCGAGATGCTGACCACGGCCGACCAGGCGGCGCTGCTGACCACGCTGACCCGGCTGATCTCGGCCCGGCGCGCCGTCGAGATCGGCACCTTCACCGGCTTCTCGGCGCTGGCGATCTCCCGCGGGCTGCCCGACGACGGCGAGCTGATCTGCCTGGATGTCAGCGACGAGTGGACCTCGATCGGCCGCCGGTACTGGGAGCGGGCCGGCGTGGCGGGCAAGATCGACCTGCGGATCGGCGACGCGCACGACTCCGCCGCGAAGCTCGAGGGCGAGTTCGACCTGGCCTTCGTGGACGCGGAGAAGCCGGGGTACATCGACTACTTCGAGCAGTTGGTGCCGAAGATCCGGGCGAACGGCCTGCTGCTGTTCGACAACACGCTGGCCGGCGGCCGGGTGGTCGGGAAGCACGCGCAGGATCCGGTCGACCGCAAGGAGTTCAACGCGCACATCGCCGCGGACGAGCGCGTCGACGTGGTCATCCTCGGCATCGGCGACGGGTTGACGCTGGTCCGCAAGCGATGACGACGGCCGAGCCCCGGCTGGCCGTCCAGGGCCTTCGGCACCTGTACGCCGAGCGCCCGGTGATCGAGGACCTCACCTTCACCCTGCGGGCCGGCCGGGCGATCGCCCTGGTCGGCCCGAACGGCGCGGGCAAGACCACCGTGCTGAAGTGCATCGTGGGCTCGGCCGAGCCGGCGGCCGGCCAGATCCTGCTGGACGGGGTACCGATCGACGAGCGGGTCGAGGTGGTCCGGCGTGATGTCGCCTCGTTGCTCGACGACCTGGACTTCTTCCCGGACCTGACCGTCGCCGAGCACCTCGATCTGCTGGCCCGCGCGCACGGCAACCCAGAGCCGGAGGACCTCGTCGACACCCTCCTCGACGACATCGGTCTGCTCGCGGCCGCAGAGCAACTGCCCGGGTCGCTCTCGTCGGGTCAGCGCCGCCGCCTCGCGCTGGCGACGACGCTGGTCCGGCCGCGGAAGCTGCTGGTCCTCGACGAGCCGGAGCAGCGCCTCGACACCGACGGCGTCGCCTGGCTGGCCGAGCGGCTGCAGGCGGAGAAGCAGGCCGGTACGTCGATCCTGTTCGCGAGCCACGACAAGGAACTGGTGGACGCCGTCGCCGACGAGACCGTGGCTCTGGCTCCGCTGCCATGAGCTCAGCATCTGACGGTCCGGTCGTCTACGACCCGGCTGACTTCGGCGCGATCCCCAAGTCGAAGGACTTGCGCCGCTGGATGCGCAAGGTCCGGCGAGGCAAGGCGGATCGCACGTTCTGGCAGCAGTTCGAGGACATCTACCTGATCGTCTTCGCGTTGGCGATGCTCGGCGCGACCGGCGGCAACGTGCTCCTCAACCTGAACGACAAGAGCGCCTCCTGTACTGCGGCCTCCTGCGGCTGGTTGCTCGACACCGTGCCGTTCATCCTCGTCCCGCTGCTCGTTTCCGGCATGCTCCGGGTGCTCCTGAGCATCGGGCCGGTCTCAGCCTCCCGGGCGACCGGCTTCTGGCTGCTGGCGACGCCCGTGGATCGCGCGTCGCTCCTGCGGCCGTCGTACCGGCTGGTGATGGTGGGTGCCGCTGTGGTCGGGGCCCTAGCCGCAGTGGTCGGCTGGGCCCTCTTCGGCGCCGCCTGGTCCACCGTCGGCGAGGCAGCCGTGCTCACTACGGTGCTGCTGATCTGCACTGCTTGCGTGACCGTCTGGGCTCAGCAGTCGGCCAACCGTTCACGGTGGACCCTGCGGGTCGCCGACGGTTTGCTCTTGCTCGCGGTCGTGCCTGCGCTTCTGTTGGCTGTCCGGCCGAAGGAGGAGGCGGACGCCCTGGGCTATGCGACCATCAGCCTTGGGCTGAGCGAGGTGCCTGCTGAGCCGGTGCTGAGTCCCGCTCAGATCAGGCTGCTGATCCTGAGCTGCGTCGCCCTGCTCATTGCTCTGGCGCTAGTTGTCATCACCTCCCAGCTACTCGACAAGCTCAGCCGGCAGAGCGTTGTGGCTGGGGGAGATCTGCTTGCCGGGCTGGCTGGTGCAGCGATCACGCTGGATGTGAGCTTGCTGGCTGACGTCGTGTCCGGGCGTCACTGGCGGCTGGTGGGACGGGCGAGGTCCCGCCGCGGTCGTGGCGCGCGTGGAGTCGCCCTGATTCACCGGGAGTTCCTGCGGATCCTGCGCTGGCCGCGGCGACTGGTGATCGGCTTCGCCCTGCTGGTAGTCCCGTACGCCGTCGCCGGCACCGGGTACGACGTACTGGTTCCGATCGCGGCTGGCCTGGCCGGCTTCATCGCGGTGCGGCCGCTGATGGACGGGTTGCGCTCGGTGTGCCGGTCTGTGGGACTCGTCCGGGCGCTTGGCATGGATCTACGCGAGCTGCGGGTGCTGATGGCCGTAGTACCGGGTGGGTTTGCGGTGGTGTGGGCTGCACTGGCCGAACCGGCTCTGGAGAGTCCGGCGGTGGCTGTGGCGGTCGCGGCCGGGATGCTGACAGGCGCAGTACGGCAGGCTTCGGCGCGGCCGCCGACGTATGACGGACCGCTGGTGGCCTCTCCGATGGGCGCGATCCCGCCAGGGCTGTTCTCGACGCCCATGCGCGGCTTCGACCTGCTCCTGATCTGCCTGGCGCCGGTGCTGCTCGGCTTGAGCGACACCTGGGTGCTGGTGATTCCTGCGGTGGTCTGCATGATCATGTTCGCGGTGAAGCCGAAGCAAGCCTGAGGCTTGCGGGTGCTAGAGCTCAGCTGTCCTCATGCGACAGCCACTTACGCTCGATCTCCCGCTGGAGATCGACCTCGAAGTGGCGCGCGAGCAGCAGCAGTTGGCAGAACACATCCGCAAACTCGAGCTGAAACGCGTCCCGAATCTCCTCGGCGGTCTTTCCCTTGCTCCGCGCCCGCCCGGTCACCTGCAGATAAGCCTGCGTCAGCTCCCCGACTTCCTCCTGAAGCTTCAGCAGGAACCAGTCCCCATCCCGCTCGATCCCCAGATACTCCCCATACCTGGCCGACAACTTCTCCACCCGCTCCGCCAACTCCGTGATCTCCACTGGGCTACTTAATCAGCTGGCGCCGACAGGGTGACCTCGGGCGGGGTCGGTGGGCAGAATCGGGGGATGGAGTCTGGTGTGAAGTGGTTGCTGGAGTCTGAGGAGCCGGCGGTTCGGGGGATGGTGCGGCGGGACTTGCTGGGGGAGGAGTTCGGGGAGGACGTGTTGGAGGGGGCCAACGTGCGGGCGTTGTTGGAGGCGCCTGCGACCAAGCACCCGTACAGCAAGTGGACTGGGGCGCACTGGCGGATTGTGTCGATGGTGGAGCTGGAGGTGCCTGCAGGAGAGCCGCGTGCAGTTAGAGCGGCGGAGCAGGTGCTGGACACGATGACCAGGTCCCGGGAGTACGGCGTACCGGTGGTGAACGGGCTGGCGCGGCGTTGTGGGTCTATTGAGGGGAACGCGCTGGCGGCGTGCTCGCTGCTCGGGCTGGCTGAGGATCCGCGGACGCAGGGGATGGCCGAAGGGTTGCTGGAGTGGCAGTGGCCTGACGGCGGCTGGAACTGCGACAAGAGGCCCGAGGCACACAGGTCGTCCTTCCACGAGACACACGCGGCCGCTTGGGGGCTGCACGAGTACTGGCGGGCTACGGGCGACACGGCGGCCCGCGACGCCGCAGTACGGGCTGGGGAGTTGTTCCTGGAGCACCGGGTGTTCCGCCGGCTCAGTGATGGTGCAGTGATCGACAAGAGGTGGCTGCTGCCCAAGTACCCGCCGTACTGGCACTACGACATCCTCCAAGCCCTCCTGGTGCTGTCCCGGATCGGCTTGGCGAAGGATCCCCGAGCAGCGGACGCCCTGGACGAGTTGGAGCGACGGCGCCTGCCGGACGGTCGGTGGAAGGTGGGCTCGCCGTGGTGGCGACCTATGGGCGGCAACAGTTCCCAGGAGGTGGTCGACTGGGGCCGCTCCGGGCCGAACGAGATGGCCACCCTCAACGCCCTGCGGATCCTGAAGGCCGCAGGGCGCTGAAGGCTTCGGCCGTTAGGGGTAGTTCACCCACTGAGCGACGTTGGTGCTCGAGTTGGACGGACCACCGGTGTTGTTGATGACGTGCGCGATGGTGCCCGTGCCGCCGAGTGACACCGTCACCATGTTGTGGAACCTCACACCCGCCTTGTTCGGTACTTCGAACGCCCGCTCCGCGACCACGCCCGGGTTGACGTTGAAGAAGCAGTAGCTGCCCAACCCCCACGCCTCGTGTGTGGTGACCGAATCAGCGACCTTGTACGCCGCGTAGCCGCGGGTAGACCCGTTCATCCAGGCCGCCTGGTTCGGCGGGTCGTACGGCATCTCGTTCTGGTAGAAGTACGTCCTGCCGCCGTTGCCGTTCCAGATCGTCTGGTACTTCTGGTAGTGCTCCACGAACAACCCGTACGCCGTGACGTTGTCGCCGTTCACCACCAACCCCGTGTCAGCGGTGTTCACGTTCCAGCCGACGCCGTCGCGGTGGTCACCCCGCCACAACCAGGCGTGGTCGAGGATCACGTTGTCGCTGTTGATCCGCAGCGTCTCGGTCGCCTTGCCGACGGCCGAACCACCGATCCGGAAGTACACGTCGTGCAGCGAGGTCGGGTTCGCCGAGTGGTTCGCCGACGACCCGGTCGGGCCGAGCTCCATCAGCAGCGGCGAGTTCGTCGGCGCGGCGTCGATCAGCAGCCCGGCGATCTTCACCCCGTCCACGTCCGCGACCGAGATCGACGTGGTGCCGTTGGTCGGCATCAGCGTCGCCAGGCCGAGGCCGAGCACGACGGTGTTGGGCCGGGTGATCCGCAGCGAGTCGCTGAGCTTGAACACGCCCGGCGTGAACAGCAGGTCCTTGCCGGCGGCAAGTTGCGCGTTGATCGTCGCGGCGGTCGCGCCGGGCTTCACGATGTAGAACTGGCTGATCGGCAGCGACTCACCCGCCGGGTTGCCGTTGGTCCAGCCCGGCCCGGCCGAGTTCGCCTTCAAGGCCGGCACGAACACCTTGTAGTTGCCAGCGGCATCGATGTGGAGGTATGGCTTCTCCCGGATGATCGGGGTCTGCGCGACCTTCGTGTACGGCGGGTTCGGGAAGGTGCCGGCCGGAGCGTTCTGCGCGCCGACGAACACCATGTTCCAGTTCTGCCCGGTCCAGCTGCCCCAGTTGGTGTTCCGGGACAACCACTGCTGCTGGCTGCCGGACCGGACCTGGCCGTCGACCAGGGTGTCGGCCATGAAGCCGCCGCTGGCCCAGCCGCCGTCGTCGAGCGCGAGGTTGCCGCGCAGATGCATCCGCCGGTACGCCGACGCCTGGCTCACGGCCCAGCGGTCGAGTCCGCCGGGCGGGTTGACGGTGAGACCCTCGGCTCCGCGCCAGAAGTTGTGGGTCGCGTTCTGCGGCGGGAACCAGTCGGCCTCGACGTGCACGGCGCCGTTGATGGTGACGCTGCCCGGGGTCAGGCCGAGCCCGGCGACCTGGGTGAAGAAGCCGATGTTCGCGCTGACGTTGTAGGTGCCCGGCTTGAAGAGCAACGCGTGCCGCTGTTCGCCGTACTGGTTGGTCTCCTGCTGGCTGAAGACGGAGTTCAGCTTGCTCTGGATGGTGCTGGCCGGCATCGACGGGTCGAAGATCGCCACGTTCGGGCCGAGGTCGGGCTGACCCACGGGCGGGTCGGTCGGGGGAGTGCCGTCCACTGGGTTGATCCTGAACGATTGGGCAGCAGTGCCGTTGCACGTGTACTGCTGGAGTTGGACGCCGTCCGCGGTCGAGGCGGCCGGGACGTCCAGGCACTTGCCGCTGTGGCGGTTGACGAGGTGGTAGGCGCCGTCGGCCTCCTCGACCGGCAGCCACTGCTGGTTGTTGCCGTTGCCGAAGGTCCACAACTGGATCGGGGCGCTGTCGGCGGTGGAGACGTTGGTGACGTCGAGGACCTGGGCCGCGTTGTTCAGCGCGTTGACCCGGACGTAGCCGCCCGAGGTCGGCTGGAACTGCCACTGCTGCGCGGTGGTGCTGTTGCAGGTCTGCTGCTGGACGGCCGTTCCGTTCGCGGTGGCGGCGGCGCGGGCGTCGACGCACTTGGCGCTGTTCTTGCTCACCACGGTGTTCCACCCGGTCGGCGAGATCGCGGCGCTCGCGTCGCTGGACGCGGTCACAGTCAACGCGGTACCGGCCACCGCGGCCACCAGAGCCGTGGCGATCGCGATGAACCGCCGCCGGCGTGGGGGCGCCGCGGGCGGGGGGCGGAGTGGGGCGACTCCTGGAGTCATCTGACTCTCCTCTGAACTTGTGCAGGGGGCGGGAATGCGCATTCAAAGCCGCGAACCCAAGGAAAGCCAACTTCCCTACTTAATTCAAGAGTCAGACAAAGGGGGTCGAGGTTCCGGAACCGCTTCCGTACTCCGGCGGCGCCTGGCTGCCGTCAGTCGAACCAGCTGAAGACGATGTCGCCGAGGCCACTCCGAGCCACAGCCTCGACGCGGCGGCGTCGGGCTGCGGCAGCGTAGTACGGGGCGGGAGTGGCAGTGGGGAGCGTCAGTTGCCCGGCTTCGCCTCGGCGGGTTCGCTCGGGATGGCGTTGTCCCCGGCCTCGCCTGGCTCGCCCGGGATCGCGTGGTCCCCGGTCTCGCTTGGCTCGCTCTGTTCGGACGGCTCGCTCGGTTCAGTTGGCTCGGCCGGCTCAGCTTGCTCGCTCGGCTCGCTCGGGGCCGGGTCGGTTTGATCCGTGGGGTCCTCGGGGAGGGGTGGGAACGGCGGGAGGTCGTCGAGGTCGACCGGATCGGTAGGTCCGCCCGGCCCTGTCGGCTCCGTCGGTCCGTTGGGGTCCGTCGGCCCGTTCTCCGTCGGCTCGTTGGGGTCCGGCGGTTCAGTCGGTTCGGTCGGATCGGCCGGATCGACCGGGTCGGTCGGTTCGGTCGGCTCCTGGCCGGGGCGCGGCGGCTCGGTGGCCCAGACGGCGGCGGCGGCGCGGGCGGCATCGGCGGCGTCGGTCTGGCGTTCCCACTCCTGCATACCGAGGGTGTACCGCTGCACGATCCGCTCGACCTCCGGCGCCATCTGCCGCTTCAGCCAGACGGCGTAGGCCTGCGTACGGGCCTCGATGAAGTTCTTCAGTTCCTGCATCTGGGCGGGCGTCATCTCGTCCTCCGGTGAGCTGTTCGGGGTGAAGTCCCCACGTGCGAGCGCCGCGCGGGCGGCGGGTCCTGGGCAGTCGGTGCCGTCGGGCCGGACGGCGGAGTGCGGCCGGATCGCCAGGCCGCGCGGGTAGAACCGGCGGAAGTCGGCGACGACGCCCCGGACCGTGGCCTTCATCGCGCTGGTCGGTTGCTCACCCGTGACGAGCACCAGCAGGATCGCGCCGTACTTCCGGTTGAGATCCGTGTTGCCGTTGGCGCCGGACTGGGTTCGCAGTCCACGCAGGGTCCACGCACGCCCCGCCTGGTCGACCGCCACCTGGTAGGCGATGTCGGACCAGCCGCGCGAGTCCATGTGGTACGCCTGCCAACCGCGCAGCGCCGACGCGACGGCTGCCCGCGTGTGGATCGGCCTGGTCGTCCCGGTCCCGGGCCAGTGGATCACCGTGCCCAGCACCCGGGATGCGACCAGTTGCCCCGGACCGGAACTGGGCGCGCGAGCACCCCACGCGGAGCGCGGCAGATAGACAACCATCGGGACTCCTTACAACTGGGCGGCGAGTCCCACCTCTCCGGCAACAGGGAGTGGCGGATCCCCTACTTTCGGTGATTTCCACCATAGCCCCCAGTCCAAACCCCTCACCCCGGATCCACCCCAGAAGCCCCGAGGAACCTACCGACAACCACCCCTCCGAGTCGAGTTGCTGCCGAGCGGCCGTTACGACGGTGAGGAACCTCGGGTATGGACAGCTCGATGGATACGGAGATCTCGACTACTTAAGTGGCGCCAGGCATCGAGACCGGAGCGGTGTACTCAAGACCGCTTGCCGAGCCCGGGTGCTCCGCCTCCGACGATGTGGCGAACTCCTCCGGCAGGACCCTGTCTCGTCCGGCTGCCCTTCGCTCGACTCCTAGCCAGTTCAAGTGGGTCGAGAATTCTCGGCTTCGTCAGAATCTTGGCTAGGCGGCGTCCGAGGTCGCGATGCTTGTGTTGAAGCAAGAGCAACTCGTCATTCTCAAGAGGTGTGATCGTCTTGGCGCGCGCCTTCTTGGTGAGGGTCTTGATTCGTCGTCCGATCTCGGTTCGCTCAGCCTGAATTTTCTCGACCTGCCGCAGTTTCTTCGCCACCGTCACATCATCATGTCTGAACGGACCTGCAGATCAAGTGGGGCAAGGCTTGGCGCGGCTCGATCCGGGGCCACTAGCGGAAGCAATGAGTTGCCGATTCGGGTGAGCTCGTCGCGGTATGGGGTGTCGGAGAGGATGAAGTGGGTTATGCCGAGGTCCTGGTACTTGCGGAGGGACTTGGCTACGTCTTCTGGGGAGCCGACGAGCCAGGTGGTGCCGGCGCCGCCGCCTCCGTACTTGCCGGGGGCGGTGTAGAGGTTGTCGTCGAGGACGTCGCCTCGTTCTGCCAGGTCGAGTAGGCGTTGCTGGCCGGCTGCCCGGAAGCGGCGGGGGTCTCGGTGGTCGGCGTCGTGGGCCATGCTTTCCACCTTGGCCTCGGCGTCGGCCCACGCCTGCTCGGTGGTGTCGCGGACGAGGGTGGTGATCCGCAGGCCGTATTCGAGCGGCGCGTGTTCGCGGCCGAGTTCGGCGGTCAGGCCCTGCAGGCGGTCGATGCGCTCGGCGATGCCGTCGAGTGGTTCGCCCCAGAAGAGTTGGACGTCGGCATCGGTGGCGGCGACCCGCTCAGCCGCGGGAGACGCGCCCCCGAAGTACAGGCGTGGGTGCGGCCGCCCTTCCCGTACTACGGGTCGAGTGCTGACGGTCGATCCGGCGACGGAGAAGTAGTCGCCGGTGAAGGTGATGTCCTCCTCGGTCCACAGCCGGCGTACCAACTGCAGGAACTCCTTGGTCCGGGCATACCGCTGGGCCTGGTCCCCCTCGCTGTCCCCGTACGCCGCCAGGTTGTCCCGGCCGGACACGATGTTGATCAGCAGTCGCCCACTACTGAGTTGGTCGAGCGTGGTCGCCGCCGACGCGAAGTGCGCGGGATGCCAGTAGCCAGGCCGGATCGCCACCAGGGGCTGGAACGTCGTGGTCCGCGCCGCGAGCGCCGTCGCCACCGTGAAGGTGTCTGGACGTCCCCAACCCGTCCCGAGCAACGCCCCACCCCAGCCATGCTCCTCGGTCAACCGGGCCAGTTCGGTCAGCCGCTCGAGGCTGTTGTGACCGACCCGCGTGTCGTCGCCGCGGTGACCAGGCTCAACCTGGTTCGGGATGTACCAGAGGAACTCGAGGCTCATGCCAAGAAGTCTATTCCAATGAATTTACTCGACTTATCCTTGTCTCAGTCACTGGCGAGCAGAGGTAAGGTCAAACGGAAGCACGCGCCCTGGCCGAGTGCGGTCTCGAGTTCGACGGCTCCGCCGTGGGCCTCTGTCAGGGAACGGGCGATGGCCAGGCCGAGGCCCGCGTTGGCGCCGCCGGAGCGGTCTCGGGAGCGGTCGGCCCGGTAGAACCTGTCGAAGACCCGGCTCGCCTGGTCGGCGGTCATGCCGGGGCCCTGGTCGGCGATTTCGAGGACGGCCCGGCCTCCCGAGGTGCCGACGCCGATGCGGACCGGAGTACCGGGCGGTGTGTGGGCCACGGCGTTGCCGACGAGGTTGGTGACGACCTGGCGCAGGCGCGCTTCGTCGCCGTACACGGGTGCCGGTCCCGGCGGGCCGCCGCTGGGACCGGTGAGATCGACCGGTCGAGTGGGGTCGAGGGCGCGTAAGTCGTGGCGAGCGTCGTTGGCGAGCGTGCGCAGGTCCATCGGGGCCGGTTCGAGTTGCGCGCCGGGCGCCTCGTCGAGCTGGGCGAGAAGCAGCAGATCCTCGGTCAGAGCAGCGAGCCGGGTCGCCTCGCGCTCGATGCGATGCATGGTCGCGTCGACGTCGGCGCGCTCGGGCAGGGCGCCCATCCGGTACAGCTCGGTGGAGCCTTTGATGCCGAACAGCGGAGTACGCAGTTCGTGGCTGACGTCGGAGACGAAGCTCCGCATCCGGGCCTCGGACGCCGCGCGGTCCGCGAAGGCGCGCTCCAACTGGCCCAGCATCGTGTTCAACGAAGCCGACAGTCGGCCGATTTCCGTCGTGGCCGGGGCCAGTTCGGGGACGCGGCGGGACAGGTCGCCTGCCGCGATGGAAGTAGCCGTGTGCTCGATCCTGCGCAGCGGCCGCAACCCCGCGTTGATGGCGAACCAGCCGACCCCGGTGAGTGCGGCCAGCAGGACCGCACCGGCGATCAGGCTGCTCGTCCTGACCCGGGCGACGGTCGCGTCGGCCTCGGCGAACGAGCCGGCGAGCACCAACCTGCCGTCCTGCTGAGGACGCTGCAAGGACACAGCCCGCCATTGGCCGGAGCCGTCAGCAGCCGGAATCGAGAGCACGGAACCATCGGGCTCGGCCCGCCGCATGTCCTCGACTGCAGGCAGCCGCCCGACCGGCGTGCGCGGTGAGTGGACCTCGGTCGTGACGTTGCCCTGAGCATCGAAGAACAGGAAGTACGGGCTGCCGAACAGGTCGAGGCCGGCCGCCAGGCGCTGCGCATCCACCTCGCCCGGCGTTGTGGTCGGCCCGGACTTGATCGGCCCGGGTGCCAGCGCCAGAAGCCCTCCGACGGATCGCAGCTCGGAGTCCATCCGATGCTGCAGATGACTCTGCAGAAGGCTCGCGACGACCGTGCTCCCCGCTCCGAGCCCGACCACCAGCAACGCGAGCGTGATCAGCAGCAACCGCAGACGCAGCGAGAGCCGCTGCAGCAGTCTTCTCATCGACGCGGCTCCCGCATCACATAGCCCACCCCGTGGACCGTGTGAATCAGCTTGGGCTCAGCGGTGTCCGTCTTGCGGCGCAGATAGGAGATATACGTGTCGACGATGCTCGCGTCGCCGCCGAAGTCGTAGTCCCAGACCCGATCCAAAATCTGCACCTTGGATACGACCTGCCCGGCGTTCTGCATCAGGTAACGCAGCAAGCGGAACTCGGTGGGGGACAGCCGCACGACCTGCCCCGCCCGAGTCACCTGATGCCCATCCGGATCGAGTTCCAGTTCGCCGACGGTCAACAGCCCCAGCGGCGACCCCGACGTGCGGCGCAAGATCGCTCGGATCCGAGCGATGAGCTCTTCCAGATCGAACGGCTTCGTGACGTAGTCGTCGGCGCCGAGGGAGAGGCCGGTCACCTTGTCGGCCTGCCGGTCCCGAGCCGTCAGGAACAGCACCGGTACCGGCCCGTCGCCGCGACGCTGTTCGCGCAGTCGCCGTACGACCTCGAAACCGTCCACGTCGGGGAGCATGACGTCGAGCAGGACCAGGTCGGGCTGTTGGCGGGTGGCGGCGTCGACCGCTTCGGCTCCGGTGGCGACCGACGTCACGGAGAACCCGGCGAAGCGCAGAGTCGCGGACAGCAGTTCCCGGACGGTGGCCTCGTCATCCACCACGAGCAGACGCTCACCGGCAAGCTCACTCGTCATCCTCTGGCCTGCCGTTCCCCGTCGCCCATACCAGCCAGAATGCCACCGTCAGACCTCGCGCCGCCGGAACAGCACGAAGGCGGCAACCAACACCACCGCGATGCCGACACTCATCCCCGCCAGGTTCTGCCACGCGTCGGGATACTCCGCGGTCGGATAGACATTGCGTACTTCGGGCCCGCCGAGCGACGGCCAGTACGCGAAAGCCTCCCTCACCCAGGAAGGAAAGGCGCCGCCGAACGCAGGCACGAGCAGCGTGATGCCGACCAGCACGGCCAGGCCGCCCGACGTCGCTCGGACCAGCGTCCCGACGGCCACCGCCAGCAGACCGATCGCGGCCACGTAGAGGCCGGTACCGAAGACCGCCTCCAGTACTCCGCCGTCGCCCAGCGCCGCGTTCGGCACCCCGTCGTGCCGGCCGATCATCGCTTGGCCGACGAAGAAGTTGAGGAAAGAGGTCACCTGCCCGGCCAGCAGCGCGACCGCGGTGAAGACCAGCATCTTGGCGGCCAGCAGTCGCCCTCGTCGCGGCATCGCGGCCAGCGACGTACGGATCATGCCAGTGGCGTACTCGGAGGTGATGACGAGAATGCCGAGCACACTGATGCAGAGCTGACTGAGGAAGAAGCTGTTGAGCGCTACCCCGGTCGGGTCCCACGTGTGCCGTTCCGCTGGACTCAGTTCGCCGTACAGCTGGTCACCGTTGCCGCAGACGAGCAGGGTGACGGCGGTGCTGAGCACCAGCATCGCCAGGAGCGCCCACCAAGCCGAGCGCAGGCTGCGGAACTTCGTCCACTCGGAGCGGAGCAGGTCGGTGAAGCGCACGCTGGTGGGTTGAATCGGTTCGACGGGCGGAGCAGGTTGGATGAATTGCTGGGTCATGCCGCCGCCCCCTCGTACTCGACGCTGTCCCGGGTCAGCTCCATGAAGACGTCCTCCAGCGAGGGCGTCTGCGGGGTCAGCTCGACGAGGGCGACGCCGTGAAAGGAGGCAAGCCGGCCGATCTCGGTGGAGTCCAGACCGGAGACGATGAGCGACCGTTCTGGACCGCTTCGCACCTCGCCGCCGGCGGCAGTGAGGTGGCGAGCCAGCTCGTCGCAGTACTCCGCGCGGACGAGAACGGTGCCCTGGCCGTTCGACCTGGTGAACTCGCTCATGCTCGTGTCGGCGATGAGCCTGCCGCGGCCGATGACGACCAGGTGGTCGGCAGTGAGCGCCATCTCGCTCATCAAGTGGCTCGAGCACAGCACCGAACGCCCTTCGGCGGCCAGGGTGCGCATGAAGTCCCGGATCCAGCGGATGCCCTCCGGGTCGAGCCCGTTCACCGGTTCGTCGAAGATCAGCACCTGCGGATCGCCGAGCAGCGCGGCCGCGATCCCGAGCCGCTGCCGCATGCCGAGCGAGAACGTCCCGGCCCGTCGGCGCGCCACCTTCTCCAGCCCCACCATCCCCAGTACTTCGGCCACCCGACCGCGGGCGAGGCCGTTGCTCAAAGCAATGGCAAGCAGATGATCCTCGGCTCGGCGGCCCGGATGCAGCGCACCAGCGTCGAGCAGCGCACCCACCTCGGTCAGGGGAACCGCCAACTGCCCGTACGCCCGGCCGCCCACCCGCACCGAACCATGGCTAGGCGGCGCCAGCCCAAGAATCATCCGCATCGTCGTGGACTTCCCGGCCCCGTTGGGCCCCAGGAACCCGGTCACGTGCCCAGGCTCGACGGTGAACGAGAGTTCGTCCACCACCGTGTCGGACCCGTACCGCTTGGTCAACTCGCGTACCTCGATCGTCGTCATGCCCGAAGCATGGCTCCCCGAACTCACCGATTCCTGTGAGCTTCTGGGAGAACCCTGTGAAACGAAACGAGCCCACCCGCGGTCGCGGGTGGGCTCGCCGAACGCTGACGATCAGACGTCGTAGTACAGCTCGAACTCGTGCGGGTGGGGGCGGAGCTGGATCGGGGCGATCTCGTTCTCGCGCTTGAAGTCGATCCAGGTCTCGATCAGGTCGGAGGTGAAGACGTCACCCTCGAGCAGGAAGTCGTGGTCGGCCTCGAGCGAGTTGATCACGGCCGGCAGCGAGGTCGGGACCTGGTTGACCGACGCGTGCTCCTCCGGGGGCAGCTCGTACAGGTCCTTGTCGATCGGGTCGGCCGGCTCGATCTTGTTGCGGATGCCGTCGATGCCGGCCAGCAACTGCGCTGAGAAGGCCAGGTACGGGTTGGCCGACGGGTCCGGGCAGCGGAACTCGATGCGCTTGGCCTTCGGGTTCGAGCCGGTGATCGGGATCCGGATGCAGGCCGAGCGGTTGCGCTGTGAGTAGACCAGGTTGACCGGCGCCTCGAAGCCCGGCACCAGGCGGTGGTAGGAGTTCACCGTCGGGTTGGTGAAGGCCAGCAGCGACGGGGCGTGCTTCAGGAGGCCGCCGATGTACCAGCGGGCGACGTCGGACAGGCCGCCGTAGCCGGACTCGTCGTAGAACAGTGGGTCGCCGTTGCTCCACAGCGACTGGTGGCAGTGCATGCCCGAGCCGTTGTCACCGAAGATCGGCTTCGGCATGAAGGTCGCGGTCTTGCCGGCGTCCCAGGCGGTGTTCTTGACGATGTACTTGAACTTCATCACGTCGTCGGCCGCGGTCAGCAGGGTGTCGAAGCGGTAGTTGATCTCCGCCTGGCCCGCGGTGCCGACCTCGTGGTGGGCGCGCTCGACGGTCAGCCCGCTCGTCTCGAGGTGCTTGGTGATGTCGTTGCGCAGGTCGGCGAAGTGGTCGACCGGCGGCGCGGGGAAGTAGCCACCCTTGTAGCGGACCTTGTAGCCGCGGTTGCCACCCTCCTCGACCCGGCCGGTGTTCCAGGCGCCGGCGACGGAGTCGATGTGGTAGTAGCTCTCGTTCTGCTTGGTCTCGAACCGCACGTCGTCGAAGACGTAGAACTCGGCCTCGGGCGCGAAGAAGGCGGTGTCGGCGATGCCGGTCGACTTCAGGTACTCCTGCGCCTTGCGGGCGATGTTGCGCGGGTCACGGCTGTACGCCTCACCCGTCAGCGGGTCGTGCACGAAGAAGTTGACGATCAGCGTCTTGTCCCGGCGGAACGGGTCGAGGTACGCCGTGGTCGGGTCGGGCAGCAGTGACATGTCCGACTCGTGGATCTGCTGGAAGCCGCGGATCGACGAACCGTCGAACTGCAGGCCGTCCTCGAAGACCTCGGGACCGAATGACGACACCGGGACGGTGAAGTGCTGCATGATGCCCGGCAGATCACAGAACCGGACATCGATGAACGCGACGCCCTCGTCCTTGACGTAGGCGAGCAGCTCCTCAGCGCTGGAAAACATACATACTCCTCGGGGTGGCTCAGAGATTGTTCTGAACGTAGGCCCTGCCGATTACTCGGCCGTGACCCCAATGTTTCGCGGATGTTACGCCCAGCGTGTCCGCGCTGACCCACTGGAGGGGGCGGGCAGGGCAGTGAGATCCCGGGCCGCCTAGGTAGCCTCGTCATCATGGCATCATCTGCGCAATCCGGGGCAGGACCCACCGAGGAGTTCCGCTATCCGGGCAATCGCCTCGGCCTCCCCGCGGACGGACCGGGCTCCGTAGCCGGCTGGGGACGCCGGGTGGCCGCCCTGTTCGTCGACTGGCTGATCGCGGGGCTGATCGCGTCGGCGATCACCAGCCGGCCCCTGTGGGCCGGCGGCAACGAGACCAGCACCGCCCAACTGGTTGTGTTCTTCGCCATGTCGGCGATCCTGACCGGCCTGGGCGGCGCGACGATCGGTCACCGCCTGCTCGGCCTGCGGGTGATCCGCACCCAGACAGGCGGCACGGGCCAGGCAAGCGGTACTGGCTACGCCGCCCAGGTCGGCCTGCTCGGCGGCGCCATCCGCTCCCTGCTGATCTGCCTGGTGCTCCCCGCCGTCGTCTACGACCGCGACCGCCGCGGCCTGCACGACAAGGCCGCGAACACGGTCGTAGTACGCCGCTAGCGCTTGGTCAAAAGGAGTTGTACGTCGTCCAGGTAGCCGGCCCGGAAACCGGCTTCCGAGTAGGCGAGGTAGAACTCCCACATCCGGCGGAAGGTGGGATCGAAGCCGAGGCCGGCGATTTCCGGCCAGCGCTCGATGAAGCGGTTGCGCCAGATCCTGAGGGTCCGGGCGTAGTCGGCACCCAGGTGGCGGAGCACCTCCGCCTTGAGCCCCGTGTGCTGCGAGGTGACCTCCTCGATCACCCGGACCGACGGGATCAGCCCGCCGGGAAAGATGTATTTCTGGACCCAGGTAAACGTGTTCCGGGTGGCCAGCATCCGCTCGTGCGGCATCACGATCGCCTGTACTACGGCAACCCCGCCCGGCGCGAGCCGCCGCTCGATCGCGTCGAAGTACACCGGCCAGTACTTTTCGCCGACGGCCTCGATCATCTCCACGCTCAGTACGGCGTCGTAGACCCCGATCTGGTCCCGGTAGTCCCGCAGCGCCACCTGCACTCGGTCGCTCACCCCGGCGTCGGCGATCCGACGCTGAGCAAGCAGCGCCTGCTGCGAAGCGATTGTGATAGCCGTCACCCAAGCGCCCCGCTGCGCCGCGCGGATCGCCAGACTTGCCCAGCCGCACCCGATGTCGAGCACGCGGGACCCGGCCTTCACCCCGGCCGCGTCCAGGATCGCGTCCAGCTTCCGCAGTTGCGCCTGCGTCAGTTCGTCGTACGACGCTGTCGCGAGATCCGAGGCGGGCTGCTGGTCGAACAGCGCGGCCGAGTACGTCAGGGTCGGATCCAGGAACTCCGAGAACATCGCGTTGCTCAGGTCGTAGTGTCGGCTGACGTTCTCCCGGGCGCCGGCCCGGTCGTTCTCCTGGTCGCCCGGCAGGCTCCGGGTGACCAGCCAGCGCAGCGACTGCGCCCACCTCGGCAGCAGATGCCGGTCCTGGTCGGAGCTGAACCGCTCGGCGAAAGGGAGCAGCAGATCCGCCAGATCGGTGCCGGGCTCGGGGTCCCAGTCGCCTGCCAGGTAGGCCTCGCCGAAGCCGGAGCCCGCGTCCTGGCCGAGCCGGGCGAGGAACGGCCCGGTGCGGTGCACGACCATGCCGGGACCGCCGAGGCCGTACTGGCGGTTGTCCAGGGTGATGGTGGCAGGCAGATCACGCGCGATCATCCGCAGCGCGGCGGACGCGCCGGCCCGGCGTACCGGGTTGGCGCGGGGTGGCGCCAGGGAGGGCCACGTCTCCACCGCCGGCTCGTGCACCGCGGGATAAAGGTCGGTCATCTGTCTACCTCGGGTTTCATCCGTTCCTGCGTCGCACCCTAAGGCCGGTGGTGGCCTCAGGATGCGACACGAGGTCCGGGAGATCTATCCGGCGCGCTGGCCGAAGATGAGCAGGTTGCCGTCGGGGTCCTCGGCACGTGCCACCCGCTCGCCCCATGGTTGGTCCACCGCTTCCTCGGTGATCCGCCCGCCCGCTCCCCGGACTCGCTCGACCGCGCTGTCGCAGTCGTCGACGTACAGCCACAGCGAGATCGCCGGGGTGCCGGCCGCCCGCCGGTACTCCGGGTCGTGCCCGAGGCCCAGCGCGGCCTTGCCGTAGCGCAGGCTGACGTACGCCGGAGCGCCCTCGGGCGGGAACTGGTACACCTGCTCCCCACCGAGGACGTCGGTGTAGAACGGCAGCAGGCGGTCCAGATCAGCGGTGATCACAATAGGGAAAACGTCGTCGACCACCATCGCGTTACCTCCTCGCTCGAAAAAGGATGTTCTCATCCTGTCTGACGAACGAGGAGACGCCAGATCTACGCCGGGTCAGCGGCCCTTCATGGCCTGCCGGGCGCCCTTCATGCTGGTCGGCACCGGGCCCTTCGGCATCGGCACCTGCGGGCGGACGGCGTCCAGCGCCTTCAGCCGCTGCAGCAGGTCGGTGATCTCGGACGGCTGCAGCGCCTGCGGCAGCTTCATCACGTGCTTGGTCAGCTTGCGGATGTCGATCTCGCCCTCGCCCTGACCGGCGACGATCTGGATCACCGGCGCGCCGCCCGCGACCCGGGTGTGCTTCTTGCCCTCGGCTGCGAGCAGGTTCTTCACCCGGCTCGCCTGGCCCTCGCCGACCAGCACGATGCCCGGCCGGCCGACCACCCGGTGCACGATGTCGGCGTTCTTGGTGACCGCGACGGCGGGCGTCACGTTCCAGCCGCGGCGCAGCGTCTGCAGCGCGGACGCGGCGGCGCCGGCCTGACCCTCGATCTGGCTGTAGGCCGCCTTCTCCACCCGGCGGCCGAAGATGATCGTGGCGGCCAGGAAGCCGAGCGCGACACCCAGCGGGGTCCAGACCAGCAGCGGCCCGACGAAGATCCCGAGGGCCACGAACACGGCGACCACGCCGAGGAAGATCGCGGCGAGCAGCAGCCCGATCCGGGGGTCGGACTTCTTGGTCAGCTGGTACGCCGACCGGATCTGCTTCAGCCGGCCGGTCTTCTCGGCGGGTGCGTCGTTCTTGGCCATCTCTACCTTTGTCCGATGTTGAGCGAGGGACTAAGCATCCAGTGCCGCGGAGGTCATCCGCGACTCCACAGCCTGACGGTACAGCCGACCGGCCCGGTAGGACGAACGCACCAGCGGGCCCGACATGACTCCGGCGAAGCCGATCTCCTCGGCCTCCTCCTTCAATTCGACGAACTCCTCGGGCCGGACCCACCGCTCGACCGGGTGGTGCCGCACCGAGGGCCGCAGGTACTGGGTGATGGTGATGATCTCGCAGCCGGCGCCGTGCAGGTCGGTCAGCGCCTGGCTGACCTCCTCGCGGGTCTCGCCCATGCCCAGGATCAGGTTCGACTTGGTGACCAGGCCGTAGTCGCGGGCCTGGGTGATGACGTCCAGGGAGCGCTCGTAGCGGAAGCCGGGCCGGATCCGGCGGAAGATCCGCGGCACCGTCTCGACGTTGTGCGCGAACACCTCGGGGCGGGACGAGAACACCTCGGCCAACTGCTCCGGTACGGCGTTGAAGTCGGGTGCGAGCATCTCGACACCGGTGCCGGGGTTCTGCGCGTGGATCTGGCGGATCGTCTCGGCGTACAGCCAGGCGCCGCCGTCGTCGAGGTCGTCGCGGGCGACGCCGGTCACGGTCGCGTACCGCAGGCCCATCTTGGTGACGGACTCGGCCACCCGGCGGGGCTCGTCGCGGTCCAGCGCGAGCGGCTTGCCGGTGTCGATCTGGCAGAAGTCGCAGCGCCGGGTGCACTGGTCGCCGCCGATCAGGAAGGTGGCCTCACGGTCCTCCCAACACTCGAAGATGTTGGGGCAGCCGGCCTCCTGGCACACCGTGTGGAGCTCCTCGGACTTCACCAGCGCCTGCAGCTTCTGGTACTCCGGGCCCATCCTGGCGCGCGTCTTGATCCACTCGGGTTTGCGCTCGATCGGGGTCTCCGCGTTGCGCACTTCGAGTCTGAGCAGCTTCCGTCCTTCTGGAACGATCGTCACGCCCACCAGAGTACGCGGCGTTGCCGGAGCATCGGCCAGGCCACCCGTAGGCTGGGCAGCCATGTCCACCTCGCAGCCCGGGACGCCGCCCGCGACCGGCACCTCCGGCGCCGTGTGGCAGCGGCCGGTACCGAGCCGCCGTGAGCTGAACCGGGACATCGCGCTGGGCCTGGGGATGGCCTTCGCGGGTCTCGTCGGCACCGAACTGGCCAAGGCGACCTCACCCGGCGCGGTCGACATGGGGGCCGGAGGCATCGAGGCGTACCTGCTCAGCGCCGCGATCCCGCTGCCGCTGTGCTTCCGCCGCCGCTACCCGCTGGCCGTACTGCTGGTCGTGTCGGTGCTGTTCTTCACCGCGGGGGAGCGGGTGCCGTTCGCCTTCGCCGGCAACCTTGTGACGCAGATCTCCCAGTTCATGGCCCTGTACGCCGCTGCCGCGTGGGCGCGGGACCGCCGCCGGATGAAGCTGACCATGGTCGTCATCTTCATCGGGATGTTCTGCTGGCTGTTCTACGGGTTCGTCAAGGCCCTGCAGACCGACGCGATCAAGGGCGCCAACGAGGGCATGCTCTCGCCGTACGTCTCGTTCGTGCTGCTGAACACCGCGCTCAACGTCCTCTACTTCTTCGGCGCCTATTTCTGGGGCCGTACCGCGTGGGGGGTGGCCCGGCAGCGGCACGAGCTCGAGCAGCAGGCGATCGAGTTGGCCACCCAGCAGCAGGCGAACGCCCGCCGCGCGGTGATCGACGAGCGGCTGCGGATCTCCCGCGAGCTGCACGACGTGGTCGCGCACCACATCAGCAGCATCGGCATCCAGGCCGGTGGTGCCCGCCGGGTGATGGAGTCGGATCCGGAGGCCGCGAAGAACGCGCTCGGGGTGATCGAGGACTCCAGCCGGACCGCGGTCAACGAGATGCGCCAGTTGCTGGGCATGCTCCGGGCGGCTGACCCCGACCTCGACGACGAGGAGTTCGGCGTACCGGCGGGCAAGGCTCCGCAGGCCGGTGCCGACCGGTTGCCGGCGCTGGTCGTCTCCGCGACCGGCGAAGGACTGTCGGTCGGGTTCCACCAGATCGGGCAGCCGGTCAAGCTGCCCGAGACGATCTCGGTGTCGGTCTACCGGATCGCGCAGGAGGCGCTGACGAACGTCCGGCGGCACTCGACCGCGCGCAGCGCCCACGTGACGCTGCGCTATCTGGCCGACACGGCGGTCGAGGTCGAGGTGATCGACGACGGCCGCCCGAAGCACGCACCGGTCGGCAGCAGGCTGGGCCACGTCGGGATCCGTGAGAGGGTCAGCCTGCTCGGCGGCGAGAGCGAGATCGGTCCCCGCCCGGTGGGTGGTTTCCGGGTCCGCGCCCGGATCCCGTTGCAGCCGCCCCCGCCCCTCGAAGGAGAACCGCAGTCATGAGCGAGGCCGGTACGCCGATGAGCGTCCTGCTGGTGGACGACCAGGACCTGGTCCGGGCCGGATTCCGGATGATCCTCTCGGTGGAACCCGACATCGAGGTGGTCGGGGAGGCCGCCGACGGCGAGAAGGCGGTCGAGCTCGCCCTGGAGTTGCGGCCGGACGTAGTACTGATGGACGTGCAGATGCCCGGCCTCGACGGCATCGCCGCGACCCAGCGGATCGTCGCCGCCGACGCGAGCAAGGTGGTGATCCTGACCACGTTCGACCGCGACGACTACCTGTTCGAGTCGCTCGGCGCGGGAGCCAGCGGCTTCCTGCTGAAGAACACCGCGCCCGAGGACCTGGTCGAGGCGATCCAGGTGGTGCACTCCGGCCACGCCCTGCTCGCGCCCGAGGTGACCCGCCGGGTGATCAAGCGGTTCACCGGTGGCGGCGAACGTGTCTACCGCCCGGACCTGGTCGCCGACCTGACCGAGCGCGAACGGGAGGTGCTCGGGCTGATCGCCCGCGGCCTGACCAACACCGAAATAGCCACCCAGCTCTTCGTCGGCGAAGCGACAGTGAAGACCCATGTTTCCCGGGTCCTGCTCAAACTAGGCCTCCGCGACCGCGTCCAGGCCGTCGTGTTCGCGTACGAGTGCGGCCTTGTGGTTCCAGGCGACGAGCACTGACACGAGCAGCACGCAGACCGTGGCGATCGCGGCGATCACGGCAGCCACTCCGAGCCCCGGAGCCGCGAGCGGCAGGAGCAGGATGAGGGCAGCCGAGACCAGTACTGCGCTGGGTCGCACTACCGGCTCGCTGAAGAGCACCCGGTTGATGACCCACAGCAGGACGAGGAACACGGCAGTGGGGATCGCCACCGCGTAGCAGGTCTGCAGGCTGGATGCCTTGACCTTGTGCCCCGTCTGCTCGACAGCTACCTCCAGACCCGCACCGACTGCGGCGAGCGCGGCGAAGAGGCCGTAGTGGAGGTAGCCCCACAGGTACGAGCGCTCGCGGCGGTTGCGGAGCCCAACGCCTGCGGGTTCGAGGAAGTAGAGCCACCAGAGGGCGAAGAGCACGACCAGGCTGGCGGCGGCGATCACGATCAGATTGACGCTGATCTTGGCTGCGTCCAGTGCGCTCTGCAGGCCGATCGTCGCGGCGAGCACGCTCTCGCCGAGCAGAATGATCGTGAACAGGCCGTACCGCTCGGCAATGTGATGCGGATGCCAGTTGGTCGGCCGCGGTCGCTCGGCCCAGCTCGGTACGGCGATCTCCAGCACGGCCAGGGCGACGAACACCACGACGTCGATCGTGTGCGGCAGCAGGCCGGCCTGCCCGAGAACCAGGCGGACGAGCCAGCCGGCTGTGAGGACCGAGATTCCCGCCGCGTAGCGCCGGGCCGTCCGCCGGCGCTCGGGATCCTCGATGCTCGCCCGCAACCACTGGGCGACCAGCCCGATCCTCATCACCAGATAGCCGAGGGTCACGCCCCGGTAGTCGCCGTGCTCGGACGCGACCGGCACCCCGGCGGCGAGGACGAGCGCGCCGGCCATCTGGAGCATGGTCAGCAGCCGGTAGGCGACGTCGTCGGTGTCGAAGGCCGAGGCGAACCAGGTGAAGTTCATCCAGGCCCACCAGATCGCGAAGAACACCTGGAGGAACGGCAGCAACCCGTCCAGGGCGTGAGCATCGGCGATGCTGTGCGCGAACTCGGCGGTGGCGGCGGCGATGGCGACCACGAAGATCAGGTCGAACAGCAGTTCCAGCGAGCTCGCCGCCCGGTGCGGCTCGTCGATCGGGCGCGCGGTCATCCGGACCCGGTACCGGATCCTGGTTGTCGCTGCGGGCAAGGCTCAGCTCCTCTGGGGTCGCACGGATCCTCTGACAGCTAGACAGCGCAGCCCCGCGATCTGTGACTGTCACAGCTCTGTCCGCTGTCTTGTCATTGCGGGTAACCGGACGAAACCCAGCTGGAGGACAGATGAGCACCCCGACAGGCGACGACTTCTTGCACGGCCTGGAGATCGAGGTCGAGACCGAGCTGGCCATGGATGTGGCCGACCGCCCGGGCGAGCCGGGCACCCAGCCGGTCAGCGAGTGGCTGATGGACCCGGCGGAGTACGAGCGCGACGAGATCGCTCATCGCAGTCTTCTCGGCGCCGTCCAGGCCCTCGAAGACCACCCCGGCGAACCGACCGGCACCATCTAGCTGCCGGTCCGCCCTACGACTTCGCGACGGGGAGGAAGGGCGTCGCGTCGGCCCAGAGTTTCTCGGCCTCGCCCAGGAACTGGTCGAAGCCCGCGTCGCCAGGCAACAGGACGAACTTCGGCTCGCCGTCAGCCTGGAAGGTGTAGTACTCGACGAACAGCCCGGACGACTCGTGGCGGTGGTCGTCGGGGATGTCCACCGCGACGATCCCGGATGAGAGGAGATAGGTCGTCAGGCGTACCTCCAGTGAGGCGCCGGTGGATGTCGCTAGTTGGGTCAGCAGACGTAGCGAGTGCTCGATCCTGGTGACGGTCGACTCCTCCGACCGCTCCGCGTAGTACCGCTCGGCCGCGCCGCGGGCGGCAGCGGAATCGGGCGCGATCAGCAGGACCCGGAGGTGGCATCCCGCCGCCAGCAGCCGCTCGAACTCGAGGTAGTTCGAGTTCAGCAGCGTGTTGCGGGTGATTCCGGTGATGAAGAGGTCGGACGCGGCCTTCATCGAGGTGATCAGTGTTGTCCCGAAGGAGTCGGTGAACTGCGGGCGCGCGATCGACCTCAGCTGCTGGGTGGACGGCAGCGGCCAGGCAGTGCCCGCCTCCCAGAGCCGCTCGGCTTCCTGGGCGTAGAAGGCGAACCAGCTGTCGGACTCCTCGAAGTGAAGGATCGGTCCTGGTTCGGAGGCGGGCCGGAGCTCGGGATGCTGGACAGTGATGCTGGCCGGGCGAACGCCTCGCAGCAGACTCACCCCGATCGGGGGAACGAAGCGCGCGACCCGGATCTCCAGGTTCCCGTTCGTACTGCCCTTGAGCTCGACCAGTTCGTCCAGCGTCGTCCTGATCCGCCTGGCCAGCAACGCCGTACGGCCCGCCGGGCGGAGCATCGAAGCCTGCTCGACCAGCCTGTCGTCGGTCGGATCGACGACCAGAACGCGGATTCTCGCGCCTCGCATCAACGCCCGGTAGAGATCGTCCCGGGCGCCCTGGATCGTGCGTGCCATCGCGATGCCGATGAGCAGCATGTCGTCGGCCTCGGCCCGCCGGCTGATCAGGTCCTCGGGGAACTGGCGCAACAGCACCCCGGCCGACTTCGAGCCGTCGATCGCGAGCTGCGCGACCAGTTTGCGGGACCGGATCTGGGCGACTGCCAGGGCCGCGAGCAGCGCCAGGATCGCCGAGCTCAGCACGCTCATGTCGGCGACGTCCACGATGCCGAGGACGGTGAAGACGGCGGCCGCGGCGGTCAGCAACCAGAGGTCGAAATTGTCGTCGGTCAGCAGGCGGTGGGCGGCTCGCAGCAGGGCCCGAACGAACGTCACCAGCCAACCGTACGGTTCACCGGGTCACCCCGGGCGGTTCCGCCGAGTGTCTTCGCGCGGCCCCGCGAGCAGACCCTGGCGGGTGCTGGTCCTCCCTGCGGATGACCTGGCCGATCACTCTGCGGACCGACGTGATCGAGAGGCCGGATGACTAGCGTTGGAACTGCTTCCGAGCGGGAGCGGCTGGGCGTGCGTCCGGTCCGGGGGCCGAAGTAGCAGAGGAACGGTGAACGGGATGCTGAGCGTGGCTGGGTTGACCCGGCGGTTCGGTGATCACCTCGCGCTGGACGGTGTGAGCTTCGACGTGGTGCCGGGTCGGATGACCGGCTTCGTCGGGGCGAACGGGGCCGGCAAGACGACGACGATGCGGATCATCCTCGGCGTGCTGGCCGCGACCAGCGGCGAGGTGCGGTGGAACGGTGCGCCCCTGAGCCAGGAGGTCCGCCGAGACTTCGGCTACATGCCGGAGGAGCGCGGCCTCTACCCGAAGATGAAGATCCACGAGCAGTTGGTCTTCTTCGGCCGGCTGCACGGACTCGACTCGTCGAAGGCGGCCGAGCGGACCGAGAAGATCCTCGGCCGGCTCGGGCTGGCCGAGCGGGCGGGGGACACCCTGGAGACGCTGTCGCTGGGCAACCAGCAGCGGGTCCAGATCGCCGCCGCGCTGGTGCACGAGCCGATCGCGCTGGTCCTGGACGAGCCGTTCAGCGGACTCGACCCGCTCGCCGTCGACGCGATGGTCGACCTGCTCCGCGAGGAGGTCACGCCGCAGGTGCCGGTGCTGTTCTCCAGCCACCAGTTGGAGTTGGTGGAGCGCCTGTGCGACGACCTGGTGGTGTTGTCCCGGGGCAAGGTGGTTGCCGCGGGCCCGGTTGCCGAACTCGCCGCGGGCCCGGCGTCGACGTACCGGCTGGTGCTGGACGGTGACGCCGGCTGGTTGCGCGACGTACCGGGGATCAAGGTGCGTGACGTCGCCGGTGGTACCGCGTTGTTCGATGTCGGGACCGAGGACGAAAGGGGCCTGGTGCAACAGGTCCTGCAGCAGGCGATGAGCCGTGGGCCGGTGCTCGAGTTCGGGCCCGAGCGCGTGGCGTTGAGCGACGTCTTCCGGGAGGCGACCCGATGAGCAACGAGACCCTGCGGCACCCGTGGCAACTGGTCGCCCAGCGCGAGATCAGCACCAAGATCCGCGACAAGACCTTCCTCGGCAGCACCGCTTTCATGCTGATCGTGGTGCTGGCCGCCGTCATCATCCCCGCGCTGATCGCGGGCAACGGCAAGCCGGACAAGATCGCGGTCCTGGACGACGCCGGCGCGCGGATCGTGGAACGCGCCGACGCGATCAAGGGCGGCGAAAGCTACGAAGTCACCCGTACTACGGACGCCGCGTCGGCGGAACGTCTCGTCAGCGAGGGCGAGGTGAAGGCGGCTCTGCTGCCGGGCGACGGCGGATTCGTCGTACTGGGCAAGCAGAAGGTGGACTCGGGCCTGCAGAACATCCTGCGCGAGGCGACCGTCAACCTCGGGATGGAGCAGAACGCGGCGCAGGCCGGTCTGACCCCTGAGCAGTTGCGGGCGAACACGCAACTCCAGGAGCGGTTGCTGAGTCCGGGGCCGCTGCCCGAGATCGTGGCGGACTTCGTCAACATCGGTCTCGCCCTGGCCTTCTACATGACCGCGCTGGGCTTCGGCATGATGATCGCGCAGAGCGTCGTGCAGGAGAAGGAGAGCCGGATCGTGGAGATCCTGGCGGCCGCAGTACCGATTCGGGCGTTGCTGTGGGGCAAGGTGATCGGCAACACGGTGCTCGCGCTGTCGCAGATCGTCGTGATCGCGGCCGCGTCGCTGCTCGGGCTGCTGGCCACCGGTCAGGCCGACATCCTGGAAGTGATCGCGCCGGTCGCGGGCTGGTTCGTGGTCTTCTTCGTGCTCGGCTTCGTGGCGCTCGCCGGACTGTGGGCAGTGGCCGGGTCACTGGCCACCCGGCAGGAGGATCTCGGCTCGACCACGCTGCCTGGGCAGATGATCCTGATGATCCCGTTCTTCTTCTCGGTCTTCGCCGGCGCGAACGCCAAGACGGTCGCCTCGTTCGTCCCGGTCGCGTCGTCGATGGCGATGCCCGGCCGGATGCTCACCGAGCACGTGCCGGTCTGGCAACCGCTGCTGGCCATCCTGATCCTGCTGCTGACGACTGTGCTGATCGTCCGGCTCGGGGCCAGGCTGTACGAGCGGACGCTGCTGCAGACGGGGCGGCGGCTCGGTTACCGAGAGGCGATTTCGATCAAGTCGACCTGACCTATCGTGACAGCGCGGCGAACGTTACAGAGAATTTGCCCACTGTGACGAAACCGCAATACGGGATAGCTGTGTGCGGAGCGGCGACCTGGACTACGGTCACAACGCATGAACGTCGAGCTGCGCCACCTGCGGGTGGTGGTCCTGGTGGCAGAAGCGGGGTCCGTCGGTCGGGCCGCCCGCTGGCTGAAGGTCAGCCAGCCGAGCCTGACCGCGCAGCTGAAGCGGATCGAGTCGGCGTTCGGCGGTGAGCTGTTCGAGCGCTCCCGCACCGGAGTCACCCCGACCGCCCTGGGCCGGTACGCCGTGGACCGGGCCCGGGCGATCCTGGTCGACGTCGACCACCTGTCCGCGACGGTCTCGGCGATGACGGCGGTGGAGTCGAGCGCAGTACGGCTGGGTGGATTCCCGACCGCACCGATGTCGGGGATCGCCAGCCGGCTGCGCGACCACGGCGAGATCGAGCAGGTCAGCATCGAGGTCGAGTGGGCCACCAGCGTGCTGCTGCAACAGCTGGAGAGCGGCCGGCTCGACTTCGCCCTGCTGCGCGAGTTCCCCGGCTTCGAGCTGCGGTTGCCGAGCGGGGTCGACGCGTGCACGATCGTCGAGTCCGAATCGGCGTACGCGGTGATGGCGGCCGACCACCCGCTGGCCGCCGCGACCAGGCACCGCGGCGAGATCGACCTGGCCGACCTGGCGGGGGAGGAGTGGATCGGCGAGCCACCGGACGACAGCGGCTTCCACGTACTCTTCCGCTCCGCCTGCGAACAGGCCGGCTTCCAGCCGAAGATCGAACACCACTCGGTGGACACGTCGGTCCTGATGGGCTTCGTCACCAGTGGCCAGGGCGTCGCGCTGATCTCGCCCACGTCGTACCGAATGCTCTCCAGCGACGTCACCACCCGCCCTTTGGCCGGCAACCCCATCCACCGCCGCCTGATGCTTGCCTGGAGCACCGACTCCCCCCGAGCCCAGATGTCCGCCGACGTCTGCCAAATGGCCATCCACGCCTACGACGAGGCCTTCGCCGAACACGCCCGCTGGGGCCACCACCAACGCATGCACGTCGCGTAACCCCAAACCGCCGCCCTCCCTCTACAGGAAGAGCGGCGGTTGTTCTCTTATCTACTTGTGTTCTAAGCCCCCGCGGGCCTGAGCCCCATCATCGGCGCAGTGTGCTCATCGCCCCGCCCGGGACTTTCAAAAGCCCCCAGGTGAAACTCCCCGGTGTCATCAACATCCGGCGGATCCATCCGCTCCCGATACTGCTGCCCAACCTCCTCAACCCGCCGAGGCGCAACCGCCTGAGCCGCAGTCTGGGCTGGCGCACTCTGCGACGCCACCGCCTGCGGCGCAACTGCCGCCGGGCTGGCGGCCTGCGCTGCCGCTGCCTGGGGTGCTATCGCCTGCGGTTCAGCGGTCTGTGATGCCTCGGTCTGCGGCGCAGCCGCCTGGGGCGCGGCAGGTGACTGGTGTGTCTGCTGCGCATCGGGTTGCGGCGCAGGTGCCTGCGGCAAATCCGGCTTAACCACCGGCGCCTGCTGCACACCAGGCACCGGCCCAGCCGCAGGCGTCACCGCAGTAGCCGGCCCCGGATTCCCAGGAGCAGAAGCCTGCGGAGCCTGAGTAGCCCCACCAGCTGGCTTAGGCGCAACTGCCTCCTGCTCGTCCTCGTCTCCCGCACCCGCGATTACCGTCTTCTCGCCAGCAGCCTCAGCCTCAGACCTGGCGGTGCCGTCATCCGCACCATCACGCCCTGGCCTCCCGCCCTCGTCCGCGCCACCAGCGACCGGCTCCGCGTCATCTCCCGCAAGCCTCGCGTCATCTCCCACAGGCCTCGAGTCGTCGTCCGAAGCCTCGGGTGTCAGCCTCGTGTCCTCATCCGCCTGCGTCGCGTCGTCCGACCGATCAATCGCCTCGTCCGCCGGCTCACCGCGCGACTGATCACCGTCTCGATCACCAGAACCGTCGCCGGTAGGCACCATCACCGTCTCATCGCGATCGGTCGGCACCAACACCGTCTCGTCGCGATCCTCTTCAACCTCAGCAACCGGCGACTGCGCAAACTGTGCGGTCTGCTCATCAGCCTGACTACGCGGCGGCACCGCCCGCGGCTCCTCATCAAACAGATCGTCATAACTCGTATTGCCAAAGTTGTTTGCGAACCGGCTATCGGGCTGATACTCACCCCCACCCACCGGATACGCCGCCGCAGAATCCATCTCCTGCTGCTGAGCAGCATCCTGCTCCGCCTGCCGCCGCGCGGCCTCCGCCCGCTCACGCCGCCGCCGCTGCACCGCCCGCACAATCTGCTGAATCCCGAACACCAACGAGATCACCGCCAGAATCGGCACCACACCGTTCAGCGTGTACTGCTTGATCCCGTCGATCATCCGGGTCGTCACCCCGGGAACGTCGTTGAGGAAATTCGTCGTCCGGTTGGGAATCCAGTGCACGGTGTAGATCATCGCGCCGAAGGTCAGCGCCGCACCGAGTGCCGCGGCACCCGAGAAATACGACACCACGGCCCAGAAGATCAGCGCTCCGATGCCATAGGCAAGCGCCATCTCCTTAGCGTTCAGCTCGATACCGCCGTCTGCCGCGAGTACGCCGAACATGGCCGGCCCGACGAGCGCTACGGCGATGCCGAGGAGGAAGCCGAGAATTTTGGACACATCCCCACCGTAGCGACGTTTACGCTCCGTGCAGCGACGACACTTCGCTCAATCTTTACGTCTCCACCGGCGTGAACCACCCACCAATCCACCACCGCACAACCATCCAGCCGGCCGGATCGAGCCCAACAAGCTCCACCCGGTAACACAGAGCACCAACAAAAACGCACCCCGCAGCGCCCCAGCAACACCGAGGACCATCCGGCTTTCAGTCACCAGCAAGCCCATCCGGCGTCAGCACCACCAGTGCCGCGCCGAACAGGCCGAGGCCCACCGCCGCCCTCCAGCAACCAGCAAGCCATCCGACCAGTAAGCCCATCGCCGGGCCGCAAGCGCATCGGTGGTCAGCAAGCCCGATCGCGGAAGCCCGACCCGATCCGGCCGGGCCGCCGAGCAGATAGCTCCGCCGGTGACCACCGAGCCCCTCGGCGACTCCTTGCCATCCGCCCCAATCGACCACGCTGCTGAGCCCGCGCTGCGAGCCAGTGAGCGGAGTACAGAAGCTCAGACCGTCAGACCGTCAGACCGTACGTAATGCCCGCCGGAGTCGGCTCATCCTCATGCTCCAGATCCGGCGTCCGCTCGTACTCATCCCAAGCCAGCAGCTTGTCCAACTGTCGCCGCACAGGCTCAAGTACCTCGGCGATCGCAACGTCCCGCCCAAGCTCCTTCGACAACGTGGTCACATCCGCATCGGAGATCCCACAAGGCACGATCCGGTCGAACCAGCTCAGATCGTTGTCGCAGTTCAGCGCGAACCCGTGCATCGTCACACCCTGCGCGACCCGAATCCCGATCGCCGCGATCTTCCGCTCCCGCCCACGCTCATCGGCGGGAACCCACACGCCGCTGCGCCCCTTCACCCGCCCAGTACGCACACCAAGCTCGCCACAGACCGCAATCAGCGCCTCTTCCAACCGGCGCACATAATCCACGACATACACATGTGAGGCGAGCTTCACGATCGGATAGCCGACCAGCTGGCCCGGCCCGTGCCAGGTGATCTTGCCACCGCGATCGACGTCGACCACCGGCGTCCCGTCCATCGGCCGCTCGTGCGGCTCGGTGCGCTTGCCGGCGGTGTAGACCGGCGGGTGCTCGAGCAGGATGACCGTGTCAGATCCGGTGCCCTCGGCAACTTCCGTGTGCAGGCGGCGCTGCTCGGCCCACGCCTGCTCGTAATCCACCGCGTCGGCGCCGAAGCCGGCCTCCACATACTTGATAGCCCTCACGCCATCGAGTGTATGCCGACCGATCTGCGGCCGTTCGCCCCCGTCCACAGGCACCCAGCCCCGGCCCTCGCTGTGGATAACTTCCGCGACGCCGACGCCGATTCGGGCAACCTCTAAGGCATGGCACTCGAAGACCTCGCCGGCTACAGCTTGCGCCGTGGGCTCGGGTCCGGTTCGGTCGGCACCGTCTGGCTGCTCCGGGACCTGGCTTCCGGCCGGCACGCCGTGCTCAAACGCGTCCCCAAGACCTCCATCCCCTCCGCCGAGGCGTTCACCACCGACATCGCCCTGGCCCGATCGATCGACCACCCGCACGTCGCCAGGCTGCTCGACGTCCGCGAGGCCGAGGGCGAATGGCTCCTCTTCAGCCAGTACGTCGCCGCCGGCACCCTAGCCGCGCTACTAGAACGCAGGGGTCCGCTGTCCCTGGGCGAACTGGTCACCCTCATCAGCCCACTCGCACAGGGGTTGGCCGCGATGCACCGAGCCGGGCTGGTCCATGGTCACCTAGACCTCCGCGACGTCATGTTCGACGCCGACGGCCGCCCAGTCATCACCGACGCAGGCCTCCGCCTCCAGGAGTACTCAGGCAGCCCCCAAGCCGACCTAGCAGCCCTAGCCACCATCGCCCGCCAAGCAGGCGGCTCACCAACCCAGTTCCCCGACTCCCTCTTCACCGGCGACGGCGACCACCTCTCCCGCCAAATCCTGCACCTAGCCCCACCCGCCCCCATCCACCTAGGCCAAACCTCCACCACCCGCCCCCACCACGCACCCACAACCCCCGCACCCCAGCCCCCACC
>NZ_BAAAOS010000024.1:0-795 GCF_039530625.1 Kribbella sancticallisti | reverse complement strand
AGGAGGGCGTAGCTGGTCCAGAGTCTCGTCGCGGACATAGAGAAGGCCCGTACCGCGCGGACCCCGCAGGTATTTGCGCCCTGTGGTCGTCAGCAGGTCAACATTGAGATCACTCACGTCGAGCGGCAACTGACCGACTGACTGGCACGCGTCGAGTAGGTACAGCGCCTTGCTGCCGGCAACCAGCTCTCCGATCTCCCGCGCAGGATTCACGAGTCCACCACTGGTCGGGATGTGCGTGACGGCCACCAACCGGACCCGTTCGTCGAGAAGCTCGGCCAGCGCGCGAACCGAAAGCTGTCCTGACTCGTCGTTGGGAACCGGCACCACCGTGATCGGCAGCCGCTCCTGCAACTGCAGGAACGCGATGTAGTTGCTCGCATACTCAGCCGCGGAGGTGAGGATCCGATCTCCAGGCTTGAACGGGATGGCGGCGAAGGCGAGGTTCCAGGCGCGGGTGGCGCTGTCGGTGATCGCAATCTGGTGAGGCTGGGCGCCGATCAGCCGACCCAGGTCGGCATACGTCGCTTCACGCTGCGCGGAGCGTTCGATGGCCGCCTCGTAGCCGCCGCGTCGCTGCTCGAGCGCGAGGTAGTCGAGTACGGCCTCGGTAACCGGCGTGGGTTGGAGCGAGGATCCCGCGTTGTTCGCGTGCAGGAGCGTGGCGCACGATGGGGTATCCGCTCTCAGTGCGTCGATGTCGAGCGGGGAGCCACTGATCGATGTCTCCATCCGGGTCCTCATCCGGCTGTCAGCAATTCTTGCGGGAGCTGGCCGAGACGTTCGGCCCCGGAC
>NZ_BAAAOS010000023.1:0-795 GCF_039530625.1 Kribbella sancticallisti | reverse complement strand
AGGAGGGCGTAGCTGGTCCAGAGTCTCGTCGCGGACATAGAGAAGGCCCGTACCGCGCGGCCCCCGCAGGTACTTGCGCCCTGTGGTCGTCAACAGGTCAACATTGAGATCACTCACGTCGAGCGGCAACTGACCGACTGACTGGCACGCGTCGAGTAGGTACAGTGCCTCGCTGCCGGCAACCAGCTCCCCAATCTCTCGCGCAGGATTTACGAGTCCACCACTGGTCGGGATGTGCGTGACGGCCACCAACCGGACCCGCTCGTCGAGAAGCTCGGCCAGCGCGCGAACCGACAGCTGTCCTGACTCGTCGTTGGGAACCGGCACCACCGTGATCGGCAGCCGCTCCTGCAACTGCAGGAACGCGATGTAGTTGCTCGCATACTCAGCCGCGGAGGTGAGGATCCGATCTCCAGGCTTGAACGGGATGGCGGCGAAGGCGAGGTTCCAGGCGCGGGTGGCGCTGTCGGTGATCGCAATCTGGTGAGGCTGAGCGCCGATCAGCCGACCCAGGTCGGCATACGTCGCTTCACGCTGCGCGGAGCGTTCAATGGCCGCCTCGTAGCCGCCGCGTCGCTGCTCGAGCGCGAGGTAGTCGAGCACGGCCTCGGTAACCGGCGTGGGTTGGAGCGAGGATCCCGCATTGTTGGCGTGCAGGAGCGTGGCGCACGACGGGGTATCCGCTCTCAGTGCGTCGATGTCGAGCGGGGAGCCACTGATCGATGTCTCCATCCCGGTCCTCATCCGGCTGTCAGCAATTCTTGCGGGAGCTGGCCGAGACGTTCGGCCCCGGAC
>NZ_BAAAOS010000022.1:0-142026 GCF_039530625.1 Kribbella sancticallisti | reverse complement strand
ACCACGATCAACGGCAACGCCAATGACGGCATCATCGGCAAGATCAATGACGGACAACACCCCTCGCCGGCCGTGCAAGAACTCTTGGAACCGACCGATCTCGCCAGGACGAGATCGCGCGGCGGAGCGGTCTGGAACGTACCACCGGCCGAACCTTTGCCCCATCTGTTCCGGTACCAGAGGGTCAGTCAGCCGGAACCGACACTGGACATCGCCGACTCGTTGCGCCGCGACTCAGTCCAGCGGTTCAGCCTGACGCGCACGGCCTACCTGGCTGCTTCAGCCACTCTTCTCCGAACAGCTCCCATCGTCGGTGTCCATCCGTGTCGATCTCATTCGTAGTACTCCTCGAAGGTCACCTCAACGGGAAGGAACCCCATGAGCACAGCGCGAAGGCGACAGATTCTCGCTTGGACGACGACAGAGCGACTCGGGCTCGCCGATCTCCTCGCCGAACTCAAGGACTACGAGTGGCGAACTGCGACGCTCTGCGATGGCTGGGACGTCCGTGACCTGGCTGCGCACCTCACCCTCTCGACCAGGCTTACTCTGCGGCTGGCACTGCCCGCAGCGATCCGCGCGCGCGGCAATTTCGACCGTATGAATGACGTCCTCAGCCGCGAGCGTGCAGCCCGCTATGCTCCGGCCGAGCTGGTCGCACAACTGAGGGAGACCGCCGCTTCGCCGCGGCGTGCGCCGGGTACCAGTGTGCTCGACCCCCTCGTAGACATGCTCGTGCACGGTCAGGACCTGGCGCGGCCGCTCGGCCGGGTTCGCGCCATGCCTATCGTCCCCGCGGTCGCAGCCCTGGAGTACGTTCTGGCTCACGGCGCTCACCGACAGGTGAAGGGACAGCGGCTGGTCGCCACCGATCTGGACTGGGCGGCTGGCGAGGGTCCCACCGTGACTCGCGCACCTCTGGCTGACCTGCTCCTCCTCGCTACGGGCCGTCCCGTCGACGTCGCGGATCAGCCGTAATCCGCGCCTCGGAATCGGTGCATCTGGGCGCAGGTAGGAATCTGATGGACGACCCTGCGACCGGGCCGAGTCCCGATCGTGATGTAGCGCCGTCGCGGAGATCCGTCGTGCACGAGGAAGCGGCCATCGCGTGAGCTGTGATTGTGTGTCGGCGGTTCCGGATGGACTGCTGTCAACATCGGCGTCGATGCTCGGGACTGACTCACGGCTGCCTGCTGCCGCAGGTTTCGCTGTATTCAAGGCCCGAGCCGGCCCCGTCGCCCATCTCCAGTACAAGTCTTGCGGCCGTCAGCGACTATTCCTGGCGCGATGTTGCCTCGATTCGTCAGGTACTGCTCACGCTTGATGCACCCCGCCAGCCGATCATTAGCAGGTCACTCGAAGGTGATCCGCTCCCGATGTAGTCAACGGGAGCGGATCAGCTCACGCAATCGGTCCGCGCGACCGCAGGGGCAGTGTCGTGTGGCTCAGCATCCGCATATGCACTCATCGGTCGCGACTCGGGAGTCGACTGAGCCATCTCTCGCGGCCGTCTGGGGCCTAGCCACGGCCGCGCACGGCGAACGCTCGGATGATCGTCTGCTCGACAGTGTTGCCAGCCGCGTCGGAAGCGCTGACTCGCACCGAGATCTTCGCGCCCCACGGCAGTGCACCCGGTGGAACGAGCGCGAGGAACCGCCCGTCGGCTTCGTGTGTGGGGATCGAGGTCCAGCTCGCGCCGTCGTCAGCGGATACCCATGCATTCACCGTTCCCACCGGGCTCGCGGCTGCGCCGACCGTCTGGCGAACGCGCAGGCCGATGGTAAGGGGTAGTCGGGCCGCTGCCCGGTTGCTGATGTCGAGTGGGATCGAGTACTCCACCTGCAGCAGTGGCAGGATGTCGACGGGTGCGCTGACCGGTGCGGACGAGGTGAGTTCCCACACTGTTCGGCTGCTGGCCGACAGCGGGAGTTGAGCAATTGGGCCGATCGTGCGTTCGATCCGGTACCGCGCTGGCGCCGGGTCGACCGGTACCAGGATGAGCGGCTGCGTCCCGTCGGGATCGTTCGCCAGGAGCTGTCCGTTCCGATACAGACGCAGGTCCTGCGCCGACGAGACGAGAGCTTGTCGTTGGTGTCGGTTCTCTGAGTCAATCAGGTCGCCGATCCGTTCGCTCGGTGGGTCGAGTTGCAGCCACGGGCCGCCGGCCTCAACCAGCATGAGGTCGGCGCTGCGCGCGGCGAGTCCCGCCGGGCGTAGCGGCGCACCGAACCAGGTTTCGGCGTGGTGCTCGTTGGGCCGATAGCTCACGACGGGCTCGGTGTACTCGACCTCGCTCGCGCCGGAGTACCGCGCCACGTACTGCTGCCAGTTGACCTCGGGATTGGGGTCGACGAAGTCCACCCGGCTTAACGGCACCTGTAGTTCGTCGGCGATCGAGACGCGTGCGAATCCTTCGGACGGGAGGGGCGCGCGGGCCTCGAAGTACCTGCCGGGATCGCCGTCGCCGAGGGCGCGGAACGACTCGCCGACGCGGGCGAATCGCGCGACTTCAGTCGATGACAAGCGATAGGTGGCGGGGTTCGGGAACCGTGGCGCCCGGAACACGGCATCGTAGGCGTACGGGCTGACCCCACCGTGGGCAGCATCGGCAGGGATCAATCGCATCTGGGTGTATGTGCTGGCCGTTCCGATGGTGGCGGTACCCACCTGCCCCACCCGCACCTGGCTCGGCTTGAGCAGGTTCGGGTTGTTGAGTCCCGCCAGCGGGAACGACTGCAGCCAGTTGCCCTTGGCATCCGTTCGTAGGTAGTTGGCAACCACATTGTCAATCTTGGTGACGCGTCCGGCGACCGCGGCCTGGATCGGGCTGGCCATTGTGGTGTCGACCGTGATCTCCGTGTCCTCGGTTACGTCGATCTGATCGTGGAACACTGAGAAGCTCGTATCGATGCTGCCGTCATCGTTGAACCGCATTATCTGGCTGGCAATTGCATAGTGGCCTGGTACGACCCGCATCGACACTTCTCCGCTCACTGGCGTGGAGGGCGGACCGGTCAGGCTGCTCGCGTCGTCGACATTGAAAAGATGTACGGACCCAGTCGCGGGCGCGCCTTGGTCGCGCATGTGGACTGTCAGCTGGACGTGCGGTGTGTCTCGGACCAAACCAATCGGCACATGCAGGGAGACGCCAGAAGCGTCTGGTGTAGCGGTGAGCATGCCACTGTATGCACCGACGGCCAGCCCTCTCGGGTCGGCAGTGACCGTAATACTGCCGGACTCACCAGCATCGAGGACGACCTGCGCAGGCGAGACCGTGACCGTACCGGCAGGTGCGGCTGCCCCGTCCGGCCCAACGACCGCGGCCGCCATGTTCAGCGTCGTCTTGGACGCTCCGGTGTTCGTCAGCGTCACGGTCTTGGACGACAGGCCGGACGTACCGGCCTCGGAGACGCCGAAGTCCAGGTTGTTGATGTCGGTGATGATCCGTGCAGAGATCGCGTTACCGATGTCGAGCCGACCTCCGCCTTGCTGGTAGACGTTCAGTCCGGGCAAAACGGTCGCGGTGACCTCGAGCATCGCTTTGATTCGCGCAGCACTCCAATCCGGATGCTGCTCGGCCAGGATCGCTGCGGCCCCGGAAACGTGCGGCGTGGCCATCGACGTCCCAGACGCCCTCGTGTAGAGGTCATTGAGCGGCTCACCAAGCGACGTTCCGGCAGCACGTGCCTGAATGATGCCCACGCCGGGGGCCGTAATGTCCGGCTTCATGGCGAGGTCGCCCGTTCGGGGTCCACGCCCGGAGAACGAGGCCAGCGCATCGTTTGCATCAACGGCACCGACCGTAAGGGCCGCGCTGGCCGCGCCCGGCGCCGTGACTGTGCTCTGCCCCGGACCGTCATTACCTGCGGCGATGACGAACAACGTGCCGCTGCTGGCCGTAAGCGCATCGACAGCCTGACTCAATACGTCCGAGCCATCGGTGAAACCACCACCGAGGCTCATGCTGGCGATGCGCGCGTCGCGCGCGGCCGCCCACTCCATGCCTGCGATGATCTGCGAGGCGAGGCCGACACCGTCGTCGTCGAGCACCTTGACGTTCAGCAGGTCCGCGCCGAACGCGACACCCTTGCGGCCTCCATCAGACGCGATCCCCGACCCCGCGACCGTCGCCGCTACGTGCGTTCCGTGCCCTACGCGATCACCGGCATCAGCCGAACCGGTGAAGTCGACCTCATCGACCACCTTCCCGGCAAGGTCCGGATGACTGGTATCTACGCCTGTGTCCAAGACCGCGACCGTGACGCCGTCGCCGTCGAAACCTGCGCTCCAGGCCTCCGGCGCGCTGATCTGGCTCAGGTTCGGATCGAGCGCAGTCGCGTGCACCTTGTGGTCGAGCCAGATGCGGGTAACGCCGGCCAACGGACCACGATCCGGATGGTCGAGTGCAGCGCCGAGCTCCTCGGCGCGGGCGCGTGGCGCGCGAACCGCCATCCCTTGCACGCTGGGCAGAGCACGAACATGCTGCAGTCCCACCGAGTCATACGACTGGCTTGTAGCCGTGCTCGTGTGTTGCACGATCAGCGGCAGGCTCGGGGCGTGCGCATCGTCGTAACCCTCTTCAACCAGGCGAGTGACGTTGAACAAGCCGCGATCCAGCATGTCTCCAATCAACGGTGCGACGTCGCTGGGTAGAACGAAGATGTCGCCCGCGACCTGCTCGATATGGAACGTGACAACATCTCGTCCCGGATCTCTGGCCGGAATCACGTTGATCTCCGGACGCTCTCCGCTGGCCGGGCCGACCAGCACCCGGTCGCCTGTCACCAACGTCAGCTCAGTCTGCTGTCCATTGACGCGCAGTGGCCCGAAGTTGGTCGTCTGACCTGGCGGCAACGGCGGCGGCACCGCCTGCCCAGTCAACGCGCCACAGAGCATCGTGACGCCTGCGATTGCCAAGCAGATGGCGAACCGGCGACGACGACGGTCTGGCACACGCATACTCATGCTCCTTGTGAAGTCATCGGGACACATTGCAGCCGCGCCTTGATACCGAATTCAGACGGGCCGACCCTTCGCGGATAAGCTTCTCTAGAAGAACCGACTGGTCATTGCTTGTCCATAGTCGAGGTGTCCACTTCGAGTCGATCGCCCTTTCCGGCCAGCTCGACCAGACGCATGACGGATTGGGGAGCCCGTGTTGGAAGCGCTCGGTGTCGATGGGATCAGCGAACGTGTCTACCGAGCCTTGCTGGCCCATCCCGGTTCGTCGATCTCCGCGCTAGCCACCGCAGCAGGCGTCTCGCCAGCTCGTGTCCGGGCCTCACTTGACCGGTTGCAGTCCGCGCGCCTGGTGCAACGGCTGCCCGACGGGTCCGCCGAGTTCACGGTCACCCCGCCAGACGTAGCCATCACTGCCTTGGTGAACGAGCGCCAGCACACGCTGGACAACGCCCGACTCGCCATCCCTCCGCTACTCATGGAATACCGCGCTGCCAGTGCTAGGGCCGATCCCAGCGCTCTGATCGAGGTGCAGTCCGGTCCGACGATCGCAGCTGAGCGGTTCCGCGAACTGCAGGCGACGGCGACACAAGAATTACTCGGCTTCGACCGTATGACAGCGCATGAGGAGAGCGGGAAGCCAGAGGTGGAAGCGGAGGCGCCGATGCTCGAACGCGGTGTCCGATGCCGCGCGATTTATGAAACAGCAGCGCTGACCTCGCCAAGCCGCCTCCCGTATATCCGGCAACTGGTCTCGCTGGGAGAGCAGGCGAAGGTGACTGACACACTGCCGTTCAAGATGATCATCGCCGACCGGAAAGTGGCGATGTTGCCGCTCGTCGCTGACGGGCCCCGTACCGACAGCCTGCTTATCGTCTACCCATCGACGCTGCTGGACGGCCTGATCGACCTCTTCGAGACGTACTGGCACAGAGGAGCACCAATCCGCGCATTGTTGGCGCAGGCATCGCCAGTAGAGGGCCTGTCGCAGGAGGAATTGGAGGTGCTCGAACTCCTCCACACAGGTCTCAAGGACGAGGCCATCGCCCGCCAACTCGGCGTCAGCATTCGAACCGCCCGTCGCCGAGTCACAAGTCTGCTCAATGCGCTTGGCGTCGGAACGCGGTTTCAAGCAGGTGCCGAAGCAACGCGCCGCGGGCTGATCTAGTTGCGTCCTACGGCGTGAAGCGGCTCCCTGCTCGAACTCGCACGTGCTGGTTTCTTCCTCCTTCCAACGGACACCCACACACGCAGGTACGAGGGCCTAACAGCCTGCTTCGGCAACGTCAAGATGACCGCATAGGATCCCACCAAGTCATTCCCGAACACACCGATGCCGCCGCCAGCGATCAGCTGACGACGGCATGGTCGGTGCTTGACTCCTAGAGTGCCAGCATCCAGTCGATTTCGCCGAGCCGACCCAGTGCCTCGAGGGTCTCAGCACAGTGCGGCAGGCTGCGGCATCGCCAGATCGTTGTCGCTAGCAATCACTTGGAGGACGACCGGAGAGCGACAGTAGCGATCATACTGCGCGACGACCTCGTCCGGACGTTCGCAGAGACCAGCACCCGATACGCCGAAATGCGACTGGGTCGTGGGATCACTCCCCCGCCATGTTCGGATCCGTCAAGTTGGTCCGCCGGAAGTAGACCGGATCGGTGAAGGACCCTGGCACCTTTCCGAGCCCTCTGATTGCTGTGGCCGTTCCATTGGCGTGCCCAACCGAGTACAGGTAGCCGGAGCCGGTGTCCTTGTCGATGCCGAGCAGCAGCGTACCGGTGCCGCAGGGCGCGGCCACCAAAGACTCGAACCCCTGCCAGGTCGAGCTGCGAACCTGCTTCACGACGCCCGGGATGATGTGGCCACCAGCCAGCGGCAGCCGTGCGGTGTAGAGCTTCCCGCTGGTCAGTGTCATCAGGAACGTGTCGTACGTCGAGGTTTGGCTGATCAGCGTCATCGCCTTCACACCCTTGTAGCCTGACTGCCACCCAGTGATCCGCCGGGACGGCTTGCCGTCGATGTACGTGACGCTGCGGCGGTAGATCGTCCCGTCCAAGTGCAGCGCGTACTCGGTGTCGCGCTGACTCCCGGCGGTGACGAATGTGGACCGGTCGAGTGTCCGGTAGACGTCCCAGCCGGCCCCGACCCGGACGACCTGCTTCTGCGACACCGCCCCACCGCCAGCCGGCGTCAGGTAACTGGTGTCGTACATCGTCGACCCCATAATGACCGGGCCCTCGTGCGCGTCGCCGCCGACCTCTGCCGCCCCGTAGCGGATCCTCGCGCTGAGCCGGACCTGCCCGTCAGGATAGATATCCCTCCCGACGATCTTATCGGTGGTTCTGGTGACCGGGGACGTCGCCGCGAAGGTTTGCATCCGATGATCCCCGCCAGCCGTCACCGAACCGACCGAGACCGCACAAGCCGCCGACGCTTCGTGTTGCACCGCAGAGGCGGGCAGTGGCGACAGCATCCCTGCCGTAACTACTCCAACGGCCAAGAATCCGCCGTACCTGGTTGCCTTCTTCAAGGTTTGCCACCTCTCCAAGTTGATGTAGACGGTGGTTGGACACCAACATGAACCGCGGAGTTCGCCATCGCTGATCCTTTCGAACCAGGTCGAAACGAGATATATCCTTCACCTGCGCCGTGTCTCGATTTGTGCGGGCACCGAGGCATCCCTCCGCTACGCCCGGCCAGAGCACCGGGTGGCAGGGCTTCACCTTCGCCCGCATCGACGGACAGGAGGGCGTTGATGATCGACTGCGAGAGGACCGCCGAGATCCGCCCCTCACTGCAGGCGCTAGCCGGCGAGCCAGAGCACTGCCGCAGCCCAGGCGCCAATGCCGATCTCCACGCCGGGCCGACAGAGGTGCTGGTTCAGCCGTGCCAGTCAGCTGGTGTCAGCGATCGCCGGCCACGAGGATGCGGGCAGCGAGTCGTTCATGCACATCGAGTGTGAGAGGCAGGCTGGAGGCCGGTGTCGCCTCCACCCAAAGCCCGAATCCCATGAGCCCGATCACCCGCGGATGGTGCGCAGCCATGTCCGCATACTGACGTTGCAGCACGGTCAACTCGGCGTCGGTCTGGTAGCCGGGCCTGGTGCCGCACGCCTTGAGCGGCGACGTCTGCGGGAGCAGGAACAGGCGCTGAGTCTCGGTAGTTCGCGATTCCAGCGTGCGCAGCGTCCGCTCGATCCGGTCGATCGGCTCGCAGTACCAGTCGAAGCCGACCCAGTCCACCTCGGCCGGCACGACCATCGTGTCGGTGACCTTCGGTCCGGCTTCGACCATCATCACCGGTTTGTTGGGGTACGTCTCCTTGATCGTGCGCGCCGAGATCGCCACCTCCTCGGGTGATGCGCCACGGTGGTACGGCTCATCCTTGAGGTAGAACCCGGCAATTTTGCTGAGGTAGGGCTCGACCACCTTGGCCAGCCTTAGCCAGCGGTCCCGGTAATTCGGATACAGATCACAGTTCGGGCTGTTGGCCTGGTCGCAGCCGGTGAAGAACTCGTGGCCGGTGTAGACAATGCAGGAGCTCGGGGCGCACTGCTCGAGCACCTCAGGGGCGTACCTCGAGAAGTCGCTGATGTTGACCCAGTTGAGATTCGTCCGACCCTTGATCTCAGGCAGATGGTTGCCTCCGGCCTCTGTGATCCGGGCGGCGAAGTAGCCGAAGTACCGCAGTTGCGTCGCCGCGATGGCGTCGACCGGAACACCCACGGCAGAGGCGGCCAGGTCGTCGAAGGTGCTGACCATCTTGTCGTTCGCCAGGTACGCACCCAGATGAAGCCACGTCGAGCTGGGCATCGCCTCCCCTAACTGGATCTCGGCCAGCACCGCGCCGACCTGGACCGTCGCGCTCGGCCTACCCGGAGCCGCGGCTACACGGATCCGGAACGAGCCATTGTTGTCCGGCGTCGCCCGTTCTGCCGGCTCCGCGACCAGCCTGCCACGATGGAAGACCTGAATGCCGCCACTGGAGCGGACCAAGACGGCCAAGACTGCGGACTTGTCGGTCACGTAGCCGCTGCCGCTTCTGTCGGCGGACAGCACGAGCGACGTCCAGCTGCCGGCAGTTGTGTCGCCAACGACTGGATCCGCGCTGACGGCCGCCGTCAGCAGGCCGTCCGCCGCCGTGACTGGCGCCTCGAGCCGCACCGCTGACGTGCCGAGCCAGAACGACAACCGGCCGCCGTGAGCGGCGTGGTTAACCTGCGAGTGCCACGGCCGCGGCGCGGGAGCCGCGTACCACATGCCCGGTACACGGGTGTAGGTGATACCGCGATGGGGGCCCGCCTGCCGGGTCACCAAGCCATCGTTCAGCCCGTAGGTGGGATCGCGGTCGACGGCCCCGTCGAAGGAATCGGTGAACCCCGGTTCGGTAGCCGCCGCCTGTTGTTCGGCAGTCGCGTCACGGAGCGGCCCTGCCAACGCGGCTACGACCAACCCCACGGCCAGCAGAATCACTCCCCAGATGCGCATGGGACTGGAACGTAGCACCGCCCAAGCGCGCTGGCCGCACCATTCGATCCAGATCATAATCTCGCATCGGCCTCATGACTCTCACCTGCGGCGCGCGTGACTTCAGCTCGACTCGACGATTGTGCTGCGCGATGCGCATCCGCAGCCTTCCAGTGTCACCGATCCGGCATCTGCGATCACAACCTTGGCTCGGACACCAGGTTCTTGCCGTGTCCCGTTCCAGCGTCGCGGCGGTTGGCCGGGTGCGGAGTTTGGCCTGGGTTGCCGCCGCCGCGACGCCACGCAAGGGGATCCGCCGGCGGCCTTGCCCACACCTGTGCCCCTTCGATGCTTAGTCTTGACCGAAGCGTTGTGGAGGGCGGGAAGCGTCGAGGAGCCATACATGTCCGCAATCGTGGGTCCGCTGTGCTTGTTGGGACTGGCCGTCATCGCTGCTTCGTCAGTCGGTCGCTGCTTCGTCCCCGGAATCGGAACCAGGAGTTCTTTCGGTTAGCGCAGCGGCTCGGTCGTCGTACTCGGTCCGGGATCAGGCGATCGCTGTGATGGTGGCCTGGGAGCATCCCACCTGCAAGTTCCGGCGAGCGAACGATGTCGTCCAGGGCAACTTCTTCGGGTTTCCTGTAACGGCCTTCAACTACTCCGGATATGGCGAGTCCTCCGGCGGCGGAAATGATAGCGACGTCAGTCATTACGACGGGTACCGGTACGGCTACGTGTTGGATCACGCTTCCGGCTCGGTTGCCACGCCTCGATGTCACCCGGGCCGATGCACTGATCAACAACTGGGATCGGATCCTCGGCTGGCAACCGGTGCGCACCGAAAGCGCCGCATTCGACCGGTTCTTCAACGCCAAGACCGTCGACGACCGGTTCGGACACGCCGTCCTTCATCCCCGGATGATGGAGTTTCTGCTCGTCCGGACCGCGCCGGCGATCCGTATCGACCGATCGGGTGATCCTGCGCCGGAGTGGCTGGTTCTCACCGAGAGAGGTCTGGTGGGGTATCCATTTCTTGCGGGAGTTTGCTCAACTAATTCCTCCGTTCGTCCTGCGCGACTACGCTCTCAAGTGAGAGCGCGGCCCGGGCTCGCACGAATGCGGGATGACCAAGGGCGCTATCCGGCCGACGTACACAGTGTCATGATCTCTGCCCTGTTCTGCGAGCTTGCATGGACTCGATGCACAGACGGGGCGTTCAGAAACGTCGGGGCTAATGGCGCGTCATACACCTCAGATGCACAGCTTCTCAGGTAGTCGCGCTTCGTGCCTGCCGCAACATCCAGCGGCGGCGTATACCTGACGCTCCTACGCCCGCTCGGTGGCCTTCCTGGTCCCTGCACCCTCTGCGCTGCGCTCTGTGAGAGAAGGTGCCCAGTGGCTGTGGCCGCGCCGATTCCCATGGGTCGGCCGATTCCAGGGGCGGGGAGTCATCGGGCTGCGCCATCGCTCACGGAGCCGCCGTGCGGGCCCTCCGGGCGCCCCGAGAATCCCGAGCAGGAGGATCAGCGGGCGATAGACCACATGCGGCGGACTATCGCCCTGGAGGGTCCGACCACGGTCGCGGCGGGGATTCTCGAGATTGTTCCGGGCGCAGCCGGTGTCCTGGACACCACCGCAAACGAGAACCGCCACCTGTTCACCTGACTCCCCCCGACGGCGCCAGGCGCGACTTTTACGCACCTGCTGCACTGATCACGCTGACCACGCCGCCGCCACTATCGCCTTCACGTCGCGGCCTGGGTCATCGACCCGCCCGCTGGTCAGCAAGGGCCCCACGGCACCAAGCTGGAGGCCGTCGCCCTGACCGTACGCGTCCTCGGGTTCGACGTACTGGAGATCGTGCTGCTGGCCGGTACGGCGGTCGCGGTCGGCGCACGTCGCCAGACCCGTGAGCTCGACCTCATTCTGGCCGCTGGCGGGAACCCGCGAGACGTCCGCCGGTCGCGGTCCATCGCCCACGACTGGCTTTCGACCGCCGCGACACCCCTGGCCAGGCCCGCGAGACAGCCCCATCAGCCCGCCGAGCGACTGCTTGCCATCTTGACGGCGAACGCGCCGAGCAGAGTTCCGGTGACCCACCGTTGGACGTGCATCCATCTCGGACGGGCGCGCAGGAAGCCCGCCAGGGCGGCAGATCCCACCACGATGAGAAGGTTCACGCTGAGGGCGACAGCGATCTGAACCCCGCCGAGGATAAGCGCCTGGACCCATACAGCGCCGCGGTCAGGATCGACGAACTGCGGGATCAGCGCCATGTACATCAACGCGATCTTCGGATTGAGAAGGTTCGTGACCAGACCCATCAAGAACAGGCGCCGGGCCGCGTCACGAGGCAGTTGACGGGTCTCGAAGGTCGCCATCTTGCCACTGAAGACCTGCCAAGCCAGATAGGCAAGGTACGCGGCACCTAGGAGTTTGATCACCGTGAACGCCACCGGTACGGCAACGAGGATGGCCGTGAGGCCAGCGGCGGCGGCCACCAGGTAGCAACCGAATCCGACAGCGACACCTGCGAGTGAGACCAGCCCAGCGCGCCGACCTTGGCTGATCGATCGGGAACTCAGGTACATCATGTTCGGCCCGGGAGTCAGGACCATGCCGAGCGCCACCAGGGACACTCCGACGACCGAGGCCGCGGTGACGATCATCAAGTCACTCCTGTGCTGTGTCGACTGTCTGACGGTGTTCGCCACAGCCATTAGCGCCACTGACCCGCACATTATTCCGGCCGGCCTGGCCGATGAGCGGCATGCCCTGGTCAGCGTGCGGCTCCAGTGGAGCGCCTGCGAGCAGCTCGCCGAACCGCACGGCGTCCACCCGGTCGGGATGGACGACCTGGCGATACCCGCCCCAGTCAGTGCGGATGCGACAGCAGCGCGACCGCGTTTGGCTGTGGCGGCGTTGGCCCGAGGTAATGGGCCTGGGCCCGATCCCTACGACGGTGCTGGCGGTCGACGAGGCGGGTCTGTCGCTCGATGAGATGGAGCTGAACGAGGCGTTCGGGGCGCAGGTGATCGCCTGTCTGCCGGAGTGGAGGCTCACGCAAGACGACATCAACGAACAGCTGAGCGTCAACGGGGCTGCATCTTCCTCGGTCACCCGCTGGGCGCCACCGGCGCCCGCATACTCGCCACGCACGCGCATGAGCTGCGCCACCGTGACGCCCGCTATGGACTCGACACCATGCGCATCTTCACGGCCGGACGATGGGGCTGGAGGAGTCGATCGTCACCGATTTCGCGCTCGTCCGCGCAGCCGTCGCCGACCGCGGGCAACGCCGTGTTCCATGCCCGCAACTTCGCCTCGGCTTCCGCCACGGCAGGCCGTGCACCATCCTCGAAGCCGGATCTCCGCTCGAGGTGGTCGTTATGACGTGTACATGCCGACTCAGGAGGTGCCTACGAATCACCACCGAACGCAGTAAGGAGTCCCGCGATGGCGGGATTCGGAACGGCATCGGGGTCAGCGAGTTGCTCGAGAGCGAGGCCTCGCCCGACCGCCAGGCCGAGGAGGGCGATGAGGTCGGCTGGAAGAGGCAGGGCAGAGGCACGGGCCTCGGCTCGGTGCTCCAGCGCGGCAGCGACGTGCGAGCGCATCTGTTCCATACGCTTCGCGAACTGCAGGCGGACATTCGGCTTGCGCACGGCATAGGCCCAGAACTCGATGAACACCAGGAACTGGTTGGCACTCTCCTCGGTGAGCGTCAGCCAGCGCATTACCGTGTCACCAAGATCCGGCTCGTCGAGACGGGCGGTGACTTGCTTCTCGAACCAGTGGACATGGTTGTCGAAGACCGCAAGCAACAGATCGTCCTTGCCCGCGAAGTTCGAGTACAGCGCTCCAATGGACAACCCAGCACGCTCGGCAATCTGGTCGACCGATGCTGCATGGAATCCGCGTTCAGCCACGACCTCGGCGGCAGCCTTGACAAGGCGCTCCCGGGTGCGCAGGCGCCGCTCGCTGGTGGGCTGTTTGGAGACCATCTTGTAGACCATATCTCTGGGTACGGCGCCGCGTCGGCAGAACCATCATTGCCTTCATAGTGAGCGCTCGCTATGCTCCATAGGTGCTCAGATCTTCGACCGTGGCCACCCCGCAGGAGCTGCCCATGGTCGCCGACCTCGAACACCATGTCGTCGACATTGACGGGCTGCAGATCCACTACGCCGCAGCCGGCGAAGGCGAACCATTGATCCTGCTGCACGGTTGGCCGCAGCACTGGTGGTCATGGCGCCACGTGATCGGCCCGCTCTCCGAGCACTACCGCGTTATCTGCCCCGACCTGCGCGGCATGGGCTGGTCCGACGGGTCGCCACGCGACTACAGCCTGGAGCGCATGGCTCGCGACGTCATCGACCTGATGGACGAACTCGGACTCGAACGGGCGCGGCTGATCGGGCACGATTGGGGTCTGGCGATCGGATACCGGGCCTGCCTCAACTGGCCTGACCGCTTTCGGCAGTTCGTGGCACTCGCTGGGGTCCATCCGTGGACACTCGACGGGGCCCCGTTTCGGCTTTGGCGCGCCCCGTGGCACATCTACGTCATCTCCCTGCTGGGACACACTGCGACGACGCGCCTCGGGATCACCGAGCGCTGCCTTCGAGCTTGGCGTCACGCCGGGGAGTTCACGCCGGAAGAGTCCGAGACCTTCATGCGGCAAATGCGCCGGCCGGTTGCCGATGACGCCACGATCCGGTACGACCGCAACCTCTTGCGGCGTGAGTTGCCCTTCTTCGCCAACCACTACCGAGTCCTACGCCAACGAGTGCAGACATTGCATCTCAATGGCGAGTACGACCCGCTCACGATCGGCGTCCCGGACAGCTACCGCGACTACGCCGACGACATGCGCCTCGAACTGGTACCCGATTGCGGGCACTTCATCGCCGAAGAACGGCCGGAATGGCTGGTCGACCGGCTGAAAAGATTCCTCGACTAATGCCCGAAATCACTCTCTCCACCGGTCGCATCCGCTACCGGGATCGCGGCAGCGGTTCCCCCATCGTTTTCGTCCATGGTCTGTTCGCCAACGGGTCGCTGTGGTACACAGTCAGCGATTCCCTTGAGGCGAACTTCCGCTGCATTAGCCCGGATTGGCCGATGGGTGCACACACCCTCCCGATGACCACCGAAGCCGACGTGAGCCCGCGCGGCGTGGCCCGGATGATTGGCGAGTTCCTCGAAGCCCTCGATCTGCGTGACGTGACCCTGGTCGCCAACGACACCGGCGGTGCCGTCACGCAGCTCCTCCTCGCCGAGGGATGTGATCGCGCAGGCCGCCTGGTCATGACGCCGAGCGACTCGTTCGAGAACTTTCCACCCCGCCTCTTCCGTCCGCTGCAATACATCGCGCGCGTGCCCGGCGGCCTGACAGCTGGGCTTCAGGCACTGCGCGCGCGGCCGCTTCGACGGCTACCGATGGCGTTTGGCTGGCTCGCCAAGGGTTCGCTACCAGCGGAAATGACCGACGCCTGGCTGAGGCCGTTCTTCACCCAGCGCGGAATCCGTCGCGACGCGAGTCGGTTCCTACGTGCTTTCGACAACGCCGACACGCTGGCTGCAGCCGATCGACTGGTCGCCTTCGACAAACCCGTGCTGCTCCTCTGGGCTCCGGAGGACCGATTCTTTCCGCTCAGCCATGCCCACCGGTGGGCCGAAATCTTCCCGGACGCGCGGCTCGTCGAGGTGCCCGACAGTTACACATTCGTCGCGCTCGACCAGCCCGAACTGGTCGCAGACGAGATCGCGCAATTCCTCGGTTCGTCGATCAACGAGAAGACGGCGTAACACTGCTGGCCAGCCTCGCCCCGGGTGCCATTCACAGCCCGGCAGACAGCAGACTGAGTCATGCCGATTCCGTGAGACGGCGACTAATGCTAGCGACACAGGGAGGCATGACGGCACTCCTCGCGATGACTGACCTTGAAACGGTCTTCTGGGCACGAACACCTGCTGTCCTTCGGCGAGCAGACGTCGACGCCAGGTTCCCCGGGCTGCTCTGTGCTGTGCTCGGCGACGACTGACCACAGCAGGCGCTGCGTCCGTGCCGGAACCAGTGTCGAGTCAGGGAGATGCCCGATCAGCTGCCGCCTCTGGCTGCGGCCTGCGACACGCGTGGGCGTCGGGATCTTAGTAGCCCTCTGAAGCTTTGGCTTCCCACTGGTCCAGGCGCCTGGACCGTTGGGCATCGTTTGGGATCCCCAACTGCTTTCCGTCGATCTCCGAGCCTCCGGTCTTTTGATGTACGACGTCGCCACGGGTCTGCTGAAGTTCGCCGCCGCGGCCCGTTCTTCTCGTGCTCGGCTGTCGCAGCGGTCACGCTCATGCCTCCCGCGAGCAACGTTGGTCGGGTCGATCAGCACGCATGCTTGCCATGTTAGGGATCGTTCCCTAACATCATGGAATGACCTCTCCAACGACTGCTCCTGACTCGTCGCTCGCAGGCACCAGGGAGCGACTGATCATCCTCGCTCTGTTCCTGGGTGCCTTCATCATGGGTTCGGCCGAGCTCCTGGTCGTCGGCGTTCTCGACCTCGTCGTCGAGGATCTCGGCACCTCCATTCAGACCGCCGGCTGGCTGGTGACGACTTATGCCCTCGGAATTTCCGTCGGCGGACCTGCTCTTACCGCGCTCACCATGCGGCTAGGACGGCGCGCCGTTCTGGTCGGCGCTCTCGCCGCCTACGTCGCCGGGAGCGTCTGGGCGGCTCTCTCTCCGGACATGAGCTCCTTGCTGGCCTCCCGACTCGTGACCGGCGCCCTACACGGCCTCTTCATCGGCGTGGCGTTCAGCGTGGTGGGGGCGCTGGTCCCGCCGGAGCGGATGGGCCGGGCGATCGCCGCGGTCTTCGGCGGAATCGCGGTCGCCACAGCGCTCGGTGTTCCAGCGGGTACGGCGATCGGGCATGCCCTGGGTTGGCGGGCGGGCTTCCTCGCCATCGTCGTCACCGGTGCTCTGGCGCTGCTCATCTCCTTGGTCGTGATCCCGTCCGTGCCGCACTCGGGGACCGGCGGGCTACGTGCGCAGGCCCGCTACGCGTTCGCTCCCCGCGTCCTGGCCGTGCTCGGGGTCGGTCTCCTCGTGATGGGCGGACAATTCGCCGCGCTCACGTACCTGGCGGTCTACCTCTCCGACATCACGCGCGTCTCCGGCGCTGCCGTGAGCTGGTTCCTCCTTGCGTATGGCGCCGCCAACGCAGTCGGCACCTTCGCCGGCGGATGGGCCGCGGATCGTGCTCCCGCACGCACCATCGTGATTGCGAGCGCGGTCCTGGTCGCGGCGCTGGCAACGCTCTACTCCGCGGGGGCCAACCCCGCAGTGGTGCTCGTTGTGCTCCTCGTATGGGGCCTGGTCGGGTTCGGGCTGGTCCCCTCACTTCAGTACCGCGTCACCATGTTGGCGGGCCCGGGGGCCGACCTTGCCGGCGTACTCCCGGCGTCCGCCGTGACTGCGGGGATCGCGGTCGGCGCGGTGATCGGCGGACGTGCCGTCGCCTCCGCGGGCGTAGACGCAGCAGTCCTGGTCAGCGCCATCATCTGCGGGTTGGGCGTGCTTGCCGCCGCCGCGACCTCTTTGCTACGCCCGGTCGAAGCTTCGAGGCCTGTCGCCAGCCGCGGCCTCGACGCGGAGCCCGTCGCGACTGAGGGAGGCGCGTGATGGAGGTCGGAATCGTCGGCGCCGGCGACATGGGGCACGCCCTGGCGGTCCGCCTCATTGCGCTCGGACATTCTGTGAGGATGGCCACCTCCCACGGCGGACCTCGCCTCGACGCCGTGGTCTCGGCGCTGGGTCCCGCTGCGAGCTCCGGCACGGTGGAGGAGGTAGCCGCCGGGGACGGCAGCACCGGCCGCCTCGTGATCCTAGCCATCCCCTACGGGCACTACGCAACGCTCGATCCCACGCCGTTCGCCGGGGCCACAGTCGTCGACGTCGGGAACTACGATATCGGCCGGGACGGCCATGACCCCCGGCTCGACTCGGGCGGCTTGACCAGCGGTCAGGTGCTGGCCGCCCACCTCGGTCGAGCAGCAGTCGTGAAGGCCTTCAATACGGTCTGGTACCGCCGAATCCTCGACGAGAGCAGGCCACACGTCGCCCACGGCGACCGGCTCGCCGTCCCGGTCGCAGCCGACGACCCAGCAGCACGGGCACGCATCTCGGGGATCGTCGATCAGATGGGCTTCGCTCCGGTCGATGGCGGAACCCTCGCGCAGAGCGCACGCCAGGAATACGGAACCCCGGTGTTCAACCAACCCGTCGGACCAGCTCGCGCGACAGAACTTCTGCAGGCACACGAGCTGGACACCCAAGGAGGACGATGAACGCGCACACCAGCGGCACCCGGACCCGCAGACCAGCGCACGAAACCCGCCAACACGTCCTCGAGGTCACCGACAGTCTCTTCCACACCCAGGGCATCCACGCCACCGGCGTCGACCAGGTGGCGAGAGCCGCCGGAGTCGCACCAACCGCCCTCTACCGTCTCTTCGGTTCGAAGGACGGACTCGTGGCCGCGTATGTCGACCACGCCGACCAGCGGAATCGCTCATGGTTCGAAGGGGCGGTCGCCAGCGTTGATCAAGGCGGTCCAGTCGCGGTCCGCGCGGTTTTCGACGCCTTGGCGGAAACCACGGGCGCGGATGACTTCCGCGGCTGCGCCTGCCAACTGGCCTTCGCCGAGTACCCTGACCCGCGGTCCGACGCGCACAGGCTCTCCGCGTCTGCAAAGCGATGGGTCGTGAATCGGTTCCGCGAACTGCTCGCCGACATCGACACCCCTGACACCCGGAAGCAGCAAGCCGCGGAGAGGCTCGCACTGCTGGTCGAGGGCGCACTCGCCAGCGCCGGCACCCTCGGCCCTGATGGCCCGGCAAGCCAAGCGCGAGCGCTTGCCGAACTCGTACTCATGGACCTCACTTGAGCCTTGATTCACCCGATGAGCTTTGCCGGATGAGCGCGCCGAAGTCGATGCAAAGTGCCCTGGCGTGGCGGGAGAAATGACTTCTTCACCGCTCGATTCGGCCAAGAGCGAGGGACATCTCTGCGTGAAACTCCGACACACGCGTGTGGCGACCGCCGGCGGTCTTCGACATCCGAATCTGATGTCGTCGGCGGGGCTGGTCCCGGTTCTTGCGCTGGCCGATCAGACAGGCCTGCACGAGCTCACTCAGATGCACTTGACAGTGCCGTCCGACAAGGGGGCGAACACGGAGTGAAGGTCGCCTCGCTGGTTGCGGGCATGGTCGCTGGGGCCGATTCGATCAATGACATGGCGCTATTGCGTCACGGCGGGATGGGACGGATCTTCACCCGAGCCTACGCCCCGTCGATGTTGGGCCCATTCCTGGGATCGTTCGCTTTCGGTCACGTCCGCCAGCTCGACGCAATCGCCTGAGGGTGCCTGATCGCACTGGCCGGGCTGACCCGGCTGCTTCGAGCGCCCCACACTGCGGCTGTACGGCCTGGCCGTGCAAGTGATGCGCAAGGTGGACCTCTCCTCCGTGGCGCAGGAGGAGCAGGCGGGGCCGCGTGCATCGCAGTCCCGCTATTCGCCGCTTCCGGTCACGTCCCTGGCGCGGTTGGAGTCACCGGAGTCGCCAAGGACCTGCGGGGACAGACTCGCGCGGCCGCTCAGAAGCCTCTGATCCAACTCGGTCACACCATCTCCGGGAGACGCGGCGCTCCGAAACTCGACTGAGCCGACAGTGCGAACTGAGCACCGCCCCTTCGGTCGACGTGCCGGCTCGTCGTTGGAGTAGCTCCGGACCCAACACCCGACGGCGCGGACATTGAACAGAAGTCTTTTCTGCATCGCTTGACAGAAGGTTGCCGCCCGCGCATATTCAACACTACAGTTGCAAGATACAAGATTTAGTTTCGATATTTCGAATCATGAAGAGGCCGTCGGCGATGATCAAGGTCGCGGAGTGGGTACCGTGTTCCAGCTGAACGATGACCACGCAGCGGCGCCGGGCGACGAGGTCAGACGCGTACGTCGAGCCCTCGGCCTGACAGACGCCGATCTGGATGACCTGGCCCGCCTGGCGGCGTTCGGCTCCACTCCAGAGAGGTTCCGCCTACCAGACGGGCCGGTGGCAGACCAGTATCTGCGAGACCTGGGCGTCTGCGATCTCGACCGAACCGAGACTCTTGGTGCCCGCCCGGACCCGCGGGATCACCCCGAGCTCTGGTGGCTGCTCGAGAGGTGCTACCACCACCTCATCAGCAACGTCGGCCGGCCGGGAAGGCTCTCACCACCGTGGCCCACCCTGTCAAGCTTGGGTGCCGTCGGCCGGTTCGCATACGTCTGGGTGTTCCTGGCCGTCGTTCCGCACGCACGGCGCTACCACGCTCTGCACCATGTCCCGGACGAAGTGTCGTGGGACAGCCTGGGAGTCATCGCTGCGCAGATGGTCAACCACCGCGCCATCTATGGCAGGGGCGGCCTGCACACCCAGGACTGGATCACCCATCACTTCCGTGGTGCGATCTACCCGCTGGGGCGGCTGCACTACGAACGGCTGATCGTGCCGCCAGGGCCCAGTCTTGATGACGGTGGACCGGAACCTGGCGACCACGTCCTAGGCCTGCACATCCCCGAAGGCAGACTGACTCCCTCATCTGTCGACGAGTCGCTGGGTCTGGCCGGCAGGTTCTTCGCGCGGCACTTCCCGGACGAGACCTACCGGTACACCGTCTGTACCTCGTGGGTTCTTGACCCGCAGTTGCTGGAGTACCTACCCGCGGACTCCAACATCATCCGTTTCCAGCAGCGGTTCACCCTTCGCCCGGTCGACCCTACCGGGGACGATTCCGCCACTGTGGTCGAGTTCCTCTTCAAGAGACGCTTGGCGGAGCTCGAGTTGTTGCCTCGGGCAACCACTCTGCAACGAGCTGTCATCGATCAGATCAGATGCAATCGACCGTGGCACTTCCGCGACGGCTGGTTCCCACTCGGATCCGACCCAACCTGACCGAGCGGCCGTCCCTTCTGATCCAGCTGTAGTCAAGTCACCGGGTCCCAACAAGCACAGCACTCAACCTGCAAGGAGAGCCAGATGACCGGCACGACGCGCACGGCGGGAAGCATCGACCGCAGGAACTTTCTGAGACTGACCGCCGGGGTGGGCAGCGCGCTGCTTCTGAGCAACTGCAGGGACGACGGCGAGGGATCCGAGGGTGGCCAGCCGATCTACTGGACACAACCGAACGCCGGACAGAAGGAGATGCAAGCCTTCCTCGCCGAGATCGAGAAGGGCTTCGCCGCGGAAAACCCCGGGATGACAGCCAAAACACTGCTGGTTCCCTGGGAGGACTCCCTGACCAAGTACACGGCCGCCTTCTCTGCCGGCAACCCGCCGGACGTGACTTACCAGATCATTCCCTGGATGAACAAGTGGCGTGACTCCGGTGTACTGGCCGACTTCCGGGAGATCGCCCCAAAGGAGGACATCGACAAGCTTCTGGAGAACGTGAACCCGAACCTACTCAAGGTCGCGCAGGGAGTTGGCGGCGAACTTCGGGCGATCCCCTATGTGACCGACAGCGGCCACAACCTCACCGTCAACCTGAATGTCTGGGAGAAGGCCGGCAAGCCGGTGTTCCCGACCACTTACGCCGAGATGATCGAGTTCGCGAAGGCGATGACCGTCGACGCCGGGGGACACAGACTGGGTGAGGCCGGCTTCGACAAGTCGAAGGTCGCGCACTACGGGATGACGTGGCCGGCTGTTCCGGCTATCCAGGAGAACTACGTCTGGCACTACTTCTGGTCGTTCGGCACCGAGTATATCTCCGAGGACGGCAAGGACATCGGGTTCGACAACGATGCCGGCCGCGGGGCATTGGAGAACATGAAGGAAATGGTCGACTCCGGCGCGGCCACTCCGCCGGGGCTCTACAACGACGAGTCGAAGTGGGCCAACGCCATGGTCTCGGGCAAGTCAGGTATGCAGTGGACCCACGCACTGTCGGCGGAGCAGGCGAAGGCCTTTCCGGCGGCCCGGCTGAAGCTCCTTGAGCCGCCGAAGGGTCCGGGTGGCGAGCAGTTCATGGTCGGTGGTTGCGGCTACATCGCGGTGGCGGCGAAGAGCAAGAACCCGGAGACCGCCTACAAGCTCGCCAAACACATCCTGTCGCCGGGGCCCAAGGAGCGTTACACCCGGCTGATCCTCGGTCTGCCGATCAACGGGTCCAGCGGCGCCTTCTACACCGAGCTGCCCGATCGGCGGATGAACGAGTTCATGAACGAAGCCTCGAAGATGACCAGGTTCCAGCGGATCCCGCCGGCGTTGAAGTACCAGCCGAACGAGTACCTGATCGGAAAGATCAACGACTACGTCACCGGCCGCCAGCCGCTGGACGACATGATCCGCGACGCCCGCAACCAGATCAAGCAGATGGCCGCGGCGGCCGGCTGATGCGGCGGCCGATCCGGGAACTGGTGGTCGCTGCCCCGTTCGTGGTGTCCAAGGCCGCGGTGTTCGGCCTGTTCATCGCGGTTCCGTTCGTCTACACATTCGTCCTGACGTTCCAGCGTGGCAGCATCCTGAGCGGGCTACGCTTCAACCGGCTGGACAACTATCGCACTATCTTCTCCGACACGCTGTTCCGTGACTCACTGCGCAACACGCTGCTGTTCATGGCGATCTCGACACCCGTGACACTGGTCGTCGCCGGCTCGGTGGGTCTGCTGCTGGCCTCCAAGCTACGGGGAATGGTCATCCATCGAACGCTGATCTATCTGCCCTCTTTGCTGTCGGTGGTCGCGACCGGGTTGATCTGGAAGGTTCTGATCGACCCGGAGCAGGGACCTCTGCAGTTGCTGATGGCGCGGGTCTTCGGCCTCGAGATCCCCTGGCTGACCGATGGGGCCACCGCCATCGTCTTCCTGGCCCTGATCACAGCGTGGAGCAGCTGCGGCTTCTACGGTCTCGTCTTCATGGCCGGGTTCAACAGCATCCCGGGTGAGCTCCTGGAGGCGGCCCGGATCGACGGTGCCAACACCTGGCAGGTGCTGACCCGGATCAAGCTGCCGCTGATCCAGCCCGTTATGCAGGTAGTACTCGCACTGGTCACGATCAACGCCGTCCAGGTATTCGACCTAGTATTCGTGATGACGAACGGCGGCCCGGGGACCGCGACCTACACCGCGATGTGGTACGTCTACCAGAACGCATTCAATGGTGGGTCCGTCGCCTACGCCGCGACCATGAGCGTCATCCTGCTGGGGATCACCGCGATCATCTCGGCGGCGTTCCTGGGCCGCCGGGCAGGGGTTGACCAATGACGGGTGGTCGTTCCGGCTGGCCCTCCGTGCTGGCCATGCACCTGGTGGCCACGCTGACCAGCCTGCTGTTCGCCGCCCCGGTCCTCATCGTGGTGGTGGTGTCGCTCAAGTCGACGACGTTCCTCGAATTCTCGTTGTCGCCGGCAACATGGACGCTCCAGAACTACCGAGAGGTCTTCAACGACCCGCTGGTTCCGCGTTACGTCGCGAACAGCCTGCTCGTCGGAGGCGCGGTCACGGCTCTCACGGTCCTGGTCGACCTGCTGGCGGCGTACGCCTTCGCCAAGCTCAGGTTCCCGGGCCGGGAACTCAGCTTCGGGTTACTGCTCGCCACGCTAATGCTGCCCTTCTCCGCCACCTTGGTGCCGGTGTACCTGATCGCGGCCAGGCTCGGCATGGTCGACAGCTACGCGGGGCTGATCATCCCGTCCCTGGCCGGCCCCTTCGGTGTCTTCCTGCTCCGCCAGTTCATCCGGGGGATTCCGGACTCGCTGCTGGAGTCGGCACGCATCGACGGCGCTTCGGAGCTGCGCATCTTCGGCAGCGTGGTCCTTCCGCTGTGCCTCCAGCCGATGGCCGTGCTGGCGATCTTCACCTTCGTCGCCAGCTGGAACTCCTTCCTGTGGCCACTGCTGATGGCCCAGTCCGCCGAGATGCGCACCCTCACCGTAGGAATCGCCACGACCAACACCCAGTTCACCCAGAACATCGGCGGCACCACCGCCGTCGCGGTGCTCAGCCTGTTGCCGATGGCAATCCTCTTCGTCGCTTTCCAGCGGTACTTCGTGCGCGGTGTCCTCGCCGGCGCGCTGAAGGCGTGATCGCGGCCACACCCCGGTCCTGCGACGCCTTGCGTCCTGCCGGACCGCAACTTAAGATTCAACTATCAGAAATTGAAGATGATATTTGGAAGTTAGCGACCAGTGCAGGTCGCCTTGGGGGGGCCTTCGAGAGATCGGCCTGGGCGCCTATCTGCCGGCCCTGTCCCGGCACCAGTCGGTCGGGTTGTTGACCCTCGCCGACGCCTTGCCGGACCGTCGCCAGGCAGCCGCGCGGTACGGGGTCGACGTGTTCGCGGACCTCGACGAGGTTCTCCGCTCCCCTGTCCCGGCCACCGGTAGGCGAGCCAGAGGATCATCGCAGTCAACGGCACCCAAAGCAGGGAGAACGCCCAGGTTGGCGGGCACCACGCCCAGGCGGGCGACGGCTGACCCTTGCTGGGTCACCATGGTCCGGTACTGGACCATGGTGACCCAGCGCATCACCTGACCAGGCCAGAGTCGCCGTCAGCGTCCACAGAGCCGCTCGGCGCGGCGTGCTCGTACCGGCCGCCCGGATTCCCAGTCCGGCAGCGTAAGCGCGACCCCAGGCCGATGAGCAGCACCGTGAGGGCGAGCAGCCCTGCTCCGGCCAGGAACCCGTACGACGGGTCGGTACGGTCGATCGCCAATCCGGCCAAGGATGCGCCGGCCGCACTGCCGAGGTTATTACCGGTGTTGATCCAGGTGCTCGCCTCGGTTCGTTGGTGCTGTGGGGTCAGGTCGTCGACCGCCAGGTAGGACACGACGAAGAGCGGAGCGACGGCCAGACCGCCGACTGCCATCACCACACCGAGCACGATCAGATTGCTGGCGAAGGCTGCCGCCATGAACGCGGCGGCCAGCAAGGCGATCAAGCCGGCCAGGTGGTGCCAGTGCGATCGGGTATGGGTACGACGGGCCCAGGTCAGCCCTCCGATCACACTGCCCAGACCGATGGCCGCCTCGACGAATCCGGCCGCCCCGGCCCGCCCTTGACCTTGCGCGACACCCGCCACACAGATGTAGGCCACGCTCACTCCACCGGCCACGAGGAAGATGATCAGCACGATTCGCCGAAGCCCCGCACTCCGCAACGGCCCTGGATCAAGGAACCGGCGCGGGGCCTCTTGCTCGGCGACATGCGTGGCCGGCGGTGTCGCGACCATCCCGAAGGTCCCGGCGACCATCAGCACGGCCGAGGACGCCAGCGCGGCCGGCGCGGACCAGAAGCTGATCAGAAGTCCCGCGATGAGCGGACCACCCAGATACAGCGATTCCTCGCAGATCGAGTCGAGGGCGTAAGCACGTTGCTTGAGCTCGGTCCTGTCGGTGACGAGCCGCCAGGTGGCCCGCATCGACGGGCCGAGCGGCGGGGCGAACACGCCCGCCAGACCGACCAGGATCACCAGCACCGCGGCGTTCGCAGTACGGGCGAGGGCGGTGGCGGCCAGTCCCGATGCGCAGATGACGGCCATCGGGGGGAGGACACGGCGTTGGCTGTGGCGATCGACCAAGCGGGCCTTGACGGGCATCGTCAACGCAGCGAGGCCGAAGGCGGCGACCGCGAGACCCGCGGTCGCGAACGAGTTGGTTGCTTGCTGGACGGTGAACAACGCGGACAGCGGGAGCAGGCCGTACGACAGCCGGCCGAACAGCGCGGGCACGAAGGTGCGCAGCGCATGCGGCAGCAGCAGGACGTCACGGTAGCTCCCAGCACGTGAAGTGCTGGACATAAGAGAACGCTCCTAGAGAGCCCCGGCTCCGTCAGTGGAGCGGGGTGAGGTGATCGGGCTCGGCGACGGCGAGCACTCTCTAGGCACGGGGATCGAACATGACACGAATAGTATCGGACGCCGGACTCACCCCTGGCGGTCGTAGGTTTTGCGAGAACGGAGCTCGCCCTGGTGGCGGTCACAGCCCCTGACACCGGCACCGGGCTGGTGAGATCGTCGGGCTGCTGATCGCGTTCCCGCCTCGAACATGGTCGAGCAGCACCTCGACTCACCGCACATCTCCGACCGGCAGATGGTCGTGGCCGCCGCGAGGAGGCAGCCCGGCTGTCTTCCAGATCGTGCGCAGTGCCTCCTGGGGCCACTTTCGCCGGGAGGTGATCGCGAGACTGACCTCGTCCAGCACGGACCGCAGCATTCGGAACCAACACCGCGGCCTGGACGGTGCGGCCGGGCAGATCGACCAGTCCGGTGTTCAGGGCGCTGTAGGTGTAGCGCTCCAGCGTCGCGAGGGGTTCGGGAATGCGCCGAGCTGGCATCGGCTGGCCGTCGTGCAGCAGGGAATGGAACTTGGCGGCGAACAAGTCCTCGAGGTAGCAGCCGTGCTCGTGGCAGCCCAGCACCAGCGGCAGCCGCCACATCAGTTCCTGGCCTCGGTCCGGGTCGGTGACGCAGACCGACCGGGCAGTGCCGGTTCAGCCACGTCGCGGGCAGCCAAGGCCCGATCCAGCGGCTCAGATTGCCGTCCGGGCGCTGGATACCGGCCTCTCCGAGCGGGAACAGAACCGGGTTGGACCGGACGTAGTTGAAGAACTCGCGCCCGGAGTACTGCTTGTCTCCGGGGCACCAGCTGGTCCGGCAGGAGCCCAGCCCGACAGCGTCATCGCCTTCAGCCGGTCGACCGACTGGCCGGTGCGCTGCGACAGCGCGGACAGCACCGCCGGCGGCGGGTGCACGTTCAGGTCGTAGGCCGGGTACGGCGCGGATCGTGGCAGGTTCTGCGGTCCAATCAGCTGATCGGAGGTCATCTGGTACAGCACCGCGAGCCGGTCCAGCCACGACGTCAGCGACTCACGCTCGCCGGGCGGCGGGTGCAAAGGCCAACGCCGAGACGGCGCATCGTCCGCCGCGCCGGTCGACGGGCCGGTCCACGTGCTGGGCGCGGTCACGAGAGTTCGCGCTCGAACAGGCGCCGCCGCTCGCCGGGTCCGGCATACGCGGCGAGCTGGAGCGTGTGGGCGTTGATGGCCTCCTCGCCGGTGGTGATCGCGACGGTTGCGGCCTCAGCCGGCAGCGTGGCGAGCTCACCGATCTCGCCTCACAGCGGGTCAGCAGGTACGACGTACGACGTCATCTCCGCGGTGGCAATCGACGAGGGCCTGCGCAGCGGGAACGATGCGGCAAAGCTGGCCACCAGCGAGCAGGCATCGGCACCGGGTTCCCAGGTCGGCAACGTGAATGGGGCGAACCGGTTCTCCAGCTGGTCGTCCCCCGAATCGCCAGGTAGGCGTCGCGAGTGCCGACACCGACCAACGGGATCCGCAGCTCGTTGCCGAGGAACCGCAGCAGGTTCAGGAACTCGCGGCGGCGGTCACCGCGGCCGCCCATGATGTTGTGCAGCTCGTCGATCACCAGCGTCCGCACCCCGGTGGCCGCATCAACCCGAGCACGACCTGCTCCAACTCGGCCGCCCGGTAGTTGCGGCGTGGTGCCCCGTGCGCGGCCAGTACGGCGGTGTAGAACCGGCCGACGTCCGGCTCCGACGGCACCTGAACCACCAGCACCGGGATCTCTTCCCGGTCCTCGTGCGAGACCGGGGGGTGAGTACGGCGGAACCTTTCGATGATCATCGACTTACCGTTGTTCGTCGGCCCGATCAGCAGCAGGTTCGGCATCCGCTGCTTGGCCGGCCACGCCAGCATCGTCTCCAGCCGGGACAGCGCCGCGACCGCGGCCGGGTACCCGATCCACCGATCGGCCCGCATGTACCGCAGCCGTTCCTCGTCGCCCAGCAGGGCGATCGACCGCGCCGACTCATGCAGATGCCCCAGCTGCTGGCCGTCGTCCTGGCTGCCCTCGGGGTCGACGGAGGCGGCCGGCTGTGTATCCGGGGTCACCACTGCTCGATCACCTCGAACGCAGGCGCCGAAAGCGGCGCTTCGGCGTCCACATCGTCCGGGCCAGTCGGCGGCTCGACCACTGGGGCCGGCGTACCGGTGCTCCGCGTCTGGTGGCCTGCCTCGTCGCGGCGGCCCTGGTCGCGACGGGCCTTGCGAGTCGTAGCCGCCGCGGTGTCGGTGATGCGGCGCATCTGGTCGACCATCGCGAACACCGCCTGCTCGTCCACGTCGTCACGGTCCTGCTCGCGCAGCCGTGCAACAGCCGCGCACCGCTCCGACATGCTGATCGCCGGACGCGACTGCGCCCGATAGGGCACCTGTACACACGCCGTACCGTCCGGTTCGAGTGCCCAGATCCGGGAGATGTCGCGCGGGTCGCGGCGTAGCACGAACTTGTCCAGCTGCTCCCGCCGGGCGATCCACGGGCGGAGCGCATGACAGTAGTAGTACACGTGGTCGACCAGGAATCCGGTCCGGGTCAGCGAGCGGCGTCCGACGGGCAGGAAGTCGACCAAGAAGGCGGTTTCGTTCGATACCGTCACCGGTCCCTGGTCCGCCGCACCGGCCAGCTCGGCCCAAGCCGCCGCCGGAGTCCGGCCGAGGAAGTCGTGGACCTGTCCGTGATAGCAGGCCACCGCCAACAGCAGTCAGCTCGGTCAGCGTCATCACTGCCCGGCCGTCGCTGTCGTAGCCGCCCCGCTCGGCCACGTTCGAGAACGTCGTACCCGGCAACTCGTGCACCAGGCGCATCATCGTGCCGATCACTCGCTCCACGATCCCGCCGTAATGCGGCTGACCCGGCGGCCGGTACCGCAACACCATCCCGTGCTGGTCACAGCCGCGGCGCAGCGCCTCGCTGTGAAACTCCGCGCCGTTGTCCACGTACAGCTCCCACGGCTTCCCGCTCATCGGCGACACCGCATCCACGCCCAACCGCTCCAACCACGGCCGCTTGTCCATCCCAGCCCGCGCCAGACACAACCCGACCGACGTGGCCCTTCCCTCCCGCGGCGGCGCGACAGCCACCACGCAGTCGCCCCCCGGGACATTGGGCACGGTCACCGTCATGATCGACGACGCGATCAGTGGGTGCCTGCCTCCGGGCGAGTAGGAACCGACCCGGCCGACCGGCAGGTGCCGGTGGCCGAGGACCCCCTGGCAGCGTCTCGACCTCCAGATCGGTCAAAGGTCGCCCGCTGCGCGCGTGCGAGGCCTTCGACCTGCCGCCGAGCGAACTCCAGGTGCCCTGCGAGGTCCGCGTCCACCGTGGTCGGTTCTCTCGATCAGGTCCGTCGGCGGCGATCGCGCCGGGCAGCAGTGCGACCACCTCGGTCTCGACGAAGATGCCGCCGAGATCCGCACCGGCGGTCAGCCGGGCGGATAGGGCGGGGTGAAGTACTCGGGGAACGCGGTGTCGTAGTCGTCCCAGTCACGGCAGCTGCTCCCGGGTTCGGTCATCGTGCCCCGAAAGATCGGGACACCGCGGAAACGATGCGCGCCGGCCGGTCTGGTACATGGAGGTCGACAACCGCCAGCAGCGGTCCCCCGCCGGCGGACAGCGACCAGTCCGCCGGTTCTTCGAAACCGGGGTTACGCACGTGCAGACCGACGGTTTCCAGGTTGTCGATACCGACGTCGATGTAGCCCAGCGACACGTCCCGCAGGCACCGCAGCCGAAACGTCAGCGTGACCTGGTCACGTCCCGCGACCCATTCGGTGACGTCGACTGGGCCGTGCAAGGCGTCGCCCTGGACCCATAGGTCCCATCGCTGCTCGTTGACGTCCTTGCTCCAAACCGTCGTGTCGTCGATCAGCAACTCGAGCACGTACGTCCCGCGGTCGATGCCGTTGGCAAGGAAGGAGCGGTGATACCAGAAGGAGACCTCGTAGCGAGGCGAGGCCGGATCGACGACGACGACCTGATCAGCCGCGGCGACGGCTCCGGCCGGTACGGCGGCGCGCGGGGCCACCAGCGCGAGCCTGCCCGCGCCGTACATGGATCGGTGGTCGGTGGCAGGGGTCGGTGCGCCGTCCAGCTGGGTGCCGTAGGCAATGACCCCTGGGGTCCGGCCGGCCCGGGCGTACTCGTCAGCCACGGTCAGCGTCTCGGTGACATAGCCCTCCGTGGGCGGAAGCGGCGCGTCCAGGAAACGTCCGGTGTAGATCAGCGGGATGAGGTCGAGCTGCCGGGGCTCGGTCAGCTCGAGGATCCGGTCCAGACAGCCGGCGAGTGACGCCGCCACTGTCGTATTCTCGTGGTCGCCGTCCAGGAACGGGTAGATGATGCCGTCGATGTACGGGCCGTACCTGTCCAGGAACCGTTCACTGGTCGCGGTCCCGAAGTAGGCGCAGGTATAGAAGCACAGCTCGGGATTGATCGCGCGCGCCGTCCCGGCGATCTCGGTCATGTATTCGGGCGTGAACAGCTCCGCGTTGACCGGGAACTCGAAGTCGTCGATCGCCCAGGCGGTCAGGTTCGGGTACTTGAGCGACAGTTCGGCCATCGCCCGCGCCCACCCGACGAAGTCCAGCCGGTACGGCCGGGAGGCCCGCCCGTGCTCGGCCGTCTCCGACGGCGGTACGAGGTATGGGATGACCGAGATGCCGTACGCCGCGGCGGCCGGCAGAAACTCCTCCCGCAGGTCGTCCCAGTCGGTCGGCGCATCCCATATGCCGAAGAGATACGTATTCGCGGACATCTCCCGCAATTGCCGGACCAGAGCCGGGGTGTCCACGTGCCGATGGCCGTCTGCCCTCGGTTCCCGTTCTCGGAGTGCCGCGCCGACGGTGTTGCCACCGACGAGCGTCGCCTTGATACCGCCGGCTGGGACCGGATAGCCGGAGTTCGTTGTCATCGTTGTGTTGCTCCCTCGTGAGTGCGCACCGTCAGTGCTGCGCGGAAAGGTTGTCGAACGAGGCCGCACCGACTGTGCTGACGCCCAGGTTGCCGTTGTGGTAGCTCGAGTCCCGTACGGTCGCCACAGCCAGGCGGCGGTGGGAGTCCATCGTCCACAGCTCCGCGGTCAACCGATGGCCCTGTGCGTTGACAGTCAGCCGGTACGAGGTACCGAGCTGCACACCACCGGGCACCTTGGCGGCGGCCAGCGTTGCAGCAGGCCCGTCGTGGCTGTTGCGGCCGACCAGCAGGTCTCCTCCGGCGGTGACCGTGGCGTGGTAGCCGTCATGCGCGGCAAGGGCCGGCGCGGGATCGGTGACCCGGAACAGCAGTGCGGCGGAACTGCCGGCAGACTCCAGCCGAACCTCGGCGGAGACACGGTAGTCGCGCCAGGCCGTGGATCCTGCGAGCGCCTTGCCGCCTTCGGCCGCACTCTGCCGGTAGACCCGCGCCTCGTCCACGGACCAGTCGCCTGCGTACCGGACCCAGCCCGGGTCGTCACCGGTGGCGAAATCTGCACGGTAGGGCAACGTGCCGACATTCGCCTGCTCCGCATAGACCCCGCAATGGGTACTGCCGGGCCGACCGGCCGGCGAGTCCAGCCGTAGCTCCCGGCCGTCCTTGGACGGCAGGAGGGCGGCGCCCCACAGCGTTCCATCACACTCCGCGGGCTTGAACGGCAGGTGCATCCGGAACCAGGTCTTGCCCTGGTCGTAGCTGACCAGTGCCGACTGCCGCTGCTCAGGAGTCTGCCGAGGCGCGCGAGCATCGATGCTGTACCCGGCTGTCAGGATCAACTGCCCTTGCGGGCCGCCGCCGGGCGCCCAGACGAGGTAGGGATAGCTGGCCAGGTAGCGGTGATCAGCGGTCTGCGGTCGCCGACCCAGGTCGGCTGGGTCGCCCCAGTTCACCCCGTCCGCGGATTCCTTCACCATGGCGTCAGCAGCGATCGGCGCGCCCACGAGCTCGTAGCTCAGGATGTATCGGCCGTTGGCCAGCCTGGTCACGATCGGCATTCCCGGACGCAGGTGTGACTCGGGCGCCGCGACGACCTCGGTGGAGGCTCCCCAGGTCTCCCCGCCGTCGACGGACACCACCTGACTGAGCTTCTGCGAGTGGCTCACGTCGCGTTCGTCGGAGAACTGCATGACCAGTTCCCCCTTGGCCCCGAGATACAAGAAGGGTTCCCAGATCGGCCGCCCGTCGGAGCTGCTTTCCTGCACCACTCCCCCGTAGGTCCAACTCCTGCCGTGGTCCAGGCTCCGCCATAGCTGAACTTCGACGCGAGGGCCGGTCACAGCACCGACCAGGAAGATCGCGCCCGCCGGGTACTTCCCGACCCGGCGCGGCAGCTCCAGCAATGACGGTGTCCACTTCGTCGGCCAGGGACGTCCGGGTCCGGTCTCCCCGTCCTCCACCTCCGCCAGCGTGGTCCACGTGCGTCCGTCGTCGGCGCTGCGCTTGATCAGGTAGGGCACGGACTCGGCCGAGTTCGGTTTCCAGTGTTCGAAGGTGCTGATCAGGGTGCCGTTCTCCCGGCCCGCGTGCTGGAGCCGGATGGTCCGGATCGCCAGCCCCTTCGCGTCCGGGTCGGCGAAGTCGTGGATGGCCTTGCCATCGCCGTTCGCGGCAGCGGGTGGCGACGCCGCGACACCTGCCACCAACAGCGCCGACGTACAGGCGAAAGCCAGGGCCAGCGCAGCCACCCGCCGGGTCGGAGATCTTCTCATCGCGCCTCACTACTCCCGAGTTACCGAAGGAATGCATAGTTCCTAAATGCCGAAATAGGATTCCGTATTCAGAAACACTAAGCCTGCGGTTGTGCCGCGACAACCCCGGGCGCGTTGGGCGGGATGTTATTCTTCATATCGGACTGAAATTTCGATATACCGAATCATCTCCGACAACTCCAACGAATCCCGCGACCCCTGCCTGGTCGAGCTGCGCCGATCGTGGTGACGGCCCGGCGCTTCGACCACCAGCGCGGCGGAGACTGGCCCGGCAAGCGCGGCCTGGTCGTCGAGGTCCGCAGACACACCGACACGTCGCGGGTGTTCGCGGTGGACTTCCCGTCCGCGTGGGTGACCGACTCGATCGAGGTCGAACTCGACCGCGCCGGGGGCGCTGGCCGGCCGACGAGTTCCCTCGCCTGGATCGACGCCGTACGCCCCCACCTCATCGAGGCCACCCACCGCGCAGCCACCTCACCACCACCACCAGCGACACCAAGAGCTGACCCATGATGGACACCACTAACGACACCACCGCTGCCGCCTCGCCGCCCTACCCCGTGACGTGCATCAAGTGCGCCGTCAGCAACCTGACACACAGCGAGGTAACGGAAAGTCGCGGCTCTCGCGGTCGACAGTCGACTCGATCGGCACTGGGTAATCCGAGGTATCACGCCGCTCTTCGCCCTATGCTGGGCGGCCGTGCTGTCGGCGGACAAAGGTCGCAAAGGCCACCGTCCCGCCGCGGCGATTCTCGATCGAGGGTGACATCCTTCCAGCCGAGGCCGAGGTTTCGGGCCGCGTTGGCACCGGTTCCCTCGGGTGCGGCGGCCACCCTGACCGGGGGTCGCCGGTGAGGCTTCTCTCCGCGCTGATGGAGCGGTCCGGAAACGCTGTCAGGAGAGGTCAGAAATCGGATGTCTCACTCCGTGGTCAAAAGTCGGACTCAGCAGATCGGCCCCGGGCGCAGTCTTTAGTGGTGCAGGTCGGACCAACCGGCCCGGATTAGGAGGCGGCGTGACGTTCGAACAGTGGGCCCGGGTGGGGCTGCCAAAGCTGCTCAGATTCGCGACCGCCCTGTGCGGATCCGGCGACCTGGCCGGTGACATGGTTCAGGACGTCGCCCTGAAAGCGCACCGGCACTGGGACCGGGTCAGGGAGGCCGACGTTCCCGACGCCTACCTGCGCAAGATGCTGGTCAACGAGTACCTGTCCTGGCGCCGCAAGTGGTCCCGGATCGTGCCGCGCGCGGAAATTTTCCCGACCGAGCAGCTCGCCGACCACGCGAACCAGCAGGCCGACCGCGACCAGCTGCTCACCGAGCTGGCGAAACTTCCCCGCCGCCAACGCGCCGTCCTGACCCTGCGGTACTACGGCGGCCTGTCGGACCCCGAGATCGCCGAAACCCTCGGCTGCACCGCCAGCACGGTGCGCGCCCACGCGTCCCGGGCCCTGGCCGCACTCCGCATCGAGATGGCGGCCCCCAAAACCTTTCAGACCTCACGGACCGGAGTGACCCATGCGCACTGAGGACGACCTCCGCACCGCCTTCGACCAACTGGCCGACTCCGCCCCCCACCCCGATTCCGTTCTGGCAGACCTGCGGCCCGAGCGCTCGACACCGCGCCGCCGTACACCCATCATCTTGGTGTCCGCTGTGGCGACGGTTGCCGTCGCTGTGGGAGGCCCGCTGGCCATTGCCCACCTCAGGAGCGACAGCCAGGCTGCGGGCCAGGAAGGCCTTCCCATGTTGCAGAACTGGGTGACCGTTCCCATCCCGGCCGGCATGGTCGACCGCGGCCACACCTACCAGCAGGACTACCAGGTGCAGTACCTGCTGAAGGCCACGGGCCCGGTAGGCGCTAGTTGCCTGTGGTCTGTTCACCGCAACGGCTCCTTCGACGCCAGCAGCATCCCGGCCGGGAGCCCCACAGTCACGATCAATGGGATCAAGGCGAGCGTCGTCACGGCGCCGACCGCCAAGCCTGTGCTCAAGCTGCCTCCGGAGTACTACGCCGGCAACAAAATCGTCAGCAAGGCAGCTAGCGGCACAGCCGGGCCGATCAAGCTCGTGGGCAAGAAGATGACAACCGTGGCCTGGCAACCCGCGGCTGGACTCTGGGCTCTGGTCACGTGCGAACGGCAGGTTGACAACGGATGGCTTGATGCGCCTTACAACCCCGACGTCGCCAACGCCATGGCACTCGCGAAGACGATCACGGGTCAATCAGCACGGCTGAGCTCTCCGGTCCAGGTCAGCTACCTCCCGGAGGGGCTCGCCCCGGCGAGGACGTACACCTCCGACGCCGAGAAATTCGGCCCCAAAGCCGCGGTACCCGAAGCGGGCAACGGCTTCGACATCCACTTCAGCGACGGCAACCTTGCGACCGGCGTGAAGAAGGACTCCTTGCCGTCCATCGCACGCGACGGCCAACCTGAGCCCGGCGACGATCTCGCGATCGCTTACCAGAGCACCAAGGAGTTCCTCCAGTCGTACCGTCAACGCAAGCCGGACCTGACCATCAACGGACTGCCGGCCTGGTACGGCGTCGCGGACCAGGGCCTCATCGGGAAATCCAAGGGGAACGACCCCAGGACCGGGCTGACGATCGTCGGCAAGCACTACGATTTCGCTGTCACCGTCGTAGGCTTCCACAACGGCAGCGCCACCGTCGCCGAAGTCCGCAAGATCGCCGAGGGACTTCACTTCGCCCCGAGCCCGACCGACAAGTCCACCTGGTTCGACGCCGCGGTTGCGATCCCCGCGCCCCGCTGACCGCTACAAGCAGGGGCAGATTTTAGCATCGAGACCGTGGGTGAAGGATAAGCAACGCCACGGACGCCCTGGCCTCTTGGGGCGCACGATCAGGGGATAGGTGTCGGCGCCGCGGACTCGGATTTCAGAGAACCGATCGCGCCGCCGCGGGCTTCCGCGGCGGCGCGGACGTCGGCGATCGCGAGAGCGAAGTCGATCTCCGGCGGCCTGGCCCACGTGGTCGAGGTGACCGGCAACACCAGCCCGAACATGAGCAGCCCGACCAATCCGATGATCGGCCGGTGACGCTGGCGGACATGTACGGGCCGGGCCTGCATCACCCAGATCTGGCTCACCCGCGGCCAGCAGTCGGGTGGCGGCTACTCCAGGTAGACCCAGTAGAGGCTGCCTCGCACCGCGAAATGGCCCCACGCGGTGTGAATGACCGAGCTGCTATCTCAGACGGCGGGTGCGTGACGTGCAGTTCGACGCGCACGGCCCGCGCGATCCCGCGGCTCGACGAGCCGGTGCCGTTCGACGCCTGGTCGCGGCAGGTCGGTGAGCTCGATGCCTGGATCCGCGAGGGCGGCGAGTGGATCGGCCGTGTGAAGGCTGCCAGACGGTGAGATTAGGTGGATCGGGCACAAAGAACTTCGACCCACCGCGGACGCTGGCAGCTCCGAAGACCGGCGTGGTGGAGGTGCCGGCTGATGCCCGGCCCGCTGCGGGGGCTCGTGATCACGCTGGTCGGAGGCTTGCTGACCGGCAGCTCTTCTATATGTCCGACTGGGAAGACAAGCGTCGAGCTGCTCAGTGCGTGGGGCGAACGGCTGACGAGTTCTGCGGCTGGCCCCTGGCGTACCGGCAGGAATCGCCGGGGAGCAGCCGGTGGCTGTGGGCGGCTGGCGCTGACAGGCACCGAGCCGACGTGGTGCACGAAGCCGCCTAGCCGGGGATGAGAGTTGAGTCGTGCCCAAGCCATTGCCGGCCTGGATCGCCACCGCGCTCACCCCACACGCCCCACCGTGACACCACCGGCCACGGCCAGTGCGTTCGGCTTCGGTACGGCAGTCCGATGCGGCCGCGGACACGAGATCAGCTCCGACTCACCGCCCGCGCCCGACCCCACCGGTGACCCCACACAACGGCAACGGGCCTTCACCGTCCATTGGTGAAGGCCCAGTGTGGAGTGTAGGTCAACCAGGCTCAGGCAGTTGCCGCCAGTCCCGCCGGCCGTGGGTGGGGGCCATGCAGACGCGCCCGCTTCAGCGTCTCCATCACACCCTCCAGGTACCCCGGCCGCGGCGGCATCCCCGGTGTCTTGTAACCGTCCGGAGACGTCATCAGCGCGATCTGCGTCTCGTCGTACAGCCTCCCGAACGTCTCGTGCAACGCCGGGCCGATCGCGACACCCGACGGACGCAGAACTGGTGCCTTTCGCCGGTGTCCACAACGGATCGGCCGGGTTCGCCAGGGGAACCTCCGCGCCGGCCAGCCACCGACAAGTCTTCATCACCGCTGACGCGTACGAGGCCGCCCACGATGTCTCCCCCAGCGGACTAGCCATCACCAGTCTCACGCATTCAGCCTCAGCCAACCGCCACCCTGAGCCGAATTCAGCCCAGCGGCACACGGACCAGCCCGGCCGGCATACCGGCCAACACCTGCTCAGTGATCTCCATGCCACAACACGGTCCCAGACCCCACCGACATTTCCACCGATCGTGAGCTCGCGTGGCATCGTCCGTGGCACGAAGTGGGGGACACTGATGGGGAATTTCGTGCTCGCTGAGGGCAGCCGTGTGACTAAAACCGCTGGTAGAGAGCGGATGCGACGCTGTCGTTCCTCCTCGTAATGAGAAGGTCGTCGGTTCGATTCCGACTGGCGGCTCCACACGAACCCCCACGTCAGAGGGCAGTTTTCGGCTGGGGGTCTGTCGTTCCCGCCCTGGGCTCGCAGGACACGCCGTACGGCGGCCAGTGCAACGATTGGCCATGCCCGAAGCGTCCACCAAGTATGAGGCCGATCAACCGTGGCGCGAGGGGTCGTGTGTACGTCGGTTCTGCCGTCGTGCTCATCGGGTTCGCCCTCACGGCGTGTGGAACCGAGGTCACACCACCCTCTGGTGCAAGCGACGCAACGCCCAGCGTTGCTCCAACGGTGCCCCGTGGTGCCGTTCCGCCGGCTCCAGCGACTGCGGCGTTCGAAGACCGGGCGCGCGCCGTCGCGGAGGCTGTCCGGGCCGCGGGGATCCCGAAGCCTCCGGCAGGGATCTTCCTGCACTCGTCGCGGACGCCGGAGCTCGCGTTCGACTCGACCGAGCAGAAGCTTGCGTGGTCGGCCGGGAAGGTCGTCGTGGCCCCGGGCGTTCGACTCGGATCAGGCGGCAGTTCCCGCATCGATTTCGCGGACGGATCGAGCCTTCCGGTGAGCGTGGTCAATGCTCGCCCTGCCCTCACCGGGGAGATCGGGAGCACACAAAGCAACTGCCGGGGCATACCGGCGTCGTCGTGCACCCTCACGATCACCGCCGCTTCGTTGGGAACAGCCGAGGTCGTCACGAGCCGGGGTCCCGCGACCGTACCCGCGTGGTCCTTCACTGCGAAGGGCCTGTCGAGAAAAGTCGTCGTCGTTGCAGTCTCCAAGAACGTACTCAAAACGCCGGCCATGCCGGTCCCACCGCCCGGGCTCGCCGACCCCGCCCCCGGCCTGCTCCATGCCGCGAGTCTCACCCGGATCGAAGGCAGCACGCTCACCTTCTCCCTCAGCCACGGAGACTGTGATCGCGACCTTCGAGCTCACGTTCTCGAATTCGACGACCTGGTGGTCATCGGAGGAAGCCACGACGAGCCGCCGGCCGGCACCGCCTGTACGTTGGCGCTGCGCCGGACAGTCGCGGTCGTCGCCCTGACCGCCCCACTCGGAGACCGCGCAGTTGTCAGCGCATCCACCGGCATCAGGCTCTTCCTCAACCCCCAAGTCAACTAGCATTGCTTGATGCCGGCGGCGGTGGCAAGATGCGCCACTCTCTGAGGCCGGGGGTTCTTCGTCTCCCGCCTCGATCGCCTTCGGACGGGGGCGTTAGTGGCGGGCCCGGCGCAGGCCAGTGGCAGCTACATGGCCGGGCCTACCTGGCCGGTGACGGCACGATGTACACCGACTGGTACGACGAGCGTGTGGTGAGAGTCGCCGTTCATCGATCGTCGAACGCCACCTGCTTGTGGCAGCGATCCTCTGGGCCAACGGTTCCTCGCGAAGAGCGAGATCGACGGAATCTTCGGTGACCGCACACGATGCCGCGACGCGGGCCTTCCAGCGGGTGAGGTACGGCCCCGAACAGCCGTGAACGACGCCCGGCTACTGATCATGATCATTGCCACGTTCTGGGAGGATGTCGGATTCGGGATGCGGCGTTCGTGGAACGGTTGAACGGGGCCTAGGCGAGGGCGTCGGACAGGGCATGACAAGGAGTCAGGCGATGATGCGTCAGCGGTCTGTTTGCCACACGTCGTACACGTCCGGGGAGGCGGTGTGAAGCTTCTTCTCACGTCCGGGGGCGTTGCCAACCAGAGCATCCGCGATGCTCTGGTTGGTCTGCTGGGTAAGCCGATCTCGGAATCCCGTGCGCTCTACATCCCCACGGCCCAGTGGGGCCACCCGATGCTCGGGCCCGCCTCGGTGCGAAGCGCCGTCGCCGGCGAGCCGCCGTTCCACCTGATGACCAGCCTGGGCTGGGCGTCTTTGGGCGTCCTGGAGCTCACCGCGCTGCCCAGTATCGGCGAGGATCGGTGGGTGCCGTGGGTGCGAGAGGCCGACGTGCTGCTGGTGGACGGCGGCGACGCGACGTACCTGTGCCACTGGATGCGGGAGTCAGGGCTGTCGCGGGTCATGCCGTCGCTGCCCGAGACGGTCTGGGTAGGGATGAGCGCTGGCAGCATGGTGATGACACCGCGGATCGGTGACGACTTCGTCTCGTGGCCGTCTGCGCCGGACGACCGCACGCTCAGGGTCGTCGACTTCTCGATCTTTCCGCACCTGGACCACGAGCAGATGCCCGAGAACACCCTGGCCGACGCGGAGAGATGGGCCGCCGGCATCGGAGGTCCGTCGTACGCCATCGACGACCAGACCGCCATCAAGGTCACCGACGGCACCACCGAGGTCATCTCAGAAGGCCACTGGAAGGCGTTCCCCGCATAGCCCGGAACGCTGTATGCCCCCGGGCCTGTCGACAGGCGTGGCTCGGGTGGCGGAGGATGCGCGGGTGGGGACTCGGCTGGTCACGATCGAGGGTGCGCGTGGGCTGGCTGAGTTGCTGCGGGTGAATCGGGAGTTTCTGGCGCCGTGGGATCCCGTGCGGGACGACGAGTTCTTCACGGTTGCGGGACAGCGGGCCGTGGTTGGGGCGGCTCTTGAGCAGTACGAGCAAGGGTGGTGCCTGCCCTGGGTGATCACTGGTGATGATGATCGGGTGGTCGGCCGGGTCTCGCTGACCGGGATCGTGCGTGGTCCGCTCCAGTCCTGCAGCCTCGGCTACTGGGTGGGTGCCGCCGACAACGGTCGTGGGTTTGCCACGGCCGCGGTGCGCGAGATCATCCGGGCGGCCTTCGTGGACCTGGGGCTGCATCGGATCGAAGCATCGACGCAACTCGCCAACGTCGGATCTCAGCGCGTGCTCGAGCGGGCCGGGTTCACCCGGATCGGTGTTGCGCCGGAGTACCTCAGCGTGGACGGGGAGTGGAAGGACGTCGTGCCGTATCAGTTGGTCAGTCGCCAGTAGGAGGGGTCCACAGGCCGAGCCATTGTTCGGCGCCCCAGGCTTCGTAGCGGGCCGCTTCGGCGAAGCCGAGTTTGGTGGCCAGGCGCACTGAGCGCGTGTTGGCGGTTTGGGTGGTGAGTACTACGGGGCGCCGGGACGCGCCTCCGCGAACCAGTCGAGCGCGGCGGTGCCGGACGTCAGATAGTCGACCGCTGGTACGGCGATCGGTGGGTACGGCATCTCACCCAGCAGCCGTACGGCGTCCGGCACCGGGAACCACCGGACCTCCATCACCGAACCGTCCGGATCGTCGACCGCGAACGCCGGATCGGCCACGTCCACGAGGTAGTTCCACGGCCGCGACGTCGCGCGACCGTCGGCGATCGTCCGCGTCGTCCACACGAGCTCGAGCTCCCCGGCCGCAGCCCGCAGCCCCGACTCAACCCGCAACTCCCGCGCCGCGCCACCCGCCGGCACATCGCCGTCCACTCCGCACCTCGCCACCCTTCGACAACTGTTGCGATCCTTCGCACATCGGGCCTGACCGGAGGTTGGGAAGGATCTGCTGATCCCAAGCCGCTGACGTTAGTGCTGACGGACGAAATTGTCGTAGTGCGAATGTGGCAGAGAACCATGACGGGCGGACCTCCGGTGGACATGCTGTTATTCCGACTTCTGTGAGAGAGAAGGGAGAAGTGCGCACGTGAATGAGGCGGAGCGGCTGCACCACGACTCCTTGGTCGTTGACGCCCACAGTGACCTGCTGATGCTCGTCAGTCTCCGGCCGGAGACCCAGCAGTCGCGATACTTCCGCGCGCACTGGATTCCTCAACTGCGGGCCGGTGGGATCGACGTGCAGTGCTTGTCGGTCTTCGTCGGCGAAGACATCGCTCCTGAGAGCATGCTCCGGCGAACACTTCGGATGATCGAGTGCGCCCACCGCATCGCGGAGCAGAACGGCGACCAGGTGACGTTGTGCCTGACCGGCGCGGACGTCGACTCGGCCGTGGCCGCAGGGCGCATCGCCTTGGTCCTGGCACTGGAGGGCTGTGACGCGATCGGCGTCGACGTCGAGCTTCTCCAGACGATGTTCAGGCTGGGAGTCCGCATGGCATCGCTCACCCACTTCGGCCGTAACCCACTCGCCGACGGAAGCGCGGAGGAGGAGACGCACAGCCGATTGACGCGCGCCGGCCTCGATGCCGTCACAGTGATGGAGCGCATCGGAATGCTGGTCGATGTCTCCCATCTCGCCGGTTCGGGTGTGGACCACCTCGTCCGGCACGCCCGGCGTCCGGTCGTCGCCACGCACTCCTCAGCGTGGGTCCAACGCCCCCATCACCGCAACCTCACCGACGAGAGACTCAGGGCGCTGGCCCAGAGCGGCGGGATCGTCGGAGTCGCTTTCGTTGCCGGCTTGATCGACCCCGATCGGCCGACGATGAGCCGGGTCGTTGATCACATCGCGCACGTGGTGTCGGTTGCAGGCATCGAGCACGTCGGCCTGGGCCCTGACTTCGTCAAGGAGGTTCATGAGGAAACGCTGCGCTCTTACGGAGCCAGCGACGACGTGGGCTTCGACCGCCGCAGGTTCGTCCCCGGCCTCGGAGGGCCCGAGGGGTTGCCGAAGGTCACCGTGGCCCTGTTGAACCACGGCTTCAGTGCAGACCAGGTGCGGCTCATCCTCGGCGAGAACTGGGTCCGCTTGTTTCGTGCTCAGCTCGGGATCCCCGGCGACGCGCAGCAGGAGCGGTCCAGCATGCCCGCCGAAGCATGCTGGCTGAGACCGACCGACAACATGCCGGCGACACACAGAAGGGATCAGCGGTGACGAAGAGGTCGATGAGAGCACCGCTCGGTCCCCGTGACCCGGCGGCGCAGATCACCATTCCCGCGAGTCGACCCGCCGCCGCAGGCCTGGCGGCCGTGTGGTCCGCAGCCTTCGCCGCCCTTCACGTGTACTGGGCCGCCGGCGGGCGAAAAGGGCTCGGCGACACGTCCGACGCAGCCGACCAGGCGTTCGCGAAGACATGGTTCGTCGTGTACAACTACGTGGTCTCGATTCTGGCGACCCTCGGCGCAGTCCTGGCGATCGCTTCCCTTCGACCGTCGCGAGGACGCGTTCTCCCCCGATTGATGCGCCTCTCCGCCACGACAGCTAGCGGTGCCCTGTTGTCTCGTGGGGCACTCGGCCTGACGATGCTCGCCATCGAGCGGCGCAAGCCTCCGGCAAGACCGACCTCGCCGCTGCTCGTTCTCGTCGAGCCGGGATTCGTCGTCGGCGGTCTGGGCTACGGGCTGCTGGCTCGTGGCCTTCGCCGCTCTGGCCACCGCGCCCCGCAGCCGACGGATCGACCCGACACTCACAATGCGAGGAGATGAGGACCATGTCCGGCAGTGACACAGTGGATGACCGCAGCGTCGACGGCAGCAACGGCATGCGCATCGCGGTGCGTGACTATGGCGGCACCGGCAAGCCGATCCTCCTCCTGCACGGAGCCGGCCGTACGCTGACCGACTGGTCGCCGATGGCCGAGCACCTGATCCGGGGTCATCGTGTCGTCGCGATGGATCTCCGCAACCACGGCAGGTCGGGTGACGGTCCATGGACCTGGGAAGGCGTCCTGGCTGACGTTCGGTCCGTCGTCACCGCCCTTGGACTCGATCGGCCGGCCGTCGTCGGTCACTCCCTCGGCGGCATGGTCGCCGCCATGTACGGCGCCGACGAGGTGGACTGCGCTGGAGCGGTGAACCTGGATGGTCACGGGATGGGTCGTCCCGAGCAGTACGTGGGCATCGACCGTCAGACTGTGATCGAACATCTGGCCAAGATGAAGGGCCGGCGTGCGGCTGCGCTCGCCCACCGCGGTCACGCGTTGACGAAATCGGAGCTCGCGGCGATCAAGGACGAGTTCCTCGAGGAAGCCGCGGAGCACGGGATGCCGCGGGAGTTCGGCCTGGCCACCTTCGATCGTACGGTGACGGTCGATGCCGACGGCCGCCATCGCCTGCGCCCCGGAATCGAGGCGACCGAGGAACTGAGCGCTCGGATCAGCGAGCTGGACTTGATGGCGCTCTACCGTCGCGTACGTTGCCCGCTGCTCGTCTATTTGTCACTGGGACGTGAGCCAGTAGGAGAGCGAGGAGGGTCGGAAGGGCCGCCATCACTACAAGAGCTGATGGCCGCCTATCGAGTCGGGCTGCGACAAGGTCTCACCGCAGTGGCCGAGGACTGCCCCGCCGTGCAGTTCCGACAGGTGGAGGCGACGCACGGGATGATCGTCGAGATCCCTGAGCTCCTCGCCGCGCAGATCACCGACTTCCTGCGTGCAGCATGACTTCGATCAAGGCTGCGCTGGCGGAACGCGTTCACGCGGCCTCCGATGACCTGATTGCTCTGAGCCACCGGATCCACGCCCATCCGGAGACCGCCTTCGAGGAGATACGTGCCTGCGGCTGGGTCGGTGACCTGCTCGAGGCCCATGGCTTGCCGGTCGAGCAGGGCGTCTACGAGCTTCCGACCGCCGTCCGGGCCACAGTGGGCAGCGGTCCGGTCCACGTGGTGATCTGCCTGGAGTACGACGCACTCCCAGGTGTAGGGCATGCCTGCGGCCACAACGTGATCGCCGCGGCTGGCGCGGGTGCCGGTTTGGCGTTGGCACCGCTCGTCGATGATCTAGGGCTCACCCTGACTGTGCTCGGCACCCCCGCCGAGGAGAACGGAGGTGGCAAGATCATCATGCTCGAGAGGGGCGCCTTCGACGGAGTCGACGCAGCGATGATGGTGCACCCCGCGCCTTACGAGCTCGATCAGATGCCTTGTCGCGCTTACGTGCCGATGGACGTCACCTACCGTGGGAAGGCAGCGCACGCTTCTGCCTTCCCAGAGGCGGGCCTGAACGCAGCAGACGCACTCACTGTGGCTCAGGTGGGAATCGGTCTTCTGCGGCAGCATCTCCACCCTGGTGACCGGGTCCACGGGATCGTCCGGCACGGTGGTGACGCCCCGAACGTCGTTCCTGACCGGACGAGTGGGCAGTGGTACGTGCGGGCACCTGACCTCGATCGTCTCGAGGTACTGGTCGACCGGGTCAACAGTTGTTTCCGTGCCGGCGCCGAGGCAACGGGGTGCGGCGTCTCAGTGGAAAGCGGGCGGACCTACAGTCATTTCACCCATTCCGAGGAGCTGGCCTACTGGTATCGCTCGAACGCTGAGGCGCTCGGTCGTGGCTTCGCCGACTTCTCCGCTGCCACGTTGGAGCGGATGGCCGGGTCGACGGACATGGCCAATGTGAGCCTGGTATGCCCCGCCATCCACCCAACTCTCAACATCTCAAGCGGTGACGCCGTAAACCACCAGCCGGAGTTCGCGGCGGCTTGCGCTGCCCCACCCGCGGATTGGGCGGCTCTCGACGGAGCGACCGCCATGGCGTGGACGTGCGCCGATCTAGCAGACGCTGCTGCCAGCAAGGAAAGAACGTGACGAGCGACCGTGTGCCAGCTCACGATGAAGGTCCGCCGCTACGGCGGCTTCGAGACGTGGCGGTTCCGATGAAGGACGGCACCCGTCTGTCTGCTGACATCTACTTCCCAGAAGGCGGTCCCCGCGGGGGCCCGTATCCGGTGGTCCTGCACCGCACCCCCTACAACAACCAGCGTCCTAGCTATGTCGCGACCGGAAGGTACTTGTCTGATCACGGTTACGTCTTCATCACACAAGACGTCCGCGGTCGCCACGACTCCGAGGGGCACTGGATCCCGTTCCGGTTCGAGGGTATCGACGGCCACGACACTGTCGAGTGGGCCGCGGCACAGCCTTGGAGCAATGGCAAAGTCGCGACGATGGGCGGGTCCTACAGTGGGTGGTGCCAGTGGGCCCTTGCCCGGGAGCGCCCGGAGCACCTGACGACGATGGTCAGCACCGCCACTAGCGGCAACTGGTTCCAGGAAAATCCTTACCACAACGGCTGTCTCATGCTTGTCATGCTCGCCTGGCTGAATGTCGCCGGAAGGCGCGTGGTGCAGGATCCCGGGCTGGTGGACAATTGGCCAGAGGTGTTCAGGCATCTGCCGCTTGTCACCATGGACGAGCGTCTTGGGCGCAGGCTGGAGACCTGGCGGGAGTGGTTGACGCACTCACGGCTCGACGACTATTGGCAGTCGCTGCGACTCGACGACGACTTCCGCCGCATCGACATCCCGGTGCTGCATATCACCGGTTGGTACGACGACGATCAGCCCGGCTCGCTCTACTTCTACGACGCCATGAGCAATGAGTCTCCTCGAGCCGCCGACCAGCACCTCATCATCGGTCCGTGGGATCACGGTGGCACCCGCAAGCCTCGTCAGGACTTCGGGGGCGTCGACTTCGGACCTGGTGCATTGATGGACATGGATGCTGTGCACAGGGCCTGGTTCGACCGCTGGCTCCGAGACGTTCCGGCAGCACAACCGGACAATGAGAAGATCCGGCTCTTCCTCACAGGTGCGGACACCTGGGTGGTGACCGACAGTTGGCCGGCGGTGGCCGACTGGGCCACGATGTACCTGCGCAGCGACGGTCATGCGAACACTTTGACCGGCGACGGGCGGCTCACCACCCAATCGCCCGTGGTTCCGGAGCAGGCCGACTCGTACCGCTACGACCCCGCTGACCCGGTGCCCAGCGTGCTGGACGAGGACTTCTTCTCCCCGACCTGGTCGGAGGCCCCGCTCGACCGGCGCTTCCAACAGAGCCGGAGCGACGTGCTCGTCTTCACCGGTGACGCCCAGCCCGAGGACCTGGTTCTCCTGGGGCAGCCACGCCTGCACCTCTTCGCCAGCTCTGACTCACCGGACACAGACTGGTTCACGGCCCTGCACGACGTCTCGCCCGATGGCGGCTCGATGCTTCTGGCCGAGGGTCGGCTGAGGGCGCGGTTCCATACTTCACTGACCGAGGAGACACTCCTCGATGCGGGTGAGGTCTACGAGTTCGTCATCACCCTGGGTGGAGTCGGCCACGTCGTGAAGTCCGGGCACCGGCTGCGGTTGTCGATCACCAGCAGCGACTTCCCCACCTGGGATCGCAACCCGAACACTGGTCACTCACTCGGGCAGAGCAGTGAGCTGCGGGTCGCCGTCAACGCCGTGCACCATTCGCCGGCATCCCCATCGAGGATCGAGGTTCCGATCGGCTCCTCTCTCCCATCCGAGCTTGGAGCGCGCCAGTGGGGCGCGTGATTCGATGGTGGACCGAGATGGGGTCGGCGTGAGGTCGGTTCAGGAAGCGATGGTGGAGACCCCGCGCCGGAGTATCCGGCCGGAACGTGAGCCGTTGAAGGCTCCGTCGTCGACGACGACCTCGCCGGCGAGGAGGACGGTGTGCACGCCGGTCACGGGGCCCGCCGGATCCAGATAGTCGGCTTCGTGTCCGATCGTCTGCGCGTCGAAGACGGTGACGTCAGCGATGTAGCCGGGCAGCAAGGCACCGCGTCCCGTTAGGCGGAACTGCCGTGCCCCGAAGGAAGTCGCCTTCCGTAGCGCCTCAGGCAGGTCGAGGACGGCGAGCTCGCGGACGTAGCGACCCAGCACAGTCGGGAAGGACCCCCAGGTGCGCGGATGCTGAAGACCGATCGGCACACCACTGTCCGACCCGATCCCGACGAGCGGGCTCGCCATGATGGTCCGCACGTCGCTCTCTGCCATCAAGGTCAGCGCCGCTTCTGCGCGTGGGTCCTCGCCGACCAATCGACACAGAGCCTCGAAGGGATGCTCGTCACGTGACCGGCAGACCTCGGCGAGCGTCAGCCCCACGACGCCAGCGTCGGTGTGGTCGATGATGAGGACGTCGTCGGGCGTGCACGCGGCCCACAGCCCGTCGCCTGGCTCGCCCCGATCGGCATCGGACCGCAACAACGCCCTGACGGAGGGATCGCTGAGCCGCTCTGCCAGGGCCGTGGCGCCTCCGGCTGTCGCTCTGGTCGGCAGGAGCGCCAGCAGCACCGTCGACCCCGCGGCGTAGGGGTACTGGTCGCCGTACACGTCGACGCCGTCGAGTCGGGCAGCCTCGAGGGTCCTGACCAGAGTGGCAGCCTTGCCGTGGTTCCCACGTCCGGCGACTTTGCAGTGCGAGATCTGGAGCCGGATCCCCGCCTGCCGAGCGACCGTCACCGCTTCGCCCATCGCTGCTTCGAGTCGGCGACCCTCGTCACGCATGTGGGTGGCGTACAGCCCGCCGAACCGGGCAGCGACTCGCGCCAGGGCGGTGAGCTCCTCGATGCCGGCGAAGCTTCCGGGCGAATAGATCAAGCCAGTGGAGAACCCGACAGCGCCGGCCTCGAAGGCCTCCGCGGCGAGTCGTTCCATCCGCGCCAGCGCCGATGGCGCCAGCTCCGGTTCGGTGCCGTTGGCACTCAGCCTCAGAGCGTTGTGCCCCACCAACATCGCCATATTGTTTGTCGGGCCGGCTTCCGCCAGCCGGTCGAGCAGCGCGGCGAATCCGCCCGGCTCGACGGCTACTCCTTTGGCCAGGTTGCCGACCAGGTCCGCGGCACTCTCCGCGGCCGCATGGTCGAGGGGTGCGAAGCTGATGCCGCAGTTGCCCACTATCTCGGTCGTTACGCCCTGCAGCAGCTTGAAAGGCTGAGGGTCCGGCAACAGCGGGACCAGGTCACTGTGTGCGTGGGTGTCGACGAAACCCGGTGCGACCACCCGGCCCGTGCAGTCGATCCGTCTCGCCGAAGGGACTCTGAGGGGTACGTCGGAGATCGATGCGATGCGACCGTCACGGACGAGCACGTCCGCCGTCCTCCCCGGCGAGCCGAGGCCGTCGTAGACGGTTCCGGAGCTGAGCAGCAGGCTGTCGTTTCCCATGGGCCTCATCATCTCGGGGCGCCCCTGCCCGGACCAGGATGTCGCTGGCACAGGCGGATCTCAGGCACCGAAGCGGCGGGGGCTGAAGGGCTCGAGGACCGCCGGCACGTGGCCCTCGGTGATGGCCTCGGCCATCACCGACCCTGTCGCCGGTCCCAACGTGAGGCCCAACATGCCGTGGCCGGCAGCAACATAGCAGTTTTGCAGGGCGGCGAAACGTCCCATGACGGGCAGCCCATCGGGAGTCATGGGTCGGGCACCCGCCCAGACGCGCTGGGCCCGCGCGGAGGGGTCCCAGTCGTTCAAGTACTCGACCGGCGCCTTCGCGATCGCTCGGACACGTCGTTCGTTGACCTTCAGATCGAAGCCGGAGAACTCCATGGTGCCGGCGAGCCGCATCCAGCCGTCGAACGGGCTCAAGGCAACCTGGGGTTCCATCAGCTTGACCAGGCTGTGCAACGCGAACGGCGAATCGATGTAGTCCAGGCTGTAGCCCTTGCCCGGTCGGATGGGCAGCCCGGCACCGAACTTGCGGGCAAGCGTGCCCGACCAGACTCCGGCCGCCAGGAGAAACACGTCAGCGGAGTACCGCCCGTCATCGGTTTCGACCTCAACCACCCGCCCGGCCCGACCGTGGACGCGCTGTACGGCCGCATCCTCGATGAGCTTACCCCCTAGCGCGAGGCAGCGCCTGGCCAGGCCGTCAGCCAGGCTGTCCGGCCGGACGTGCCGCTCGTCGGGGAAGAAGATGCCGCCATGAAGCCCGGACAGAAGTGCCGGTTCGACGCGGGTCACTTCGGTGCCGTCGAGCACCTGCGGCCGGAAGCCGTGGCCGCGCAGGAGATCCAGCCCCCTCACGTGATTGTCAAACTGCTTCGCGGACGCGAACACCTGGAGCAGGCCCTGGGCGTGCATCTCGAAATCGACACCGTCCTGCTCATAGTCGTCGAGGAGCTGCATGCTGCCCTCCGCGAGGCGCAAGTGGGCCAACAGGCCTGCCCGGAAGCTCGTCTCGTTGCAGTGACGCCACATCCCGTACATGAATCGGATGAAGCCCGGACTCAACGACGGCCGGATATAGAGCGGACTGTCGGGGCGCAGCATCCAGCGCAGGGCCTGGGCGACCATGCCCGGGGCCGGCACGGGGCGCATCTGGGCCGGCACTATCCACCCCAGGTTCCCGAAGGAGGCACCCGATCCGGCAGTGCGTGCTTCGAGGATCGTCACCTCCTGCCCCCGCCGCAGCAGCTCGTAGGCACAGGCAAGACCGATCACTCCACCGCCGACGACAACGACTCTCACGCGCTTCCTCCTGGACGACGGTTCATGCTCGTGGAACTGCCCGTACGAGCCGCGCGGTGTACGGGTGCTGGGGATCCGCAAAGACCTTTCCAGTGGCGCCTTGCTCGACGATCTCACCTCGGTGCAGCACGACGACCCGGTCGGTGATCTGTCGTACCACCGCAAGATCATGGGAGATGAAGAGCATGTTCATCGACAGCTCGCGTCGCAGGTCTCGGAGGAGTTCGAGCACTTGTGCTTGCACCGACACGTCAAGGCCGGCCACCGGTTCATCACAGATGAGGAGGCGAGGTCGAACCGCAAGAGCACGCGCGATCGCCACCCGCTGTCGCTCGCCACCGGATAGCAACGCCGGTCGCCGACTGCTGTAGGCACGGGGCAACCCGACCAGCTCGAGCATCCGGTCGACCTCGACGGAAAGGTCGACAGCGTCGCCGCGAACATCGACCGCCTCCCTCAGGGTGGCGCCGATCGTGCGAGAGGGATTGAGCGAGGCGTACGGGTTCTGGAAGACGCACTGCACCAGATGCCGCACCTTGCGGAGGTCACTCGGTTTGAGCCTGCGATAGTCGGTGATGTCTATGCCGTCGAGTCGGATCTCGCCTTCGGTGGGACGGTTCAAGCCCAGCAGGCAGCGCGCGACAGTCGTCTTTCCCGACCCCGACTCCCCGACCAGTCCCACACTCTCTCCGACGCCGATCTCGAACGACACCCCGGCAAGTGCTTCGTGGGTCCGTGCCGGTCCGAACATCGCCTCGACGCGGTACACCTTCCTCAACTGGTGGACGCTCAGGATGGGGCTGTCAAGTGAAGCAGGGGGCGGGTCCGGCATAGCGGCATCGTCGCTGGCCTGTCGTTCCCGAAGGTCGGACCGGATGTCGTCGATGCGTCGGCACGCGCTGCGATGGTCCGACTCGACCACGGCAAGAGGTGGTTTCCCGGCGCGGCATTCGGGCGTCGCCCATTCACACCGTGGACTGAATCCGCAGATGTCCTTGACGGTGTCTGCGGACGGAACGTTGCCGGGGATGCTGGATAGGTGGGCCCTGGCATGGGTCAATGGCGGTTCAGCGCGCAGCAGTCCGAGCGAGTAGGGGTGCTGCGGAGTCGCATTGACGGCGGGCGAGGGACCATCCTCGATGACGGTACCGGCGTACATGACCATGATGCGGTCGCAGACGGACAGCGCCACGCGCAGGTCGTGGGTGATCAGGATGAGGCCCATGTTGCGATCGCGTTGGATCTGCCTCAGCAGCATGAGCACGTCGTGCTGGATGGACGCGTCCAGTGCAGTTGTCGGCTCGTCCGCGATCAGCAGGCTCGGGTTCTTGGCCAGGGCGGCAGCTAGGGCGACGCGTTGTTGCATGCCGCCGGAGAGCTGGAAAGGGTACCGGCGCGCGGCATCGGCGTCCTCTATGCCGACCTCGGCAAGGCGCCGACGGACCTCTTCGGCACGTTCGGATCGCGCCAGTCGCCGATCCGAAGCAAGAGACTCGTAGATGTGCCTCGCTGCTGTCTGCAGCGGATTGAGCATCGTGAAGGGGTCCTGCAGAAGCAGTGATATCTGGCTGCCCCGCAGGCGCCTCAGTTCCCGCTCGGGACGTCCCACGAGCTGGTCGCCCCCGAAAGTAACGTTGCCTCCGGCACGGACCCCGGGCGGAAGCAGCCCGACCAGGGCCTTCGCGGTCATCGACTTGCCACTGCCCGACTCCCCGACGATGCCCAAGGTCTCCCCCTGCCTCAGCCGGAAGGACACATCCTGCACAAGCGTGCGCGACGCACCACCAGCCGTCGCATACACGGTCAGGTCGCTGACCTCGAGATGGGCCTCACCGCGGGTGACCTGAGGGACCTGATCGGTACCGGTCCCGGGCTTCACCGCCTTCATGCGCGGCCTCGGTCCTGTGAAAGCCGGTCGTAGAGCCAGTCCCCAAGAACCGTGCCTGACACCGCCGTGAGAATGATCATCAGGGCCGGGCCCAGCGCGGCCCAGACGTTCAGATCCATGATCGACCGCTCCTCAGCAAGCATCAGGCCCCAGTCGGCTGTCCCAGGCGCCACGCCGAGCCCAAGGAATGCCAGGGACGACAGGCCGACCAGCGCGCCGACGAAGTCGAGCATGCCGGTCGCAACGACAGTGGGCAGGATGTTCGGCAGCACGTGCCGGAACAAGATTCGAGGTGTGGAGAGTCCCAATGTGCGGGCGGCATCGAGATACGCGAGCTTCGACTGTCGCAAGGTTGCGCTGCGGGTCAGTCGGATCTCGGTCGGGATGGAGAAGAAGATGAAGACCGCCCAGGCGATGAGCGTGCCGCCGCCGACCATACCGACGATGACGATGACCATCAGCAGGGCGGGCAGGGCGTAGACGAGGTCGGCGAAACGACAGATGAGCGAGTCAACCCGGCCGCCGCGCAGGCCGGCCACCATGCCCAGCGTCGTCCCGATGAGCACAGTACTAATGGCCACCAGCAGCGGCCCGACGACCGCGTTGCGCGTACCGGCGATGAGCCGGGAGAGGACGTCACGCCCCAGCCCATCGGTGCCGAGCCAGTGGTCGGCACTCGCCGGAGCCGGCCCCAACGCGAGGTCCTGTGCGCCAGGATCGTGAGGCGCGACTGCGCTGCCGGCAACCGCACACACGGCGACGAACAGCAGGACCCCCGAGCAAGCGAGCAGGAGAGGGGAGATCCGCCTGCGCCTACTGCGCGTCGGGATCGTGATGAAGGTCGGATCGATCGTCGGCGTGTCTGACATCAGGCCGTCCCGGCGTAGCGAGTGCGTGGGTCGAGGGCGAGCGCCAGCAGGTCCGTGACGAGGTTCCCGAGTACGACGATCGCGGCGGTCAGGAGGGTGAGCCCTTGGACGACCGGGATGTTCCTGCTGTTGATCGACTCGATCAGCAGCGACCCGACGCCCGGAAGCCCGAACACCGTTTCGATGAAAACGGCACCCGAGAGGCTGAACACAAGGAGGAGTCCAGCGGTCGTCACGACGGGCAGGGCCGCGTTGTGGAAAGCGTAGTTGAGGAAGATGGTTCTTCGCGAGAGCCCTCGTGCTCTCGCGAAGAGTACGTAGTCCTGGTCGATGACACCTAGCGCCGCTGCACGCGTCTGTCTGACCACGATGGCGAGCGCCGCGCTCGCTAGAGCCAATGCGGGCAGCACGAGATGCCTGAGCCGATCCACGACGCCGTCGCCCACCCCGAACGGCGGGAGCCAGTCGAGCCACACACCGAACATCAGGATCAACAAGATCCCCACCGCGAATGGAGGCGCACTCGCCAGGAAGACGGCCGCTGAAGTCACGACGCGGTCGAAGCTGCTCCCACGCCGGAGACCCGCCAGCATTCCGACCGGCACGCCGATGAGCAAGACGATCACGGCCGCGAACAGGCCCAGCTCCGTGGTCAGCATGAACCGCTGAGCGATGACGTGCGTGACCGCCTCCCCCGACTCGGTGGAACGCCCGAGGTCGAGGTGCGCCACGTCGGCGAGCCAGTTCCAATACCGCTGCAGAAGGGGCTGGTCGAGGTGGTACTCCTCCCGGATGGCCTCGACCGACGCCGGGTTGGTCCGTGCCTCAGGCCCGAGCAGCGCCTCCTCGGGGCTGCCTGGGCTGAGGTCGAGCAGGCTGAAAACGGCGAAGGACACGATGAGGAGCAACAACGTCAGCGCGACGAGACGTCGCTGGATGAATACGACAGTGAACTTCATCTGCGCTCCATGTCGGTGAACCGCGTCGAACCGGCTCTCGATCTGCCTACGAAACCGGCTCGATGTGGTCGATCCAAGCGCCCGTGGAGTAGTCGCCGTAATCGGCCCCGTCGGTGTTGTACCTGAAGCCTTCGCTGGTGACTGTGATCGACTCCTTGTTGAACAGCGGGATGTAAGGCACCTCTTCAGCAACGGCTTCAAGGATGCTCTTGGCGGCCGCCAGTCGCTGCGCCTTGTCCGGGCTCCCCGTCAGTGTGGCGACGTCGGAATCGAGCTTCTTGGAGGTGAAGTTGGCGATGTTCTGCCCGCTCGGGACCGCCTCCGAACTGCTGACCATCAGGCTGAGGATGCGCGCCGGGTCCGCGATGAGAGGCCCGTAGCTAAAGGTCTGCATCCCGAGGTCCTTGTGCGCGATCAACGGTGCGGTCCACTCGTCCTCCGATACCGGGTTGATCTTGATCTCGATACCGAGCGGCTTCAGGTTCTCCTGCAGGATGAGCATCGTCTTCTCACCGTAAGCGATGTTCGACCCGACATTGACCTTGATCGAGAACCCGTTGGGATACTTCGACTTTGCGAACTCAGCCTTAGCGGCGGCCAGATCGTACTTGTACGTCGGCAGGCCGCTGAGGATCTCCTCGGCCTCCTTCGGGGAGGAGATGCTGGAGAGCTCCTCGGGTGTCAGCATGCCGATCAGCGGGCGCGCGCGTCCGCCGTAGACGATGTCGATCAGGCCCTTGCGATCGACAGCGTGGGCGAACGCTCGGCGCACGTGCACGTCGTCGAATGGCGGCGCAGCTACGTCGAAGCTGAGGTAGTCGATCGACGTGGTCGGCAGAGCGGCCAAGCTCGCGCCCGGCACACTCTCCCATTGCCTGGCCGTGCCCACGTCACGAAGGAACTTGACGTCCAGGTCTCCCGATCGCATGGCGAGTCGAGCAGTGTTGTCGTCAGGGAGGAACTTGGACTTGATCGTCTTGAACGCGGGCTCCTCGCCCCAGTAGCTGGAGTTCTTGTCCAGCACGACCTCGTCGGTGCTGAACTTGCTCACCACGTAGGGCCCGCTCCCGATGGGCGGCGCAGACGCGGATCCGAAATCCTTCGGGTTGGCTCCGACGTTCGCCTTCTCGACGACCCGCACCGCGAAGGCGATGTTGTTGCGAAGAGAGGGGTCGCTTCCATCACTCGTGACCGTGATCTGGTGCGGGCCGGTCGCGGCGACCTCCTTGACGGCCACCAGCAGGGAGGCCGCCACAGGCGCGGTTTTCGGATCGGTCAGGCGCTTGATCGAGAACGCCACGTCTTCGGGGGTGACCGGCTTGCCATCGCTGAACTTGGCAGATGGCTCGAGGTCATAGACGAGCTTCTTGGGGGCCACCCTGACCGAGGTTGCGAGCCGAGGGGTGAAGCTGCCGTCGGACTTGGTTCTCTCCAGTGGCTCGGTCACCAGGCTGGCGATCGAGCGCTCCACCTCGATCTGGGCAACATCGAGAGTCTTAATGGGCGCGATGGCCGCCACGGTGATCTCGGTATCGCGAGGGGAACCACTGCTACTGCTGCTCTCGCTGCAGCCGGCGGTCGCGAGAAGCGCGATCATCGCGATCGCTGCACGGGACGGCGCCCTGCGCAGAGTGGCACGTGAACGAGTCATTAGACCCTCCTTGGCATACTGGCCACGGGCGCGGTCAGGGTGTCCCTAGACTTACCTGTAGCCCGCTGCGCTGTCTTGGGAAGACATGACAAAGTCGCGTCCGAATTTGGTGCTGCGGCCCAACCTCTGGGGTTCCTCTCGCTGGTGATGATGTCGGTGACATCGCACGGCTTCACCCAGTTCCCCGCGAAAGGCTCCATCACGTTGGACAACATCGCCCTGCAAGACAGCTTGGACGAGATGTGTCGCGAGTACCAGGTCGTCGGTGCCAGCCTCGCTGTCCACGCTGACGACCAGACTCTGCAAGCAGCCTCCGGCGTCCTCAATGTCGACACCGGTGTCGAAGCGACGACCGATTCGGTCTTCCAGGTCGGCTCGATCACCAAGGCTTGGACAGCAACACTCGCCCTCCAGTTGGTCGACGACGGACTCGTGCGCCTCGACGAGCCGATTGCTAGCTACCTTCCTGAGTTCCGGGTGGCCGATACCGAAGTTCGCGACGGCGTCACGTTGCGGCATCTACTGACACACACCAGTGGTCTGGAGGGCGATCACTTCGTTGATACCGGTCGAGGTGACGACTGCCTGGGAAAGTACGTCGAATCCTGCGCCGCTCTTGCGCAGACGCATCCGCTCGGCGCAACCATGTCATACTGCAATTCCGGATACTCCATTGCAGGACATCTCATCGAAAGGCTGCGCCGCAAGACCTGGGACGAAGTTCTGGTGGAGGGAGTGATCGAGCCGCTCGGCTTGTCGAAGACCACCACGCTGCCTGAGGAGGTGCTCCGATTCCGGGCGGCGATCGGCCATGTTGGCGACTTGGCGCGACCGAGGACGTCGCCACGCTGGGGACCGCCGCGGTCAGCGGGGCCGGCAGGACTGCTCTGCTCGACTGCAGGCGAGGTCGTGACGTTTGCGCGCATGCACCTCGACCACGGACGTGCCCCTGGCGGCTCCCGTCTCCTCACGCCTGAGTCGGCTCATGCCATGCAGTCGGTCCAAGCCACCGTGCCGGATGCTTGGACCCTGGGCGGCAACGCATGGGGGCTGGGCTGGGCGTTGTCGGAGACCGAGAGTGGGCGACTTTACGGTCACGATGGCTCGACCTTCGGGCAACGGGCCTTCCTCCGGATCGCACCCGATGCTCGTGTGGTCATCGTGCTCTTGACCACCGGCGGACGCGCGACGGAGATGTTCGACTCACTTGCGTCGGAGCTGCTCGAGGATCTGGCAGGATTTGCGATGCCCGCTCGTCCCCGACCGGCGGGTGATGTTGACCCGGGAGATGCGCTGGCTCGCGTAGGCATCTACCAGAGCCCCAGCACTCGACTGGAGTTCACTTCCGGTGAGAGCGGTGCACTGCATCTCGAGATGACGGACACCTCCTCATTGGCCGGCCTTCTCTCGGATCCCTCCCGGCGACTGGATCTGCTTCCGGTGCGGCCGGGGTTGTGGGTCACCCGGCTGTCGAGTCAGCACCATTGGGTGCCGGCCGTCTTCTTCGAGCTCGAGAGCGGTCAACCGTACGTTCACTTCGCAGGCCGGGCGACACCACGTGTTGAGTTACCCACCGGCCACTCTCCTACTTGAACGCACCTGGCGGCGGATCGTGCGGCTGGCTCTGTACAGCGGCACATAAGGGGGTGCTGGCATCTGTGTCTCAGGGACCAAGACGCCAATCCGACGACCCTCGACAATGTGTGCATGAAGCAACAGCGTGTTCCCCCGAGCGAGGCAGCGAAGGAGGGTGAATACTCGATCGGCGAGGCAACCGCCGCCGCACTAGTCGCGGCCGAGGCGGCACGGGTCACAGTGCGCAACCTCTCTTTGCTGTCAGAGCTCGACGAGGTCTGTGCGCTCTACAACGAGATCTGGCGTCCGGAGCCGCGGAACCCGCCGGTCACGACCGAGCTTCTGCGGGCGATGGTCCAGGCTGGTAACTATGTGGCGGGTGCCCTGTCTGAGGGCGCCCTCGTTGGCGCCTGCATCGGGTTCTTCGCTCCGCCTCTGGCCGCGAGCCTGCACAGCCACATCGCGGGCGTATCCGGCCAGGCACAGGCACGAGGCGTCGGCTTCGCCCTGAAGCTGCACCAACGGGCGTGGGCCTTGGAGCACTCCGCCACAGCCATCGAATGGACCTTCGACCCACTTATCCGCCGAAACGCGTTCTTCAACTTGACCAAGCTGGCCGCGGTGTCGACCCAGTACCTCCCGAACTTCTACGGTCGCATGGGTGACCAGATCAACGTGGGCGATGACAGCGACCGGCTGCTGATCACGTGGCCTCTTCGAGCGACGAGCGTTGCCAGAGCCTGTTCCGGCGATCCACACGAGCCGAACCTGGCGGCATTGCTCGATGCTGGGGCAGTCATCGGCCTGGACCGCGACCGAGCAGGCTGGCCGGTCAAGGGAACGGCGGATGGGCGAACAGTACTACTCGCAGTCCCCGCGGACGTCGAACGACTACGCGGCGAGGATCCGAGGTGCGCGCAAGCTTGGCGCCGTGCAGTGAAGCAGACGCTCGAGCCGCTTTTGCGGGCCGGCGGCGAGGTCCGCGGATTCGTGCGTGAGGGCTGGTATGTCGTCGACCGACAGCGACGGGCTACAGGGTAGGTCTGTCACTCATACACGCCGGAAGCGCTAGGCCGTCCCTGCGCGTCAATCAGACGGAGCTGGAACATGGCGGCGAAGCGAACCTGGGGATCCGACAGGTCGAGCTCTCCGATCTCAACTACCCGCTTCAGCCGATATCTGAACGTGTTCGGATGGACGTTGAGCACGGTCGCCGCCGCTTTGACATCGCCGAACGCCTCGAGCCAGGCATGCAGAGTCGCCACCAAGACGGTGCCGTGCGTCGAATCGTAGGCAAGCAACCCCGCAATCGGCTCCCTCAGCGGCTGTTCCTCGGCAGCCATCAGGTCGCCAAGTTGCAACAGGAGAGAGTCGCACCATATGTCGCTGATAGTGGCGACGTGCTTGCCCGATAGCTGAGAGCGCAGCACCCGGACGACACGGTCCGCGTCCCGGCGCGATTGTGCGAGCGCCGCAACGTTTGCAGCGATCCTTCCGATTCCTATCAGTCCGGTGCCTCCCGAGCCGGTACGACGGAGGAAGTCCTCGGCAATCCGTAGCGGGCGTTGGTACTCATCGGATGGGCCGGGCTCGATCGGCAATATGCCGTAGACCACGCCGCTCACCAGAGCGGCAGCCGAGCCCGGATGGGCGGCCGACAGATTCATCGCGAAGGCGCTGGCCAGTCGCTCACGCTCCGCTTCGAGTCCGGCAGCGGACAATCCAGGTTTCGTGGTTTGCGCTAAGGCGAGGACGACGGCGCGTTGGGTCAGTCGCAACCGGCTGGCGGCGTCCCGGGCACCAGGACCCCCCTCGAGCACGGTGGCGACCAGGTCGGTCCGCAGCCTACGCTCGACATCCGCGCCGGCGCGGTGTCGCAACATGTGCAGGGCGACCAGCTTGGCGCAGTCGACGAAACCTTGCTCCCGCTCGGCGGTCAACGGTTGTCGAACAGCTGCCCACATGGACCCGAGGATTTCGTCGCCCGCCCGGACAGCGATTGCGACCCGCGGGTAGACCACGTCGGCGAAGTCCAGGCACGCAGGGTCCAAGAAGACCGGTCGACTGCTTCGGTAGAGCTGCTTCAGCATCCCGATATCGTCGAGGGCGCGGATGAGACGCTCCGGAACCTGTCGGCCGAGCACCGTCTCTACCCGGCTCTGGTCAACCTCGTCCTGCCGCCCGGAGAAGGCCAGCACACGCAGGTTGCGGTCCTCGATAGTCACGGGGGAGTCCAACAGCGCACTAACCGCATTGGCGACGGCGAACAGGTCGCCCGCTGGGATGCCGCCCAACGACTCCGAGCCGGTGACGCCAACCTCCTCGCCAGCCAGCGTCGACCGCAAGAGGGTGGTCAGCTGGGTCCATGAGGCGCCGCGAGTCAGACCGAGCAGGACAACCCCGGTCCGACTGACTGCGTCTCGAACCCGTTCGTCGATCGACGCGGGGGCACGTACCACAAGCACGGCGGCGCCTCGGTCCGCGATGTGAGTGACCAGATCCGCGATCGCAGATGCTTCCTGCACGTCCACGGCGAGCACCATCGCACTTGTAGGAAGGGGTGCATCGTCGTGTGGGTCATGGATGGCGACCCCGCCGATCTCTGTTACCGAGTCAGGACTACCGAGAACCAAGTCCAAGAGGGTCGAACCCACGTCGTCCAGCACGCGGCCCAGGCTGGCACGAGGTCGTGTCCCGGTATGCGGCACGCCCTCACCGTAGAGCACTGCCAGGATGTGCTCAAGCACGAAACTCTTCCCAGATGTTGTGCAACTGGCCCCCATTCGAGCGGAAACTGCTCCCTGCGGCTGCTAGAAGACGACAGTTTCCGTAGAAGCGGTCATCTCCTCGAGCCATGGCACGTCCGGCTCCACCCCAAGGCCTGGCCCCACAGGCACGGTCATGTAACCATCGTGGGCGAGTGCCGGCGTCGTAACCAGGTCACGATGCCAATAGCGGTCAGACCCGGAGATATCCCCGGGCAAGGTGAAATTGGGGAGCGCTGCGAGTGCCGTGTTAGCCGCCCTGCCAAACCCCGTTTCCAACATGCCACCGCACCAAACCGGTACGCCGTGAGCGGCGCAGACGTCGTGGATACGCCGCGCCTCGAGATAGCCACCCACCCGACCGGGTTTGATGTTCACGACAGAGCAAGCGCCCAGTGCTATGGCGTCCGCAGCCGTACGAGCGGAGACGATCGACTCGTCGAGACAGATTGGAGTGGTCAACCTCCGCGCCAACTCTGCATGACCTCGAAGATCATCCTCCGGGAGTGGTTGCTCGACCAGCAGGAGGTCGAAAGCATCCAGCTTCGCCAAGTGAGTCGCATCCGCGATTGTGTAGGCCGTGTTGGCGTCCACCTGCAACGCAATGTCGGGGAACCTGGATCGGATTGCCGCCACGGGCGCAACATCCCATCCCGGCTCGATCTTGAGCTTCACGCGCCGATAGCCGGCTTCGACGTATCCCTCGACCTCATCCACCAGTTCAGGCAGCGAGTCGGCGATCCCCACGGAGACGCCCACGGGGACGGCATCGCGCACAGCGCCGAGATGCTGCCCGAGCGAGACACCCAATTCACGCAGTTCCGCGTCCAGAACAGCCATTTCCAGGGCCGCCTTCGCCATGGGATGGCCTTTGACGGCCGCCAGCGTGGGAGCCACCAGATGTGACGTCAACTCCGGCACCGCTGCCAGGCGGGGCAGGAGGAACTCTCTGATCAGCAATTGAGCGCCTGAGACATGCTCGCTGGAGTACAAGGGCGCGCTGTCCGCGACACACTCGCCCCAGCCGTGCGCTCCGCGATCGTTCACCACCCGGATGAGCAGCACATCTCGTTTGACCTCCGTTCCGAACGACGTGCGGAACGGGCGGACGAGCGGCAGACTCAGTCGTCGCAGCTCAACTTCGGTGAGGCGCATGGCCCGATGGCTCCCTTCGCGCGTCGGAGTCGACCAGGCAGTTCCGCGCCGTCCTGCAGGTCGTCGTCGACTACCAGTTAGCGCCATCTCCGGTCCTTGACTGTCCTTCCGGGTCGCTGCCTGTCCTCTCGTCTTGCAACCTGGGTTTCGTGAGGTGGTGCACACGTCAGCAGACGACTCACCCACGACACCGCGCCGGTGGACTGGAGCCGAGCATGCCGGGTGCTGGCTCAATCCGCATGGTCGAGGCGGACGAAGATCCCAGAAATCTTTTGCCGCGGAGCACGTGACATGTATCCCCGAGGTGAGCTGGGCCTCGGGCTCTGGAACCCGAAGGAAACGATCGCGGGAGCACTGCCTGTCGTCGCACCCGCCGCAGGCCCGGCCATCGCGATTTCTTGGCCGGGCTGGACGTTGACGACACCGTCATCGATATCTGCCGCTTCGCACCGGGCGCGTATGCGGCCCTGACCGGTTCGCCGAGTTCGGCGAGACCACGCACGCCATCGAGAGCATCGACGCCCACCCCGAGGCGCGGTGAATCCCGCGTCCACTTCCCGAACGAGCAGGCCGCACTGAATGCCTATGTCTGGCGATCGTGCGCCCGGACCCGACCTGCAAGCGCCGGCGAACGTCTTCGGGGCCAGTGGACGAGGGGCAAGCTGCCGCGAGACCTTCAACCTGCTCGGCCGGCGTTAAGCGGTCGCGGGTCTAATCCGGACCTGTCGCAGTGGCTGACCCTGGATCCCGACGACGGGCGTCAACACCGGCAAGCCGCAGGGCGTCGCATCGTCCGGGCGGTTCCCATCCCTCTCGCAGGGCGGCATCGTCGAATGCGAGAGCCAGCACGTCGGCCCGGCAGAAGCAAACCCTCGGCAGGGCCTAAACCGGTTAGCGGATTGCGGGGCGATGCGGCATACTCCGGGAATGGCATCTTCTGTGCGGACGGTGACGTTCGATACCCGCGATCCCTACCATCTGGCCGGTTTTTGGTTGCAGGTGTTCGAGGTCGAACGGCCCGACGACGACGAGCCCGGTGACCCATACGCGGCCGTGGTGACCGACACAGTGAAACTGCTGTTCGCGCAAAACAGTGATCACAAGGTGACCAAGAATCGGGTTCACCTCGATCTGGAGCCCACTCAGCCGCGCGACGCCGAGGTCGACCGGATCGTTGCCCTCGGCGCCACTATCGCCTACGACCACCGCAAACCGGACGGTGCCGGCTTCGTCGTGCTGCAGGACCCGGAGGGCAACGAGTTCTGTGTACTCCGCAGCGCCGCGGAACGCGCCGCCACGAGTTGACGGTCCGCTGCTGAGCGCCTCCCGGGCTTTCTGTCGGCGCTGGGATCCAGGGTCGCCGGGATGACAGATCACCTGGACGACATACGGGCCTCCTACGACGTGGTCGCCGCGTCGTACGCCGAGCTCGTGCAGTGCGGCGACGCGTGGAGGAGGTCACGAACCTCGACCTGTTCGCGAAGCTGCTGTCCGAGCCAGGCTTAAGCGGCCGCGGGGTTCTCGACGTGGGCTGCGAGGCGGTCGGTCGGGTGTTGCACGGTCGCGGTTTGCCGGCCTTCGGGATCGACCGCTCACCCGGCATGATCGAGATCGCCCGGCGCGATCGTCCCGGCCTCGCCTTCCGGGTCGGCTCGATGACCGCGCCGGAACTACCGGACGTGAGCTTGGCGGCATCGTCTCCTAGTGGTCGATCATCCACCTGCCGCACGACGTCGTACCGCAGGCCCTCGCGGAACTCCATCGCGTGCTCGCGCCCGGCGGGATCCTGCTCCTCCGGGAAGACCTCAGGCTACAGCGACCACCCGATGTACGTGCACGTCCATCGCTGGCTGGCCGCCGTCCTGACCGCAGTCGCCCGGATCATCCGCTTCATCGAGATCACCATCGACGGCGCCTGTCCTGCTGTCCGAGCAGAACCGACAAGTTCAGTTGCACCAGCGAGTTGTCAGACCTGGGTATCGCTGGCGGGATGTCAGGCGGTTCGGGCGGCATTGACCGCCTCTTCGGCGAACAGCACCCCGGCCCGAGCAGCGCCGGGGCTCCCCATGACGGGCGTGCTGGCGTCGTCCCGCGAGGCCAGAGGAGCACCGCGGTCCGGTATCAGCGCATGAGACAGCCGCCCAACACAGTGGTACCGCCTGCTCATCGACGAGTCCGGGGATCGCCCGCGGACCGACGGGCGGCGCAATCTCGAGCGCCTGGTGGAGGCGGCCATAATCAGCGTCGCCGAACTCGACATCGGAATCCTTCACCGACCCGAGGCTATGCGTCGCGATCGTCGACAGGCTGACCTTGGCTGCAACATCATCGAAACCGGCACCGAACCCTGCCGGCTCACCCACAGCCAATCACGCTGAACAACGTCTTGGACCTGCTCTGCACCAACTGGAAGAGAAGGCCGGGACGCTATAGCGGTCGAGGCGACAGCCCGCCACCGCCGGCGCGACGGTGCCGTCAACGAGCTCCCTCGTGACCGTCGGCCCACGCCTGGGGCGAGCGTGACTGCCGCGTGCATCACTGCCAGGTACAGGCCGGGAGACCCCGCGACCGGGCCGATGATGGGCTCGCCATCGGCCGGCATGGGGCGTGCGCCGACCCGGGCGCTCGAAGCTCGCCGGCGCCGCGGAAGGTGGACCGGAAGGTGGCAGCCAGAGTCTGTTCCCGCGAATCTGCAGCGGCGATGATCCCGTCCGTGGCGACCTGCCGAAGATCAAAATCCTGAGTGTTGACTACCGTACGGGCCAGACCGGCCGGGGCGCGGAACCGGAAAACCGTCGCCGGCGATGGCTCGACCGGGACACGTATGCCCAGCGGCGCCGCCAGCGCGGCCGTCGCCACTCCGGCCGCGAGCACCACAGTCGTGCCAGACAGGCGCCCTTCGGCCGTCTCGACCCCGACGACCTGCCCCTCGGCGTCTCGGCAGAGTGCTCAGCCGATTAGAGCTGCCGGTCGTTACGTTGTCGTGTGCCACCGCGAGCAATTTACCACCCGCCAAACCAGCACCGTGTCGCCACTAATGCCGGTGTCCGTTCGGATGCCACCTTCCCGACGAAGGAGGTGTGCATCAAACCCGGGACGGTTCACCTAGCGGGTTGACCCGGATGCCGAGCTAATAAGGGGTCGATGGTGGTCAACCCCCAGGCCATTTGGATTGGAGTTGGCCCTGGCCGCTGAGCAGCTGCCCGGCCAGTCGGCATGCCGGGCGGGTCACGGTTCGAGTTGAATAGGACGGCTTCGGGGCCGGCGACGTGTGCGGGTGTAGCGAGGTGCGGTGGTGGTCCCCTGATGGCGAGGACCCCACCACCGTGTTCCCCGACGTCCAGGCTGTCGTGGTCTGCGTGCTGGACAGTGAACTGGGACGTGCGATCCGGGGACCGACTCGACTTCGACGCGCTGCACCAGTGGGTAATCAGGTCCCGGCCGGCGTGCGGCGGCGCCCCGCGCTGGCCAAACCTGCATCGTTCGTCGCGTCGACCTTCTTTACCGTGGGGAGCGTCGACTTGCGCCTGATGCGCTGGATGGCCCGCCGCCTGGGCCTCGAATGTATGACGAATCAGTACTCCGCTGGGCACTGAACTGATCGCGCATAGAGGGGTGGCCGGCCGGTGACCGCCCACCCCGATGCGCTCAGTCGGGGAGGTTGATCCACACGTTGGTGGCGCCCGCGTTGTACGGACACCAGGCCGTCGAGTCTCCGCCACCCGGGTTCCTCCACGGACCGGCGTGGTACGTGGCGTAACCGGAGTGGTAGTCCTGGCACCGGATCAGTACTTGGTACGCGGTTCCACTCGATGAATTGCATCGTGCGTATCCGCCGCCGAGGGTGCCGTTGCTCCGCCAGAGGAAGCCCGACGTGCAGCCCGCCGGGTTAGCTTGCGCCTGGGTGGCTGTGACAAATGCCGTTGCTCCTGTCAGCGCGGTCGCGGCGAGCGCGATTCCGACGGCCCGTCGTGCTCTCGTTCTTGCGCGCCTCAAAACGCCACTTGCTGTAGTCATGGACGACACTCTGTCAGGACTGGAGGGCGCGGCTGCTCACATCGAAGGTACTCGAAGCGTTCACTACAGGACTAGAGCATGTGGTACGAGCTGTGGAAGTCTTCCTCGGCCATGCCGCCTGGCTCAAGTCATTCGTCGGCGACGTCACCCCCTCAGCGCTCGGGATGTGGTCGCAGTAGTGGACCAGTGGTCGTCGGCGGAGGTGTGGTCGACGCAGTCGTCGTAGGAGGTGCCATGGTCACCGGCGGAGTGGTTGCGGGCGGTGCCGGCGTGGGGACAACAGTGGTCGCCGACGCCGGCACCACCGTCGGAGCGGTCGTCGTACCGAGCGGCATCGACCCAACGATCACCGGGACCACGCCCGAGGTCGTGGGCCGGCGATAGGAGATTCCTCGCCCGGTGTCGGCGAAGTACCATCATCCCCCCGAGCCGCTCGTCGGCTCGGGGCACCCGCCGACGGTGAGGCTGACTCCACAGCCCTGGGCTCATCGCTGGCACTGTCGTGGGCGACCTGTTGAGGGGCTGCACGGGAGCGGATTGCGGTTGCATTTCCGGAAACACTCACGAACTCGCCGCATCTCACCTGAAGTCGAGCAGTGCACGCCTGCATACATCCTCCTCACCTTATCGGCAGAAACTTCCTTCACGACGCTCCGCTACAGCTTCGGTGGCTCCGGTCACCGGTAGGCCCTACGATTGGTCGGCGCTGAGATCAGAACTGGGGAGGTTCCGCGATGGACGTGACGGTTCGGGTGTCCGGACAGGCCGCCGAGGACGAGTTGCGTTCGCTCCGGGACTGGCTGTCCGCGGACGACACATTCCGCGGACGCGTCACCCTGGAGACGTCGCACCGAGGCACAGAGGACATGGGAGCGGTGATCGACCTCCTCGTCGTCGCCGTAGGCAGCGGTGGCGCCGCAACGGTCCTGGCCGGCGCGATCGCCACCTGGTTGCGGACACGCCGATCGGACGTGACGGTAGAGATCGTCGAATCCGCTCACCACCGCACGGTCAAGGTGACCGCCCTCCGGGTCAAGGACGCCGAGGCGATGATCCGTGGGGTCCTGGGTGCAAGTGAGAGCTGATGCGACTTCCTGACCCGGCGGCCTCGCGCGCCGTGCTGATCGGAACCGGGCAGTACGAGGACTCCGGACTGGACGACCTACCCGGCGTTCATGCGAACATCACCGACCTCGAACTGCGATTGGGCGACGAGCACAACGGGTCGTTCCAGCAACTCCAGACCGTCTACAACCCGGACCGCTCCAGCGCCGTCGGCGTACTCCTGGACGACGAGGCGCGTGTTGCCACGGACACATTCCTCGTGTACTACGCCGGACACGGGCTGGTCGACCGGCATGGCGCACTGCACCTCGGCCTCTCCACGACCAAGCCAGGGCACGTCAACTACACGGCGATGCCCTTCGAGTTCGTTCGTCACGCGTTCCTCGACAGCCCCGCGACCAACCGAGTCCTGATTCTCGACTGCTGCTTCTCCGGCCGCGCCATCGAAGCCATGAGCGACCCGCACTCACTGGTGTCCGGGCAGGTCGACATCGAGGGCACCTACACGCTGACGTCGTCGGCGGCGACCCAGACGTCGCACGCTCCCAATGACGCCCGCCACACCGCCTTCACCGGTGAACTACTGAACCTGCTCGGGAGCGGTCTCCCGAACGACACTGCCTTCATCACGCTCGACGAGATCTACACCCACCTCGCCCGCAGGTTGACCGCACGCGGCCTCCCCCGCCCGCAACGTCGCGGTACGGGCACTGCGGGCCAGTTGGCGCTTTCACGCAACCAGCACCGCGCCGTAGCGACCCACACGCGCGGCCTCCCACGCGCCGGCACGGATTTCGTCCCCTTCGCCGCGGAGTTCGTCGTCGTCACCGCACAGTTGCCGTTCGATCTCGACAAGCCCACTGACGTGCCTCCGCAGTGGATCCCACGGCCGAGCGGTCTCCGTACCGCGCTCCGCTTGCAACCCCCGGGATCCCTGCGAGCCGAAAAGCATGCCTGGGTCGGCTGGCCTGGTCTGGCGGACGAGAGGCCGGAGGCGTTCGACGACGCCGGACTGACCGTCGTGTCTGTGCCGCTCGCGAAGGACGAGATCCGTGACAGCCTTGCGGGGTTCGCGAACGCCGTCGTTTGGCCGCTCTACCACGATGCGACGCAGCGTCCTGCGGAAGACCGCGCAGGGTGGGAGGCGTACGTCGTGGTCAACCGCCGTTTCGCCGAGGCAACGGCGGAGGTGACAGCCGAGAACGCGTCGGTCTGGGTACACGATTACCAGCTGCAACTGGTGCCGGCCATGCTCCGGAGGCTGAGGCCCGATCTCCGGATCGGGTTCTTCCTGGACATCCCGTTTCCACCGCTCGAGCCGTTCATGCAGTTACCGTCCAGGACGGAGATCGTGCGGGGACTGCTCGGCGCGGACGCCATCGGGTTCCACAACGCGAGAAGCGCGACGAATTTCCTGTCGGCGGCAACGAGTCTGGTCGGCCTCCGGCCGGAGGCGAGAGCACTCCAGGTCGAGGATCGGCAGGTCACGGTGGGCGCGTTCCCCGGGGCCGTCGACGCGGTCGGCATCGAGGCGCTCGCCAGAACACCGGAAGCGATCCAACGGGCCCGTCAGATCCGTGCGGATCTCGGAAACCCGCGTACGGTTCTGCTCAGCGTGCAACGCCTCGGCCACGTCGACGGAATGCGTGACCTCGACTCGACCTTGGGTGTCAACCGACAATTGCAAGCGCTGTACGAGCTGCTCGCCGACGGACAGGTGAACGCCGCGAATCTCGTCGCCGTCTCGCTCGTCGACTTCGTCGCCAAGGACGGCGCGCCGACTTACCTGAATCTGGGCGGAGGCATCGAGGACTCGATCGCTCAGATCAACTCGCTGTTCGCGCCGCTGGGCCGCCCGGTCGCGCACTACCTGCAACGCTCGATGAGTCCGGAGGAACTGACAGCGATCTACCTCGCCGCCGACGTCCTCATCGCCACGCCCACCCGCGACGGAATGAATTCGGTGGCCAAGGAGTACATCGCGAGCCGCCGCGACCTGGACGGCGCCGTCGTACTGTCCGAATTCTCCGGCGCCGCACCGGAACTGACCTCGGCATTCCTCGCGAATCCCTACAGCATCGAGAATGTGAAGACCGCCATCCTCGACGCGATCACCGTGGATCCGGCAGAAAAGCGCCACCGAATGCGAGCACTGCGCCGCCAGGTCCTGACCCACGACAGCATTCAATGGGCAGACTCGTTCCGCGCCGCGATCACCCCCGAGGCCTCTCCTCGGTAGCGATGACGACGGCGTTGCTGAGGTATGCCGTGCCTTCCGAACCATAGGCGCGAGATACGCGGCGCGGCCGAGGACCAATGGCAGCCGATGACAGCCGCCCGAGCCGGTGTCCCGACCACCCTGGTGATCGCCACCAAGAACACTGGCGGCTGCATCCGCTCGTTCGTGATCCCCTCCTCGACAAGGAATTCGTCGTCGAAGCCACGGGGCGAAGCCACATTCGACCTCGGGACTCCAACTCCGGGCACCCTCGACTACACGTGCGGCGTGGGCATGACCCGGAGGTCGGGCTGGGGCTTCGTACGTCGACCGGCCTACCGTCACCCGCCCGCACGCGGTCGGCGTGCACCTGGCCTGGTTGATGCGCACCCCCTCCATCGACACCACTGCGGCGAGGACGAGCACGCCCGGCCGGCGATCCGGCGCCGAGCCCCTTCGACCCCGCGCTCCTCGATCAGAGGGTTGCGGATCACCGCCGCATCGCCGGCCCGGTGGAGGACATCGTGGAGGTCGCGCGGCCATTCGGCGAAGGAGCCTTACCGGCACCGGAAATGCTGGACACGGCGAGTGGCATGAACTGGGGCCGCGCGTGCGTTCGTGAAGAGCAAACCTCTGGTGCGCTTGCCGATGGAGGTCCATTGGGTTCTCGACAACGCGTCAGCCTCTGACCGGCCGCGGATGCCGACGGTGCTGCCCGCCGTACCGCGGGTTCGCCTGGTTGCGCATTCTGGGCGGCGGGTACGCGCGGCGCTTCGATACCCTCTCGGCCATCACACCGGCGGCCGCTCCCCCCGCTCGCTCGAGGACGCCCGATGCAGCGGATCCGCAGCGATCCGGACCGCTGCGACCGAGGAACCTGCGCACTGGTGCTGGCCTCGCCGTTGGCGTGGTCGTGGACATGGACCGTCACGGGCTACACAAGCGACGCACTGGCACTGCTCGATGTCGTGGTCGACACTGCGCGAGCAGCAGGTGACGAGATGGTTGCCATTGGCAAGGACTTCGGTGTGGCGAATGTCGCCGGCTTCGCGCCGTTCATCACGGGTCTCGTCCAGTCGCGCGGCGGCGACCCGACCAGCGCGATCGAGCACCTGTCACAGGCCCGAGACACACACGACCAGCCGACGACACGACCGGCCTGACCCTGACGCTGCTCTATCTCGGAAACGGCGCGTTAGGGCAAAGGGATTTGCGCGATTCCCTCCAGGCGTACGAGCAGATGGTCGAGCTCCCCAGGGAGAGGCGACCGTCGCTGACCTGGTCGCTGAGGACACGACGCATGGAGGCGAGAGGAGGTGGGGGCGGCGGTATGTTGGGCGTGTGAGTACTCGTGGCTCGTACTCGTCGAGGCTGTTGCCGGTGTGGCAGGAGGTGCATAGGCGGCTGTCGAGCGGGTTGAGGGTGAGCCGTGTGCGGGTCGGGCCGCTCAGTGATGCGGAGCGGGAGGCGCTCGCTGATCTGCTGGGACTCGACCGTCTCCCGGACTCGTATGCGACCATCTCGCTGGCCGCACTGGAGAAAGCGGTTGGCGGGAGCGTCCGGAGCGTTGTCACGGATCTGCTCGGACCGCTGGGAAATCGAGCCGAGGAGAGACGTCATGACAAGGCCGTGAAGGCCCAACTCTGGAGCTGGCTTCGCGCCCATCCCGTGGTCCAGGCACAGCCGGCGCTGCAGCCCTGGGTCACCGCGGTGGAAAATGCCGGCGTCTTCTTCAGTTCGGTCGACAAGACGCGCGCTGAACTGCAGAAGGTGCTCAAGGTCATTCGCGAACTCCCCGCGACCGGCGCTCCACTGCCCGTCTTCGCCGACGCGGTGCTGGGCGATCCGCATGCCTTGGACGAAGGCACGCGACGCGCCACTCTGGTCCTCAAGGCCCTGGCTTCGATCTTCGACGTACCATTGCCGACCGACGCGATCGCGCGTAGAACGCTGTGGACACGAGCCGGCGTGTCTGACGACGAGCTGTCGTCCACTGTGCTGGTCGCCGGCTTCCGGCCACCAGGCGCCAGCCTGGTGGCGACAGTACTGCGGACGTGCGCGGACGCCGGCGACGCGGCCTCACTGACGCTGCGACAACTGCGGCGCAGCCCGCTGCGCACCGGAGTACCGCCGGCGGTCTGGGTCTTCGAGAACCCGAGCATCCTGGCCCTGGCGCTCGGGCGTTTCGGACGCACCTGCCCGCCACTGATCTGTACGTCCGGCTGGCCCAGCTCTGCCGGGATCCTGTTCCTGGAACAACTGCGCGACGCTGGAACGGTGGTCTACTACCACGGTGACTTCGACGGCGAGGGCCTGCGCATCGCGGCTTCCGTGGTGGCACGAATCGGCGCGATCCCCTGGCTCCTGACCACCCCCGACTACATCCGGGCAGCAGACGCCCACGGTCCTCCGGTCGGACGTGTGACACCGGTCCCGTGGGACGAGGACCTCGGTGCCGAACTGGCCCGGCGTGGGTGTTCTGTGCCGGAGGAACGAGTGGCCGAAGCGCTCCTCGACACGCTCGCAGTACAAACTGTCGGCGGTCTGCCCTAGCCTGATTCGCGCGTGTTCGGCAGGTCCAGAGGGGAGGCGGTGTGGACTCGATCCGGATACCGCCCGAGCTGTTCCGGTTCACCTGGGGAGATCGCGCGGAGCTGTACGTCGCCATCCTGCACGCCTTCACCGAGGCCAACGAACGGCTCGACACGACCCTCGGCATCGACGATCTGACCGCCTGGTTGCGAACGTTCGGCTGGGTTCCGGCCGCGTCTGACGACATGCTGCGCAGCGCTCTCGAGCAGCTGCGTGCCTGGCAGCTGGTCGACTTCATCCAGGACCACACGGAGAACTACCGGACCGCTCTCGAGTACGAGCGCAACAACGTCCGCTACTCGCTCAGCAGGCGTGGCGAGGCCGCGTTCGCCGGCGTCACACACGCGATGAGCGTGCTGGTTTCAACCGGCGCCTTGCAGACCGCGGTCCTCGACGCCATCGGCGACAGGCTGGCCGACCTCGTGGTGGAGCTCGACGGAGTCTCCGATCGGCGGGTCTTCACCGCCTTGATGGAGCTCGAATCGCATCTGGAGGCTCTGCGCGCGAACACCAAGCAGTTCAACGGCGAGCTGCAGCGGTTGCTGCGGGTGGAGGGCGTGGACATCGCGACGTTCCACGACGTCAAGGTCTCGACGGTTGCCTACCTGGAGGAGTTCCTGACCAACCTCGATCACCGCGCTCACGTCATCCGGACCCGGATCGATGCGGTGCTCGACCGAGGGGTCGCGTGGATGCAGCGGCGGGCACTGAACGGCGCTGAGCTGCCGCGGTTCACCGGTGTCGATCCCGGTCCGGCCTGGCTGGAGCGCCGACAGGCCCGATGGGAGGGCCTACTGGCCTGGTTCGTGGGGTCGGAGACGGCGCCGCCACGAGTCGAGCAACTGCACGCAGTCGGACGCAAGGCGATCGTCACGCTGCTGCAGGTGCTGGACCGGATCACCGAGACGAGACGCCGGGCCAGCAGCGCCGTGGCCGACTTCCGCGAGCTTGCGCGCTGGTTCACCGTTGTCCCGGCGCAAGAGGATCTGCACCGGCTCTGGGCGACGGCGTTCGGCCTCGCCCCGGCGCGACATGCACATCTGGCCGTCGACGATCCGGAGCTCATCGCGTCGTCGGTGTCCTGGTGGGACGCGCCGCCGGTGCCGGTCTCACCGCTGTTGCGGTCGTCCGGCCAGGTCCAGAAGTTCAGCCGGACCGGGCGCGTCCGCGACGTCGCGGCGTTGAAGGCCGCCCGCGCCGAGCGGGCCGCGGCGGAGCGGGCGGAACTGGAGGCGGCCTGGGAGTTCCTCGACACCGGCGGCCCGATTCGGTTGTCGGGGATGGCCAAGCTCGACGACCGGCTCTTCGAGCGACTCCGCGAGCTGCTCGGGCAGGCATTGGACAGCGTTCCAGGACCCTCTGGGCATCGACGGGCGACGACCTCGGACGGTCGGGCCGAGATCCTGCTGTGGCTTCCGTCGGACGACGCCATCGCCACCATCCGTACCCCCCGGGGCGACTTCAGCGGCCCCGACTACGTCATCGAGATCCGGGCCGTTCGGAGTCGGGCGGTCCGGGAGTCGGGAGACTCCGGATGAGCCAACTCGCCAATCAGCTCGCACTGGCCGAACGCGACGAGATCTCCCGCGGCATCCGCGGCGTACTCGGCGTCCCGCTGGTCACCCAGCAGGCCGCACCCGAGCTCTTCGACCTCATCCGCCATCGGCAGGAGCCGATCCGCCAGTGGTTCGACTACTACTGCGGATGGGTCCTCAGACTCGAGCCCCGCCTGGGTTACGCCCGTCTGGTCAAAGTTCAGCCGTCGACGGACCCCAGTCGGCCGGTGCGCCGCCGCCGATCCGGCCGGGCACCGTTCGACCGCCGCCGGTACGCCGTGCTGTGCGTCGTCATCGCCGAGCTGCTGACCGTCCCGGTGACGACCATCGGTCAGCTCGCCGAACACGTCCGCCAGGCAACCGCCGTCGACGAGGTCATCCCGACCCTGGACACCGCCAGCAAGACCGAACGGCGAGCCTTCGTCGACGTACTGCGGCTGCTCGAGAGCTACAGCGCCATCGCCGTCGTCGACGGCAGCACCGACGCCTACATCGAAAGCGAGGACGCGAAGGTCCTCTACCAGGTCAACACCACGCTGCTGATCCGCCTGCTCGCCACACCAGTCGGGCCGTCCACCCTCGCCGTACCGATCGAGGAAGTGCCGCATCGCTTCGAGGAGCTCCTCGTGACCATCACGCGTGAGCGCCGCTACGGGCTCGCTGCCGATCCCCCGGCCGGCGAGTCGGAGGTCTCGCCCACTCAGCAGAACCTCTGGCTACGCCACTCGATCTTCCGGCGGCTGGTGGACGATCCCGTGGTGTACTTCGCGGACCTGTCCCCCGGCGAACACGCCTACGTGACCTCACCTACCGGGCGGCAGCTGCTCCGGCGCGCCGCCGAGCAGGGCGGCTTTGTCTTGGAGGAACGGGCCGAAGGCGTGCTGTTCGTCGATCCCGACGGCCTCGCGACGGACATCCGCTTTCCTGATGACGTCAATACAGCGAAGATCACCGCGCTCCTGCTACTCGACACACTTACCGAGCCGACCACCATCGAGCAGCTTCAGCTGACCACGAGCCGCTTGCTGAGCGATCACCCGTCCTGGGCGAAGGCTTACCGCGACGCGGACGGACCGGCAAGGTTGGTCGACGACGCGCTCGCGGAGCTGACCATGTTCGGCCTCGCGCGGGTCTTCGGGGGTGTCGTCAGGCCGCTGCCTGCCGCCGGGCGGTACGCCGTACAAGCACTACGCACGTCCGGGCAGGAGACGAAACCATGACAGTTACACGACTCGAACACCCACCGCACGCGCCGGCAGCTCCGGAGGACCGGTGGATGCCCAGCCGGGCGGGCATCCTCAACGTGTGGCGGTACTACGACGAGGTCTTCACCTTCCACGACGGACGGCTGCTGCTCCGCGGACCGAACGGGAGCGGCAAGTCCAAGGCGCTCGAACTGCTACTGCCGTTCCTCTTCGACGCCAACCTCCGGGCCAGTCGGCTGTCGACCTTCGGCACCGGCGAGCGCACCATGCACTGGAACCTCATGGGCGAAGGCGCCTCGGGCACGACGCGGGTCGGCTATGTGTGGCTCGAGTTCGCCCGTCCGTCCGGCTGGTTCACCTGTGGCGCGCGGCTGCAGGCCGGGTCGCACACGACGACTGTCAATCCCGACTACTTCACCACGGATCTGCGGATCGAGCCCGGCGGTCTCTCCCTGGTCAACGATCTCGGGATGCCGCTGACGAGCAAAGCCTTGGCCGAACGGCTCGGCGAGCGCGGCACTGTGCATGACAGCGCCACCGCGTACCGTTCGACGATCCGTACGACCTTGTTCCCCGGCCTGAGCGAGCAGCGGTACGACGCCCTCATCATGGCGCTGCTCCAGCTCCGCACGCCGAAACTCTCGCAGCGACTCGACCCGGCGCTGCTGTCAACTCTGCTGTCCCGGGCGCTGCCGCCGCTCGACCAGCAGGAGATCGCCGACCTCGCCGAAGGGTTCGAGCGGCTCGACGCACAGCGAGAACGGCTGCGCTCCCTCGACGCCGAGGTTGACGCGGCCGGCGAGCTCGCCCGTCGACAAGGTACCTATGCCCAGCGCGTCCTTCGAGCGAGCGCCGGGAAGCTGATCAGCGCGACCACCGAGTTGGACAGACTGAGCGAACAGGCCAAGGCGACCGCGGACGAGTACGAGAAGGCGATCGCCCGGGATGCCGAGCTCGAGAGGCGACAGGAGGAGCTGCAGGGCGAAATTCGTCGTACGACGGCTCGCCGGGACGGGTTGACCGATTCTGACACGTACCGGGCCGGTCGGCAGCTGGACGACCTGCGGCAACAGACCGAGCGCGCCCGCAACGACGCTCAACGGACAGCGGGTCTGGCAGCCCGTGCCGTAGAGCAGGCAGCGGCCGACGAACAAACTCTTGAAACCGCGATGCAGAGCGTGCAGCGCGCGGAGTCCGTCGTACGGCGGCAGGGAGACGAAGTCCGGCAAGCCGCCACGAGAGTCGACCTGCTCGTGCTGACCGACGAGCTCCTGCGGGAGCCGATCGCGGATATCCCACAGGCCAAAAGTCTGTTGCGGGCCAGTGTCCGCAGTCGAGAGAGCCAGATCCAGCAGCTCGGCGCCGCTGTCGACGCGCACGAGAGTGCGGTCGTACGGCGCCGGGAGGCGGAAGAGGAACTCGACCACGCGCGCGGCGAACTGGACCAGGCTCAGCAGGACTTGGCCGCAGCAGACAACGAACGCGACCTGGCACTTGCCGACCTGATGTCCAGGCTGGCCACCTGGGCACAGGACTGCCGGGAACTGGTCTTCACGAGTCCGGAGATGCTCGAGGAACAGGCCGAGTCGGAGTCGGAGCTACACAACGTGATCGCGGCTGCGGCGACCGTCGTCACCTCGGACGTCGCAGCGAAGCGGACCACAGCCCAGGCCGCGCTCGATGCACTCGTCAGCTCTCGAACCGTGCTGCAGGAAGAGCTGGTGGAACTCGACGTCGGCGAGCTCCCGCCATCGGCCCCGCCGTACCGAACGGTGGATCGCACGACGGCGCAAGGCGCTCCGCTGTGGCAGCTCGTCGACTTCGCCCCATCCGTTCCTGCAGACACGCGTCCCCGTCTAGAGGCCGCGCTGCAGGCTTCGGGTCTCCTCGACGCCTGGATCACTCCGACCGGCGACGCTTGGATTCACCACGCGGCTGACGGTCACGGGTCCTGGCTTCGGCCCGCCGGCGATCACGACACGTACGCCGATCCGACCGGGCTGGCGCCGGTGGCCGGTCCGTCGCTGGCCGACGTACTCACGCCGGAGCACGACGGCATTGTGGACGAGGACGCCGTACGACGCCTGCTCGCTGTCGTTGCCATTGCCGACGAACTGCCCGCCGACGCGCTCGTGGCGATCGGCCTCGACGGCACCTGGCGGATGGGAGCTCTCACCGGAAGCTGGGAGAAGGAGGCGGCGGCGCACATCGGCGGAGCGGCGCGGCAACAGGCACGTGAGCGGCGCGCGACCGAGATCCGTGCGGAACTGGCAGACATCGCAGCGGACAGCGAGGCCCGCACAGCCGAGCTGCACGCTCTGCAGCGTCGTCTGGACCTGCTTGGCGCCGAGCTCGCGTCCGTCCCGTCCCGTGACGCGCTCGACGAAACGACCCGGCTGTTGGCCCAGCGGCAGGCCGAGGTGAATGCCGCCGACGGCGTCGTTCACAGCCGGATGAAGACCGTCGAGCAGCGCGAGTCCCAGGTGGCTGCCGCTCTACGTTCACTGACCCAGCTGGCCGCAGAGGCCCGGTTGCCGACGCAGCGATCGGCGTTGGACGAGGTCAGGATTGCGTTGCGATCCTTCTCCGATCTGGCCGAGAGCTGGCTGGACGGACAGGCCGAGCTGAACTCGACGTGCCGACAAGCCGACGAACTGCGCACGCGGGCTGAACGGTCGGCTGTCGAGGCCGGCGAACGCGCCGGTGAGGCCGCCGAGGACGCGGCAGCTCACGAGGCGCTCGCCGTACGGCTGGAAACCATCGAATCGAGCGTCGGGCAGGACTACCGAGAGCTCCTCGACGAGATCGGCCGGTTGCGCACGACGCTCGAAGAGCTCGGCCAGGCGCAGGACGAGACGCGCGATCTCCGGACCCAGCTCGCGCGGACGATCGGCGAACTGGGCACCCGTGTCGAGACGGCGACGGCCGCCCACGAACAGGCCGCGGCCGCCAGAGACGCGGCCGCCGCCGACTTCCGAAAGCTCGCCACCGGCACGTTCCCGGCAGACAGCAAGCTCCCGAACCTCGCCGCCTTCGTCGAAGGTCTCGCAGCGTCGGACGGCGTCCGCGCGAGCCTGGACGCAGCCCGCCTGGTGGCTGCCGCCTGGCAGAACATCCCGCACGCACCGAGCCATCTGGCCGACGCGGTCCGACGGCTCTCGGAGAGCGTGCACGAGTGCCGCGAATCGTTGCGATCCCGAGCAGACCTCGATCTCGAGACGGACGATGACGTCCAGGTCTTCACCGCGATCGTCGATGGGCTGCGGGTCGGCGCGGCCGAACTCCTCCAGATTCTGCGCCGCGATGCCGACCAGAGCCGCCAGGAGATCACCGACCAGGAACGAGAACTATTCGACCGGACCCTCACCGGCGACACCCGTCGCCACCTCGCGAACCGGATCCGGCAAGCCAACGACCTGGTGGACCAGATGAACACCCGGCTCCAGCAGGTCCGGACCGCGTCGAAGGTCGCCGTACAACTGGTCTGGCAGATCGCGCCCGAGCTGTCCGCCGGCACGAAGGCGGCGCGCGACCTGCTGCTGAAAGACCCAGCAAGCCTGTCAGACAACGACCGCGAGTCCCTGCACCGATTCCTCCGCGACCGCGTCGAGCAAGCCAGAGCCGACGACACGGCGACCACGTGGGCCGAGCAGTTGGCTCAGGTCTTCGACTACACCGCGTGGCACCACTTCGTCGTCAAGGTCGACCGCGGATCGGGCGACGGCTGGCAGCCCCTGACGAGGAAGCTGCACGGTGCTCTGTCAGGCGGCGAGAAGGCGATCGCCTTGCACCTTCCGCTGTTCGCCGTGGTCGCGGCGCACTACCAGACCGTTCCCACCGCGCCACGGGTCATCCTCCTCGACGAGGTCTTCGTCGGTGTCGACACTGCCAACCGCGGCCAGGTCTTCGCGCTCCTTGCAGCCCTCGACCTGGACCTCATGCTGACCTCCGACCACGAATGGTGCACGTACGCCGAACTGCCCGGCATCGGAATCCACCAACTCGTCACCGCCGCCGACGGCGACGACGCAGTCACCACCGCCAGATTCACCTGGGACGGTCACCGGCTACTGACCGACACTGCCGATCTGCCATAGGTGCCTGGCCTCGATCGAACGGCTCTTCCCGTCCGTCATCCCAGATGAACTGCAACTCCACGCTGAGGGCGTCACAACAGTCCTCAAACCGACGAGGGGCACCACTGCTCGAGACTGCTCACGTCCGCAGACGTATTCATCCAGAACTTGTCGCCGACAGCAGTTCGTGCCCTAGGATTTCGGCTCACCAAGTGATTGCGAGACACCCAGCCATTGTCGCTTGCGATATCCGAGGATACGGGCCCTCGATCTCGAACTCCCGCGCCAGCGCCGGGAACGACTTCACGTAGCGCCGAGAGAACGCCCGATAGCCGCTGAGCATATCTGTGATCTCCCGGCCGAACAGCGGGCCGGCCGCGCCGGTGAGTACCCGGTTGCCGAACGTGTGGCCGCGTCGATACGCAGCAACGTTCGAATGCTTACGGATTCCAACGACTTGGTCGTAGGGACCCCTGAGCAACAGCCGGACCAAGTCAGCCGCGCGCGAGGCATCGTACCTGTCATCACCATCGATCAGCAGATACACGTCCGCGTCGATGTCGGCGAACGCGCGCCTTACGACATTGCCCTTGCCCGACCTGGACTCGTGCCGCACGATCGCACCGGCCGCCCGGGCAACCACCGCCGTGTCATCGGTCGAGTTGCTGTCGTACACAGAGATGCTCGCTGTGGGCAGTGCGGCGCGAAGATCGGAAACGACCTTGCCCATATCAGGGGTTGGCCCGGCTGCTGGCCTGACCGCGGCCAGGCGTAAAGCCTCTGCGGATTCCGCCTGGCCTCGTAGCCCCCGCCGCCGCAAGGCTCGGAAGTGGGGAGATAGCCTCTAGTTGCGCGCACGGACCAGTCCGAGGTCGTACGCGATGATCGTCGCCTGCACCCGGTCGCGCGCGTCGAGTTTGGTCAGCAGGGCGTTCACGTGCGTCTTCACCGTGCCGGTGGCGACACCGAGGCGTTCGGCGATCTCGGCGTTGCTGAGCCCGGCGGCGATCAGGGTCAGGACCTCGCGCTCGCGGGGCGTGAGTTTGTCCAGTACCACGCTCGTCCCCGGCGCAGGCGCTCCGGCCGCGAAAGCCTGGATCAGCCGGCGGGTCACGGTCGGTGCGAGCATGCCGTCGCCGGCCGCGACGACCCGGATCGCGGTCAGCAGGTCCTCCGCCCGGGCGTCCTTGAGGAGGAACCCGGACGCCCCCGAGCGCAGTGCCTCGTACACGTACTCGTCGAGGTCGAAGGTGGTCAGCACCAGCACACGCGGCCGGTCGCCGAGGCCGGTGAGCAGCCGGGTCGCCGAGAGGCCGTCCAGCCCGGGCATCCGGATGTCCATCAAGACGACGTCGGGATCGCGTTCGGCCGCCACGGCCACCGCCGCCGCGCCGTCGCCTGCCTGACCGACGACAGTCAGATCCGGCTCCGCGTCGACGATCGCGGCGAATCCGGCGCGGACCACCGCCTGGTCGTCGACCACCAGTACTCGGACAGGCATCAGGACACCTCCATCTCGGTAGGTCGCGGACTACGAGGAGCAGGGGCGCCGTCATCGTGCAGGGTGTCGAGCAGGTCGCGCATCGCGGCCAACGCCGACCGGGCCTCGGCGGTGACGCCCTCGAGCCGACCGGCTTCCGCATGGGCGATCATCCGGCTCGTCCGGGTCAGGACATTGTGGTGCAGCCCTCTGGCGATCCGACGGCGTTCGGTGTGTACCGCGATCTCGGCCGCCCGTACGACGTCGGCAAGGGCCTGCCCACGATTGTCCACTCGGCGTAGCCGTCGCCGTCGCACCAGCGCGCCGATCGCCCAGCTGCCCAGCAGCGGAATCGCCGTGAGCAAGGCGATCATCAGGCTGAAGAAGACGGCGAACCCAGGATCCGGTGGCTCGCTCGGTGCGACGACCTCGAGCACCGCCACCGTGGCGCCGAATCCTCCGGCCGCGGCAGGAACCGACCACCACCAGGTCGCCCTTCCGCCGTACGCGGAAGCTGCAGATGCCGCGGCCATAGGGGCGCCCAAGCTCATCACCATTGCCGGTGCGAATCCGGTGGGCATCAGCCCGAATCCGATCGCGAGCGGCCAGAGCCAGACGAAGACCGCGACCACGGTCACGACGCTCCTCGGCCGGTCATGGCGCCTGAGCAAAGCCAGCGCGGGAATCAACGCCAGCAACACAGCGAGACTCGTCGTCGCCGGGCCGGCCCCGGGCTCGCCCGCGATCATCATCGCCGTCCCTCCGGTCGCCACCAGCGCGACGAGCAGAGCCAGCCCGGCCCCCATCGTCCACCGCTCCACCCGCGACACCGGCACCGCGCGGTCCGGTCCCGCCTGGTCCCGCCGCGCCGCTTCCGGCAGTGGCGCAACCGGGAACCGCCCTTGTGCCCAGGCGGAGTTGGGCATTTCGGCCGACGGCATGGTGTTTGGCTGGTCGACGCCGCAAGCAGGCAGCGTGGCACGGACCTGCCAACCGCCGTCCGGGCCAGGGCCGGCGGTGAGTGTGCCGCCTACGGCCTCGGCGCGGTCCTTCATGCCGGTGATCCCGCGTCCGCTTCCCTGGCCGACCGAGGCCGGAGCCGTGCCTTCGCCGTTGTCCACCAGGACCAGCAAGTGGTCGGCGGCGCGCCGGACAAGTATCCGTACGGCGGCACCCGGCGCGTAGCGGACGGTGTTGGTCAAGGACTCCCGGACAATCCCGAAGACGGCCTCGGCCGACGGGCCGGTCAGCTCGGGCGCGACATCCACCCGCACCTGCTGGCCCAACCGGGTGAACGCCTCGGCCAGTTCGGAGATCCGCGCGCCGGCTGGTTCGCGCTGCGGTCCGTCGCCCGTCTCCAGTACGTCGACGAGTCGGCGCAAAGCCACCAGGGTCGCTCGGCCGGTACTCGCGGCGTACTCCAAGGCCTGCTCGGCCAGGTCGGGTTGCCGGTCGATCAGCCGCTCCGCGGCGCCGCTGCTGACGACGATCGAGGTGAGGTGGTGAGCGCTGACGTCGTGCAGCTCGCGGGCGAGCCGGCGTCGCTCGGCCGCCGCCGCGTCCCGCTGCCGCTCCTCAGCGGCCCACAACTGCCGGGCCACCTCCGCACGGACCGCCAGTCGACGACGGCGGTTCTGTCCGACGACGAGGATGACTAGGTAGATGACAAGGTTGCCTACAGCATCGTAGGCGAAATCCTCGGCGAGGCCGTAGACCCCGAAGGAGGCCGCGGTCCTCACGACGACTAGGACAGCGGTCGCGCGCCAGGCGACCGCGGCCCCGCTGTGCACCGCGACGGAGTACAGGGCGATGGTTTCCGCGAACGGCACTCCGAGCCCGTCCGGAGCGGTTGCGAACTGGCCGATCACCACGGCGACGGTCACCACGCCGAGGGTCGGCAAGGGCGCGCGCCGACGGAAACCCAACGCCGCCGCGGCGATCACGCTCGCGACTGCTCCGGCGATCGTCTCCGCGCCGCCCGGCGGCGGCGTACCGAGCAGGGTGTGGCTCCCGGCCGTCGAAGCGACCCACGCGGCCCCCAGGAGGACGGGCAGCAGCCAATTGCGGACGTGTTCCATCAGAGCCGCAGCATAAGCGCCTCTATCTAGCGGTAGAGGGACCTGTCCGGCCGCAGGCTGACGCGCCGACGCCCGGGGCGGCGACATGCTGGCGGCATGACGATCGAGCACGCGACCACCTATCGCCCGGGCGGCGGCCCACCGCCGTACCTGCGGCCGCAGGCACCTTGGCCGCACGGAACTCCGCCGCCGGTACCGTCCGAGCAGTTGACGTACGAGCGGCTGGCGCGGGCCGGGCGGCACAACTGGTGGCGGCCCGTGGTCGGGACCTTCGTCCTGCTCGGCTTGTCGATGGCCGGGATGCTGCTCGTCTACGGCCTGAGCGACATCGCCGCGGAGATCCTCGGTTTCCCCGACGACGCGGACGGCTGGCCGCGCTTCGACGACGTCACCACCTTGGCGATCGATCTGCTCGGCATCGCGATCGTGCTGCCGGCCGTCGCCCTGACCGCCCGCTGGGTGCAGAAACGCCCGTGGGGAACGCTCACGTCGGTCACCGGGCGCCTCCGGCTGCGCTGGCTGGGCCGCTGCCTCGCCGTCGCTGCCGCTACTGTCGTGGTGACCTTCGCAGGGTTTGCGGCCCTGTCGTCCTCTGTCGAAGAGCCCGGCGCGCCCGAGGAGATGTTCGTCGGGTGGGGGACCTTCGCGGCCGGCCTGGCCGTGGTGCTGTGTCTTGTTCCGCTGCAAGCCGCTGCCGAGGAGTACGTCTTCCGCGGCTGGCTGCTGCAGGCGGCAGGGGCTTTCTTCCGTTCACCCATCCTGGTGTTGCTGCCGCAAGCGGTCCTGTTCGCCGCGGTTCACGGCTGGGGAACGCCTTGGGGCTTCGCCGACCTCACCGTCTTCGGCCTGCTGGCGGGTTGGCTCACGATTCGGACCGGTGGCATCGAGGCTGCGATCGCGCTCCACGTGATGACCAACGTGGTTGGCATGGGCATGGCCTCCGCCTTCGTCGGTGGGCTGGCCTCCGACGAGACCGCCGCCGACATGCCCTGGTCCATGGCCGTCGTCGACATGACGATTGTCGCCATCTTCTCCGTGATCATCCTGCGCCTGGCCCGCCGAGCTCCCTAGGACATTAATCCGCTCACCCCGGTCGAACATGAGTGACCGCGGACAACCACCGACTGCTCGATCAGCTCCACTTGACTCCAACGATCACCCCTCGGCCTCAGCCGCGAGCGCGGGCTTCTCTGCCTCGCTGCCACCGGGCCGTCAGCACCAGACCGGCCAGCACACCGAACGGGAACCAGTAGGAAGAGTCCGGCCCGCACGAACGCCTGCTGGACCGCGTCCTCGGCCTTGGCCTCGGCGAGATCGCCACAGAAGAAGTACACCTGCGACACCAGTCGCCGATAGCCACCTTCTGGTTTCGCCGCCGGGTGATGTGGGTGCCGAGCTGGGTGGGTGGTGGCGCAGGTAGATGGCGGCCTGCACGATCCGGTTGACGAGGTCTTCGTGCTGATCGCCGGTCCACTCGATCGGGGTCGGCTTTGCGCCGTCACGTAGCCAGCTCCAGACGTCGGTGGTACGGAACACCTGTCCCCAGCCTCGGATCGGCGGGCCGTCGTACTTCTTCACGCTGAGGACGAGGCCTTGACCGAGGTCGAGCAGCAGCGTGCGCTTGCAGGCCAGGATCGACCGGCGGGCTTGTTTCCACTGGAACGTGACGTAGTCGTTGGAGTCTTTGCGCCGCAGGGTCAGCCGTTGCCGCTCGTAGGCTTCGCGGGCGTCGAACAGCCACACCATGCCAGGGCCGTAGTGGGGCCTCGCGGGCGGCGATGTCCTCGGCAGAGATCGTGCTGTGCTGCAGCTCGATCACATTGCCTTTGGGAGCCAGGATGTCGCCGCGGTGCGGGCCGATCGCCACCTCGCAGCGCTCCGACGGGACGAGCCGCTGATAGGCGCGGTGCCAGTCGGTGAGTGGTTCATTCCAGGGGTCGCAGTCCTGGCCCTGCTTGGTGGGCCCAGCGCCAGTCGTTGATCTGGCCGCACTTGGCCAGTACCGGCCTCCCGCACAGCGGACACGCCCCGGTCGCCCCGGGCGAGGGTTCGGAGTCGGGACCGGCCGCGGTGGTTGCGTAGAGCACGAGCTGCGGCCTACGCGTTCGTGGGAAGAAGTCGGTTCACGACCATCAGTGTCCGCAGCCAGGCGCCGATCGGCGGCGACACACCGATCACTGATCCCGCTGAGTGCGCCGATTGTCGGGGTAGGTCTGGCCGACGTACAGGATCCGGCAGCGGGGGCATTGGGTCATGGTCATGGTGCCGGCGGGGGCGCGGTAGAGGTAGTTGCAGGACTTGAAGTGGCGCTGGATCGGCCCGGGGTACGGCGCGTGGCAGACCATCTGGACGGTCTTGGTGGCCGACGCTGACCTCGTCGCAGCTGCCGCAGCGGTATTCCGCGATCAGCGGGAGACCTCGGGTCTTCCACTGGCGTCCGACGGTTCGGGGGTAGCCGAGCAGCCGGACCTCACCGCACAGCGAGCAGCGCCGGTAGGTGACCGGCTGCGGTAAAGGTCCCAGCACGAGTTCGTGCAGGCCTTGGGTGATGTCGGCCCAGGTCAGCCGGGTGGACGTCGCGGGCTGTTCTTCGGTCATCGCGACGCTCCGGCTGGGGCTGGGTTCGGCGGCTGGGCGGTGGTGTGTCGGTTGCAGATCCAGCCGGTGCCGTACGACGTGGTCGCCCACTGCCACCCGGAGGTGGCGAGCCGATCGGTTACGACGCCGGGCAGTTGCTGCGGGTCGGTGTCGCGGGCGAGTTCGGCGAGTTCGCCGGTCAGGAGCAGGCCGTCTCCGCAGGTCAGGCAAGCGATCGCGTGGACGGTGTGAGGCTGGCAGCGTCCGCAGTGCCGGGTGACTTCGATCCGGTCCGGGTTCGCGGCGGTGGTCGACCACCAGTCGGTCTGCAGTTCTTCGCGCAGCCGGGCCGCGGCGATCTTGCCGTTGGGGACGGCGCCGCAGCCCAGGCAGGCCGCGTGCTGCGGTCCGGCGGCCTGGTACGACGTGACTGTGGCGTCCGAGACGACGACGAAGTCTTCGGTGACGGCCGTTGGGGCGACGGTGAGGGCACGGTGGATCGTTGCCCGGCTGGATCCCACCGCTTCGGCGATCGCCCGGATCGACGCCCCGCCGGCTGGGGCCCTGATTCTCGCCCGTCTTGTTCGTCTGAGCGGCCTCCGCTGCGCCGCCGGTTCGAAACTGTCAGGGCCTCGGGCGTTGAGCACCGTCGGTGTTCGGCGGGCTCGGAGGTTCTGGTGGCATTTGCGAAGGATCAGTGGACAAGGGCTGTCACCCAGCCCAATGGAAAGGTGACTCGGGAGCGGAACGAGAAGCGGTGGGGGCGGGGGAAGCGGTGGTTGGGGGTTTGGACTGATCCGAACGGGGACGAGCGGTCGAAGGCGTTCGACACGAAAACCGAGGCGCTTCGGTACGCCACGGGGAAGGAGACGGATCGGGATCGGGGTGACTATCTGGATCCGAACGCCGGCAAGGTGCGGCTCGAGGAGATCTGGCCCCGGTGGCTGAAGTCCCGGACGATCGATCCTGCCAGTGAGATCCAGTACGAGTCGAAGTGGCGGCTGCATGTGGAACCGACCTTCGGGCGGCGGATGGTCAAGAGCATCCTGCCGTCGGAGGTCGGAGTCTGGTTGACCGATCTCATGTGCGCCTACGGGCCGTCGACGGCAAGGAGCGCGTTCCTGGTGCTCAACGGATGTCTTGAACTCGCCGTCGCTGACGAGCTCATCAAGCGCAACCCGGGTCAGTCGAAGATGGTCAAGAAGCCGAGCAGGCGGTTCTCCAAGGTCGTTGCCTGGTCGGACGAGACGGTGGAGCGCATCGTCGCGGCCCATCCTGAGCAGTTCCGGCTGCTTCCGACGATCGGATCGGCGGCCGGCCTACGTCAAGGCGAGCTGTTCGGGCTGTCGGTCGACGACTTCGACTTCACCCTAATGCTGATCAGAGTTCAGCGTCAGGTGAAGCGGCTCGGGACGAAGTTCGTCTACGCGCTCCCCAAGAACGACAAGGAACGCTTCGTGCCGATGTCGCCGGTGCTCGCGAAGACAGTCAAGAGCCATCTCGAGCGCTTCGGAACGACCACCGTCTCGCTGCCGTGGGAGCGGCTGGACGGAGACGTCCAAGAGCACGACCTGATCTTCAGCTGGCACGATGGCAAACACCTCCAGGCTCGTCTGTACGACGAACTCGTATGGAAGCCCGCACTCGCCGCAGCCGGCGTCATCCCGCCACCGTACAAAGACAACCGCGGACGCAAACGGTTCAAGACCGACCGCACCACCGGCCTACACGCGTTGCGTCACTACTTCGCCAGCATCACCTTGGCCGACGGGGTCAATATCAAGGAACTCTCCGAGTACCTCGGTCACTACGACCCTGGGTTCACGCTGCAGATGTACACGCATATGCTCCCGTCGTCCTACGACCGCGCGCGGCAGGCAGTAGACCGGCGTCTCGAGAGACTTGCGCGGCGGCTGACGGAGCAGTCACGGAGCAGGGCACAAATCGGCCCTGCTCCAGAGGACCCCGAGCAGGGCGCCGGACTGCTCTGACCGGAGACGCAGCAGTCGCGAAATCCACGCAAAACAAGGCTATTTCAGCTCGGCTGACGTCTTCCCCAACAGCCGGCGGGCGACGATGAGTTGCTGGATTTGTTGGGTGCCTTCGAAGATGTCGAGGATTTTGGAGTCTCGGGCCCACTTCTCCAGGAGTTCGTGTTCGCTGTAGCCGAGGGTGCCGGCTAGTTCTACGCAGCGGAGGGTGATGTCGTTGGCGGAGCGGCCGGCTTTGGCTTTGGCCATGGAGGCCTGGAGGGAGTTGGGCTGGGAGTTGTCGGCCATCCAGGCGGCCTGGAGGGTGAGGAGGTAGGCGGCTTCCCAGTCCGCTTCCATCTGGAGGTACGACGCCGCGGCGGCCGGCTGGAGGTGGATCGAGCGGTCGTAGTCGAGCTCGACCCCGGCCTCGGCCAGCAGGTCCCGCGTCAGCTCCAAGGCGGCTCGCGCGCAGCCGACGGCCATGGACGCGACCAGCGGGCGGGTGTTGTCGAAGGTCTGCATGACGCCCGCGAAACCCTTGTCCGCATCGACTTCCGGCGAGCCCAAGAGGTTGGCGGCGGGGACCCGGCAGTTCTCGAAGCGGATCGTGGCGGTGTCGGACGAGCGGATGCCGAGTTTGTGCTCGAGGCGTTCGACCGTCATCCCAGGCGTGTCCTTGGAGACCACGAACGACTTGATCGCGGCCCGGCCGAGGGACTTGTCCAGGGTCGCCCAGACGACGACCGCGTCGCAGCGGTCGCCGGCGGTGACGAAGATCTTCTCGCCGTTGAGGACGTAGTGGTCGCCGTCCAGCCGCGCCGTCGTCTGGATGCTCGCCGAGTCCGAACCACACCCGGGCTCGGTGATCGCCATCCCCGCCCAGACACCCTCGAACCGCTTCAGTTGTTCGTCCGACGCCACCGACGCGATCGCGGAGTTCCCGAGCCCTTGCCGCGGCATCGACAGCAGCAGGCCGACGTCACCCCAGCACATCTCCATGATGGAGAGCACTGACGAGAGGTTCGACCCGTTCTTGACCTTGCCATCGTCCTCAGCCCCAGTACGCCGTACGCCGCCGGCTCCCGCGCCTGAACCTGTACCCGACGCCCCCAGCCCGTCCACCATCGCGGCGAGCATGTCGAGTTCCTTCGGATAGGCATGCTCGGCCAGGTCGTACGCGCGCGAGTTCGGCCGGAGCATCTCGGCCGCGACCTGGTGGGCCTGGTTGACGAAGGCGCGGAACTTCCGCGGCGTCTCGAGGTTGATCATCAGACCAGCACCGCACCTTCCATCACGCCGATGGCCCGCAGATCGCGGTACCACCGCTCCACCGGGTGTTCCTTGACGAAGCCGTGCCCGCCGAGCAGTTGCACGCCGTCGGTGCCGATCTGCATCCCCTTGTCCGTGCACAACCGCCGCGCCAGCGCCACCTCTCGAGCGAACGGCAGCCCTTGCTCCGCTCGCGATCCAGCGCGGTAGGTGACCAGGCGCATCCCCTCCAACTCGATCGCGATGTTGGCGATCATGAACGCCACGGACTGTCGGTGGCTGATCGGTTCACCGAACGCCGTCCGCTCGTTCACGTACGGCGTGACGTAGTCGAGCACCGCCTTCGCAGTACCGAGCGACAACGCGCACCAGCCGAGCCGCGAGAGCCGGACGCATTCCGCGTAGTCCTCCAGCGTGCCGAGTTGCATGGCCGGTACGTCGTCGAGCAGCACCCGGGTCAGCGAGGCGGCGCGGAGTCCCATCGACGGCTCGGCCTCGATCGTGACGCCCGGATGGTCGGACTCGATCAGGAACAACGCCGGCCCCTGGTCCTCCAACTGCGCGGCGATGACGAACACCTCGGCCTCGGCACCTCGCGGCACCAACGACTTCACGCCGTTGAGCAGATGCCCCTTTCGTTGCCGAGTCGCGCGAGTCTTCACATCGAACGGATCGAAGAGGGGCCGCGGCTCGACGATCGCCAGCGCGGCAGCCGGCACGGACTCCCCCGTGAACGCCGGAAGGTACGTCGCCTGCTGGTTCTCGTCGCCCCACAACGAGATCGCCGTGCTCACAGCGGCAGGCGCGAGGCACGCCACCGCCTGGCCCATGTCCCCGTGCGCCATCGCCTCGGCCACCAGTACTCCGGTCATCGCCGACCGCTCGGTGACGATCCCGCCAAGCTCCTCCGGTACTTCGATCAGGCTCAGCCCGAGCTCGGCGGATTGCGCCAGCACCTTGGCGTCCGTAGTACTGGCGACGTCGGCGTCGGCGGCAGCCGGGCGCAGTACTTCGGCCGCGAACTCCGTGACGACACCGACCACCATCTGCTGGTCCTCGGTCGGCGTGAGGTCGAACCGGCCGCTGCCCTTGGCCGCGGGCAACCGGGCCGGCTTCGCCAACTTGGTCGCGGCGGTGAAGGTCCGGGTCAACGCCCCCGCGGTCCGGAACCCGGTCTTGGTCGCCTCGAAGACGACCCGCTCGGTCCGCCTGCGCAATCCCAGCCGATCGATCGCCCGGGACTTCGCCAGCCGGTTCAGCAGCGCGACGCCGAGCCCGATCGGATCACGCCGCACCTTCGTCCGGACGCTCTGCGGTTCGATCACCATGCGGCAACTGTAAACCGAAGTTACAACTCAAGTCACGTGACCCAGGTCACGGCAAGCGCTAGCTGATCCGGCTGGCCTTGGCGGTCAGATAGCGCTGCTCGGGAAGCGACGTCGTACGGCGGGCTGCCGCGAGGTAGTGAGTCCGAGCCTCGGGAAGTTTGCCCAGGCGTTCCAAAAGATGAGCACGAACGGCGTCCAGGCGGTGGTTGTCGGTCATCCGGCTGTCGTCGTCGAGCGTGGCGAGCAGATTTAGACCCGCCTGGGGTCCTTCGACCTGGGCCAGAGCGATGGCCCGGTTCAGCGTGACCATCGGGTTCGGCGCGACCTTCTCCAGGAGCAGGTAGAGCGCGAGGATCTGTGGCCAGTCGGTCTCGTCGGCGCTCGGCGACTCCGCATGGACAGCGGCGATGGCGGCCTGCAGTTGGTACGGGCCGACCTTGCCGTGCGAGAGCGTGCGCAGGATGAGCGCGGCGCCCTCCGCGATCGGCTCGCGCAACCACAGGCTGCGGTCCTGCTCGTCGATCGGGATCAGACCCCCATCCTCCGTACTGCGGGCCGCCCGGCGCGCGTCGGTGAGCAGCATCAGCGCCAGCAGGCCTGCCACCTCCCCCTCGCCCGGCAGCAACTGGTAGAGCAACCGGCCCAGCCGGATCGCCTCGGCCGTCAGTTCGACGCGTTGCAGGTCTGGGCCGGAACTGGCGGTGTAGCCCTCGTTGAAGATCAGGTAGAGCACTTGGAGAACCACCCGGAGCCGGTCGGCTCGCTCCTCCTCCGGCGGCAGCACGAAGCGACTGCCCGCGGCTTTGATGCTCTTCTTCGCCCGGCTGATCCGTGGCGCCATCGTCGCCTCCGGCACCATGAACGCCTTCGCGATCTCGGCCGTGGTGAGACCGCCGACCGCTCGGAGCGTCAGCGCGACCTGCGAGGCCGGGGTGATCGCGGGATGGCAACACAGGAAGAGCAGGGTGAGGGTGTCGTCGGACTCCGGCGGCTGGTCGTGATCGGCGCCGGGGGCAACCAGTTCGTCAACGCCGGCCAGCGCGGCGACGGTGTCCTCGCGGCGGCGCCGGGCGCTCTCGCTGCGGAACTGGTCGGTCAGCCTGCGGGTCGCGACGGTGATCAGCCAGCCGCGCGGGTTGGCCGGCACCCCATCGGTCGGCCACTGGGTGGCAGCCGCCAGCAGCGCCTCCTGGACCGCGTCCTCGCACAAGTCGAACTGCCCGTGCCTGCGCGCCAGAAAACCGAGCACCTGCGGCGCCAACTCGCGCAGCAGATCCTCCACCCGGTGCCCCTCGTTCCCGTCCATTCCCCCACCCTCGCATTTCTCCGGCGCGGAGAGAACTCAGCGGGCGGCAGGCCCGCGCATCAGTCCGCCGCGCTGCCGGTGAGGCATGGACCTGACCGATGAGGTGGGTGGGAGCACCTCGATCTCAACAGCCGGGCGGCGGGCTAGTGTCCTGCGTCGGACACTAGTCCTCGATCTGGTGCATCAAATCGACGATCTCGCGGGCCCGGCCGAGCATCGCGGGGTCGACCATCCGGCCGTCGGGGAGCACGAGCACGCCGCCCTCGGCGTACCCAGCCTTCTCGACCGCCGCCAGCAGCGCGGCGGCCTCCGCGACCTCGATCGCCGACGGCGTGAAGCACTCGACGATGACCGGCAGTTGGCGCGGATGAATAGCCGTCCGTCCGACGAAGCCCAGCGCCCGCCCCTCGAGGCAACTGCGCCGCAGCCCCTCCTCGTCGTTCACGGTCGGATGGACCGACATCATCGGCGCCCCGAGTCCAGCCGCTCGCGACGCCGACACCAGCCGCCCCCGCGCCCAACCGAGCCCTTCAGCACCGTCCACGCCGAGCGAACTCGACAGATCCGCCTCACCCAGCGAGATCGCGACCACCCGCTTGTCGGCAGTGGCGATCTCGAACGCCCGCTCCAACCCCAGCGGCGACTCGATCAGCGCGGTGATCCTTGCCGTCGGCACCTGCTCGAGCACGGCCCGGATGTCATCCGCGCTCTCCACCTTCGGCAACCGCACCCGAACCCCCGGTACCGCGCCCAGCGCGGCCAGGTCGTCCTCGATCCACGGCGTACCAGGGGCGTTCACCCGTACTTCGATCGCGGTGCTGCCGGTGAACGCCGCGATCCACGCGATCGCCCACCCCCGCGCCTGTGCCTTGTCGTCGACCGGTACCGCGTCCTCGAGGTCGAACACCACCAGATCCGGGCCAGAGGCAACGGCTTTCGCGAACCGCTCGGGCCGGTTCGCCGGGACGTAGAGAGCGGTCAGCACCTAAACCACACCAGCCGCACGCAGGGCCGCCAACTGCTCCGGCGAGACGCCGACTTCAGCCAGTACGGCGTCCGTGTCCGCGCCGTGCGACCGGCCCGCCCAGCGGATCCCGCCAGGCGACTCGGACAACCGGAACAGCACGTTCTGCATCTTCACCGGACCACCGAGTTCCTCGTCGTCCACCTCGACGATCGTGTTCAGCGCGGCGTACTGCGGGTCCGTCATGATGCCGCGGATGTCGTGCACCGGGCCGACGGCCGCCTCCGCCTTCTCGAAGGCGAGCATCACCTCGTCCAGAGAGCGCTCCCCGATCCACGAACCGACGGCCTCATCCAACTCGTCCGCGTGCTCGGCGCGCTCCCGCCCAGTGCCGAACCACGGCTGCTCGACCAGATCCGGCCGGCCGACCAGCGCGACGACACGCTCGGCGATGCTCTGCGAACTCGTCGAGACGGCGACCCAGCGCCCATCGGCGGTCCGGTAGACGTTGCGCGGCGCGTTGTTCGAGGAGCGGTTGCCCAGCCGGGGCTGGACGTAGCCGGTCTGCTGATAGGCCGTGATCTGGCCGCCGAGCATCATCAGGATCGGCTCGATGATCGCCAGGTCGATCACCTGACCCGACCCCGACTGATCCCGCTCGCGCAGCGCCACCAGCACGGCGTACGCGGTGGCGAGCGCGGTGATCCCGTCGGCCAGGCCGAAGGGCGGCAGCGTCGGTGGGCCGTCGGGTTCACCGGTCACCGCGGCGAATCCGCTCATCGCCTCGGCCAGTGAGCCGAAGCCCGGGCGGTTCGACCACGGGCCGACCTGACCGAAAGCGGTCACCCGGGCGATCACCAGCCGCGGGTTGGCTTCCAGCAGGACCTCCGGGCCGAGCCCCCACCGCTCCAGCGTGCCGGGGCGGAAGTTCTCCACCAGCACGTCGTTCGCGCGGACCAGGTCGAGGAAGACCTCACGACCCTGGGACAGGTCGAGCGTCGCGAGCCGCTTGTTCCGGCCGAGCGTCTTGAACCAGAGACCGACGCCGTCCTTGCTGGTCCCGTGCCCGCGCGCCGCGTCAGGGCGCGAGGGGTGCTCGATCTTCGTCACGTCCGCGCCGAAGTCGCCCAGGAACGTCGCCGCCAGCGGTCCCGCGAAGAGCGTCGCCGCCTCCAGAACCTTCACGCCCTCGAGAGGTGCGGGCCTCATCTCAGTTCTCCAGGTGTCATCCCGCGCACCGGAAGCCGATGGTCTCCGAGCGGTCCAGCCCGCCACCCATGAGGACCAACTTGAAGCTGACCTCGGGGTCCTGCGGGCCGCCGTCGGAGTACCAGTCGGAGCCCTCGGCGACGTAGTACGAGCCGCCCTTGAGGATGCAGAAACGGCTGCGGCCGTCGCGGTGCTCGCTCTCGGTCAGGTTCCAGACCAGCGGCTCGCCGCGGGTGAACCGGTCCAGTCCGGCCGCGACCTGCCACTCGTCTTCGGTGGGGAGCCGACCGCCACGCCAGGCCGCGTAGGCCCGGGCGTCCGGCAGGTCGACATACGTCACCGGATGGTCCTCGGTGCCAGGCGCGGGAGCCCCTTTCACCCAGTGCGCGAGGAACCGGTTGGCCACCAGCGGCCGGTAGTTGGTCGCCTCGAGGAACTCCGCGTACTCCGCGTTGGTGACCTCGCGGATCGACACGGAGATGTTAGAGAGCGCTACCTCGCGGACCACGGTCTGGATGTCGTGCAGGCGAGGAGGCAACGGCTTCCACTCCTCCACGTACGGCGCCTGGTCGTACAGGCCCGTCTCGCGTCGCCGGTGCCGGACGGTCAGAGAGCGCTCCCCCGCCGGCACCGCCACCGTCTCGCCGATCGAGGCCTCCCCGCTGACCTCTGGTACTGCGAGGCGCTCGGTCGGCGCGACCGGGAACGCGGAGTCCTTGATGTGCGGCCGGGAGAACGTCCCGAGCCGACGCGCGGTGGCCCGGCAGGACTGCCCGGCGGTCGCGCCGACCCGGACGATCCCGGCGACGCCACGTCCCGGCACGACCAGGTGCACGCCGTCGTCGTCGGCGGTGATCGGCACGCCCGACGTCACGTCGTACCAGTCGCCGACCTGGTCCTCGGAGCGCAGTACGACGCCCTCGAAGTCGTCCTCGTCGCGGTTGATCAGCGTCCAGAAGGTGATGTCGGCCAACTCGAAGCGGGAGCCGAAGACGCCGTGCTCGCGGGCCTTGTCCGGGATCTCCGGCGTCAGCGGGATCCAGTCGCCGCCGATCAGTACCTCGGAGAACGCTCTCTGCGCCGCGACCATCCGGCGCAGCGTCGCCCGGTCGCGAGCGTTCCAGCCGACCCAGGCGGAGAAGACCGACTCCCAGACCAGGATGCCGACGCCGTTCACCCAGGCCGACTGCAACTCGTCGCTGTGATCGCGGTTCCACCGGCGGGTGTGGTGCATCATGTGCCGGCGCTCGAACAGGTGCGCCCGCAGTACGCCGGGCGCCCGGGTGTCGGCGAACCACTGGGCCCAGGACAGCGCGTGGTCACCGATCCTTGCCAACGGCAACCGGGACTCGCCCTCCAGCGCGATCGCCGGGTTGGCCCGGCGCAGCGGCCGGGTGAAGGCCGGGTCGGCCTCCTTCAGCGTGTCGAGAAAGGCGCCGTCGGCACCGAAGTCGGCGACCAGGGCGGCGAACTCGTCGCCGTCCGGCCGGGCCGCGCGGCGGGTGCCGACGTCCCACGGGTTGTAGTCGAAGAAGACCTTGAGGCCGAGTTCGTGCAGCTTGTCGATCAGTTCCTTCAGCCCGGGCGCGTCCCGGTAGAAGTCGAACTGGTTGCGCGAGTCGATCCCGATCACGGGGTACGCGTGCCACAGCACCACCGCGTCGTACCCGCCGAAGTCCTCGACCGCGCGCTGGACGAACTTCTCCGGGGTGAACTTGCCGGTGTCGACGTCGTACAACTGGTCGTCCCACAACCAGACCAGCGCCACCGAGTACGCCGTCTGGGTCCACTCCCGCCCGGGCACCTCGTAGTGCAGGCCGCCGTCGTACGCCGTCCGGTCGTACGCGCCCATCAACCACTCGGCGAGCTTGCCGCGCCAGCGGGGCAGATCGGTCGGGTCGTCGGGCGCGCCGAGGATCTTGGCGTCGTCGAGGAAGGCCAGATCAGCGCGCAGGCCGAGATCGACCTTGGCGGGCTGGTCGATCGGCCTGGGCTCGAGGGGGTTCACAGGTATACCTCCGCAAGGCGCGCGTCGATGACATCCCCGTGAGGCACCGAAGGGATCGCCCCCGCGGTTTGAACGCTCAATGAAGCAGCAACGTTAGCGCGTCGGACCGCATTCGTCAGGTCGCCGCCTGTGACCGGCGAGGTAGTTGACGAGGCAGCCAGACTGGCGGCGAGGACGCCGCAGAACGTGTCCCCGGCGGCGGTCGTGTCGACCACCTCCACCGACACGCCCGGGATACGGATTTCCGCGGCATCGCGGGAAAGAATCACCGCGCCGTCGGCCCCCAGCGTGACCACCGCGGCCGGCACCCGCCGCAAGAGCGATGCCATCTCCGGACCCCCCACAGCCTCGGCCTCCGTCTCGTTCACCACCAGCAGGTCGACGTGGCCGAGCAACTCGTCGGAGAGTTCGGCCGCGGGCGCCGCGTTGAGGATGAAGTACGAACTCGCCTCGGCTGCCGCCTGAACCGTATCGAACGGGATCTCCAGTTGGGAAAGGACTATTTTCGCCTCGCTCACGGCCTGCAGCGCCTCGGCCGACAACTTCAACTCCGCGTTGGCCGACGGGGCGACGGTAATCGAGTTCTCCCCCTCGGCGTCCACCGTGATGATCGCCGTACCCGTCGGCTTGGCCGACGACGAGACCAGCGACAGGTCCACGCCCGACTCGTCGAGCGCCGCCCGCAGCAGGGCGCCGCCGTCGTCGTCGCCGAGGGACGCGACGAAGGCGGTGGACGCGCCGGCTCTCGCCGCAGCCACTGCCTGGTTCGCGCCCTTGCCGCCGGGGCCGCGGGTCAGCCCGCTGGCCAGGACGGTCTCGCCGGGCCGTGGGATCCGCTGGACCGGGAGCACCAGGTCCACGTTCGCGCTTCCCACGACTACGACCTCAGCCACGCCGAGCCCCCTCAACAGTCCGTGCGGCCAACTGATCGATCGCGACCTGGTTCATCCCCGGCAGGCTGGTCGCGATCCGGTTGTCCAATGGTCCGGCCCACTCTGCCGGAACGCCGAGCACCGCGCCAAGCACCGCTCCCACCGTCGCGCCGACCGAGTCGGTGTCCCAGCCGCCCATCACCGCGCGCCCGACCCCGGTCGCGAAGTCCGGCGCCGTCAGCGCGTACGCCGTCAGCGCGCTGTTGTTGACCGAGTGCACCCAGTGCAAGTGCCCGTACTCCGCATGCAACGCGTCCAGCGCGTCGTCCAACGGAGTGGCCGCCAGGTTCAGCCCGAACCTCACAGCGCGGGCGATTTCACCATCCGGGGAAATCGCCTCCAGACCCGCCTCGGCCACTGCGACCGGGTCATCGAGCACCATCGCGGCGGCCGACATCGCAGCCACCCAGATCGCGCCGTCCACGCCTGCGCCGGTGTGGCTCAGCCGCGCATCCGTCAACGCGAGCCGAGCCGCGGCGGTCCGGTCGCCCGGGTTCACCCAGCCGTACACGTCGGTGCGGATCTGGGCTCCGATCCACTCCCGGAACGGATTCCGCACCAGCGCCGCCCGCGTCGGGTCCACGCCGTCGAGCAGGTTGCGGTAAGCCACCCGCTCCGCCGTGAACACCCGCCCGGCCGGCAGATCGCTCAGCCAGGCCTGCGCCACGTCCTCGGTGGTCAGCTCGTCCCCGTGCTTCTCCACCAACTGCAACGCCAGAATCGCGAAGTTCAGGTCGTCGTCCTCAGGCATCCCATCGATGACCTCCCGAAGACTCGTCGGCTTGGACCGCCGATTCCACGGCCAGCGCGCCTGAATCTCCTCCGAGACCCCCACCGCGGTGATGTACTCCCGCAACGGCCATTGCCCCGAGGTCTCCAGGATCTCCCGGATCCCCTCCCGAGGAATCTTCTCCACCGGCTTCCCCAGCAAATTCCCCGCAGCCCGTCCAAGCCAAGCGTTCAACACGCGACGCTCGAGCCCACTCGCCGCCTTCGGCGGCTCGACAGAGGGGAAGGCGGAGCCGACCTCGGCCCCAGCCTCTCCACCCGTCGAGCCGGCTGCGCCGGCCGGCTCAGCTTGCTGGCGCAACAGCGGCAACTGCGGGATCGCTGGGGTGGTCCACTCCCCCGCGCGCCGGTCCAGTTCGTCCAGCAGGTCTCTGGCCAGCTTCCGGAGTTCCGGGGTCGCCGGCTTGTCCGAGGCGCCGGAGACCGGGGCGTCCGTGGTACCGCCGGCTTCCTGCCAGCGGGTGGTGATGTCGGCGACCTCTACGCCCTCGGCCAGGGATTGAACCAGTTGGTGTGGGAGCAGGTCTTCCGGCTGCACCCAGGTCAGTCTCATCGAGCTAGTCTCTCCAACGTTTCACTTCGGCGCAGCCAGCGGCGCGCGTCGGCCTCGTGCAGGTCCTTGGCGACCGACGCCATCACCCGCCCGGGCTGCTCCAGGTCCGTCTTGCTCGCCTCGGCGATCGTCGTCGCCCAGTCCGCCGGTACTCCGGCCGCACCGCTCAGCGCGCCGGTGATCGCCCCGGCCATCGACGCGATCGAGTCCGCGTCACGCCCGTAGTTCGTCCCGCCCAGCACCGCCGAGCGCACGTCTCCACCCGACACGAGCACGAAGCCGAGCGCCACCGGCAGTTCCTCGATCGCCTTCGTCCGGCTCGGCCGGCGAGCGTCCAGCGACTGGTTCCGGTAGTCCGGCCCGACCGTGTCGAACGGCTCGATCGCCTTGCGGAGTACAGGAATCGCCTCCTCCCAGTCGGACAGGCCGTCCGCCGCCTGAGCGACCGCCTCGACCGCGGACCGTGTCCCGTCCTTGGCCAGGGCGAGCGCTTCGGCGACAGCGGAAGCTGCGGTTGCCCCCGGCACCATCGCGGCGGCGACCGCCGCGGCGAACACCCCGGCGGCCTCCCGACCGTAGCTCGACTGATGCGCACCGGCCAGGTCGATCGCCTCGGCGTAGGCCCCGGCGGGATCGCCTGCGTTGGCGATCCCGACCGGCGCCACGTACATCGCCGCACCACAGTTCACGATGTTCCCGACCCCCGCCTCGCGCGGGTCGTTGTGCCCGTAGTGCAACCGGGCGACCAGCCACTTCTCGGCGAGGAAAACCCGCTGCAGCAGCAACGCCTCGGTCTCCAACTCGGGGATCCAGCGCTTCTCGGTCAGCAGCTTCGGCACCAGCGACTCGGCGATCGCGTACGCGTCCAGGTGCGCGCGGCGTTCGTCGTACACCTCGACCAGGGCGTGCGTCATCAAGGTGTCGTCGGTGATGTGCCCGTCGCCCTTGTGGTACGGCGCGATCGGCCGGGCGTTGCGCCAGTCGTCGTACCACGGGCCGACGATGCCGGTCACCCAGCCGCCGTGCCGTTCCCGGATCGCCTCCGGGGTCCAGCCCTCGACGGCACCGCCGATCGCGTCACCGACCGCGGAGCCGACCAGGACTCCTACCGACCTGTCTTCCAGAGCTGCGCTGTTGTCCGGCATCAGCTGTTGACCTGCCCCCAACCATCGTTCAGCTTCTTGCCCAGCGCGGTCAGGTCGATCTTGTTCGCCAGGAACTCCTGCAGCGCCGGAGTGGCGATCTGATCCTTCCACTTCGGGTAGTTCTCCACACTCTGGAACGGCGCCTTGGTCAGCTCTTCACCGCTGGCCAGCGTCTGGGTCCAGCCGTTCTTGCCACCGGTCGCCTTCTCGATCGCGTCCCGAGCCGCCTTCGTGGTCGGGATCAGCCAGTCGCCCTGGCCGACCGCGGCCAGGTTCTCGGCCTTCATGAAGTAGTCGATGAACTGCGCGGACTGCTTGATGTGCTTGCCCTCGGCCGGCACCGACAGCGTCTGCGGGTTCGCGGCCTGCTTCTCCGAGATGCCCTTCAGCGGCGGCAGCACCTCCCACTGGAAGCCCTTCGGCGCCTGCTCGACGATCTGCTGCGCGGCGTAGTTGCCGCCGACGATCATCGCGTACTTGCCGCCGAAGAAGCCCGGCAGGACGTCGGAGCCGCTCTGCGTCAGCGAGGTCGGGTCGATTGACTTGTCGGTGTGTGCCATCGCGTGGATCCGCTTCGGCACCTCGAGTTCGGCGTCGCCGATCTTCGCCTTCGCGTCCCGGCCGGTGCCCTCGAAGAAGGCGGCGTCGAAGTTCATCCCCAGGTTCAGCACGGTCGCGGTCGGGCTCTTCAGACCCCAGCCGAGCCCGTACTTGCCACCCGCGGTGAGCTTCTTGGCGTTCGCCTGCAGGTCGTCCCAGCTGAGCGAGTCGCCCGTGGTGGGGACACCCGCGCCCTTGAGCAGCGCGGAGTTGCCGAACACGACGTACGACTGCAGCAGGGTCGGCGCGGCGAACACCTTGCCGTCGGTGGTGACCGTGTCCCAGACGCCCTGCGGTACGGCGTCCTTCGTCTCCTGGCTCAGGTACTGCGACAGGTCGGCGAGGTAGCCCTGGTTCGCGAACCCGGTGATGTCGGCGGACTCGTCATGGATGATGTCCGGCGCCGTACTGCCCTGGAACTGGGTGACCAACTGGTCGTGCACCGAGTCCCAGCTGCCCTGCACGTACTCGACCTGGATGTTCGGGTTCGCCGCGTTCCAGTCCGCCACGATCTTCTTGGTCGCGGCGACGGTGGTCTTCTGGAAGGCGAGGCTCTGGAACTTCAGCGTCACCTTCTCGGTCGATCCGGTGTCACCGGAACCGCTGTCGTCGCTACCGCCACAGGCCGCAAGCGTCACCAGGGCGCTTGCCGCCAGTAAGGTGATGAGTGGTTTCCTCAACATGTTTCTCTCCTCAGGGGAAGGGACTAGCCCTTGACTGCGCCGGACAGCAGGCCGGACGTCAGCCGGCGTTGCAGGAAGGCGAAGAACACGAGACTCGGCACGGTGGCCAGGACGGATGCTGCCGCGAGTGGTCCGAACTGGACCTGGCCCTCGGCCCCGACGAAGCGGGCGAGCACCAGCGGCAGCGTCTTCAGTTGCGGGTCCTGCAGCAGGACCAGGGCGAAGAAGAACTCGTTCCACGCCGAGATGAAGGTGAACATCGCCGTCGCGATCAGACCCGGCCGCAGCAGCGGCATCACGATCGACACGATGGTGCGGAGCCGGCTGGCGCCGTCCACCGACGCGGCCTCCTCCAGCTCCCGCGGTACGGCGGCGACGTAGCCCTGCAGCATCCACAGGGCGAACGGCATCGACCAGACCATGTAGACGATCACCACGCCGGGGATCGTGTTCGTCAGGTGCAGCGGCCGCAGGATCAGGAACAGCGGGATCACGATCAGGATCACCGGGAACACCTGGCTGACCAGGATCCAGCCGTTCGTGATCGGGCGCAGCCGGCTGCGGAACCGCGCCAGCGCGTACGCGACCGGCAGCGACACGATCAGCACCAGGACGGTCGACGCGACGGAGATCTGCAGGCTGTTCCACATCGAGCGGACCAGGCCCTGCTCCTCCAGCGCGTCGGTGAAGTTCGACAGGTTGGGGTGCTTGGGCAGCATCGACGGGGTCATGCTCGCGAACTCCTGCGGCGACTTCAGCGAACTGGAGACCAGCCACAGCAGCGGGAACGCGAGGAAGACCAGGTAGCAGCAGACCGCGAGGTACTGCAGGGCTCTGGTGGTCGGCTTCGTTCTCATGCCTCGCTCCTCAGCCGGTTCCGCAGGTAGAAGCCGAGGAAGACGATGATGATCACGACCATCACGTCGCCCATCGCGGCGGCCATCCCGAAGTTCCCGTACCGGAACGCCTCGTTGTAGGCGAACAGCATCGGCAGCATCGTCTTGCCGCCCGGACCACCCGCGGTCAGCACGTAGACCAGGCCGAACGAGTTGAAGTTCCAGATCATGTCCAGGCTGGTGATCGCCACGATCACCGTCTTCAACTGGGGCAGCGTGATGTACCAGAACTGGCTCCACGCGCCGGCCCCGTCCACCGCGGCCGCCTCGTACAGGGACCGGTCGATGCCTTGCAGCCCGGCCAGCAGGGTGACAGTGGTCATCGGCATACCGACCCAGATACCGACCACGATCACCGCCGGCAGCGCGGTACTGAAGTCGCCGAGGAAGTTGATCGGCTGGTCGGTCAGGTTCAGGCGCAGCAGGATCTCGTTGACCGGGCCGTTGGTCGGGTGCAGCAGCAGCCGCCACATGATCGCGACGACCACCGGCGGCATCGCCCACGGGATCAGCGCCAGCGTCCGGGCGACGCCGCGGAACCGGATGTTGGTGTTCAGCAGCAGGGCCAGGCCGAGCGCGGCGACGAACTGCAGGATCGTGACCGACAGCGTCCAGATCAGACCGATCTTGAACGACTCCCAGAACAGGTCGTTGTGCAGCAGCTTCTCGAAGTTGCCGAAGCCGATGAAGTTCGTGTCGACATTGAGCCCGGCGCGCGCGTCGGTGAACCCGAGCGCGATGCCGCGGACCAGCGGGTACACGCTCAGCAGCAGCACCGGCAGCAGGGCGGGCAGGAACAGGAAGATCGCTTCCCGGTTCTGCTTCGGCCGCCCCTTGTGCTGGGGCGTCTGCTGCTCGGGCGTGGCGGTCAGCGTCGCGGCGCTCATGGGGTGGACTTCCGCACGCTCAGCGTCGGCTGTACGACGATGCGCCGCGGCGCGCGGGTGTCGTCCTCGATCCTTGCCAGCAGCAACTCGGCGGCCCGGCGACCACGCTCTGCGGAGCCGAGGTTCACGCTGGTCAGCGGCGGGAACGACTGCTCGGCCAACTCGCTGTCGTCCATCCCGACCACTGCCACGTCATCCGGTACTACGAGTCCCCGCGCGGCGAGCTCATGCATGAGCCCCACCGCGAGGAGATCGTTGGCGGCAATCACCGCATCAAGCCCAAGGGGTGCTCTGTTGTCGAGTTTGCTGAACAGTTCGTCGCCTGCCTCGCGGCCGGCGGGGAAGGTGAAGTCGACCGCCTCGACCTCGGCCACCGGCTGCAGGCCGTTCGCCTTCATCGCCTCGGCGAAACCTTTCGCCCGTGCCGCACCGGGAACGGTGTCGACCGGACCGTTCACGAACGCGATCCGCCGGCGGCCCTTCGCCAGCAGGTGCTCGACCGCCAGCAGCATGCCCTTCGGCGAGTTCGCCCGCACGGTGTCCACCCCGGCCCTGGCCGGCACGTTACCGGCGACGACCACCGGGACCTCGCACTCCTGGATCGACTTGATCAGGTCGTCGTCCACCCGCAGCGGGCTGATCACCAGCCCGTCCGCATACCCCCGTGCCATGCCACGAACCAGCGCGACCTCGTCGACCACGTCCGGCCCGGTGGTGGTGACGACCAGCCGATACCCGGCAGCCGACACGACCTCCTCGACCGCCCGCATCATCGTCACGTAGACCGGGTTACCGACATCGGCCACCGCCAGAGTGAGCTGGAAGGTCCGCCCGACCTTGAGCGACCGCGCCCGCGAATCGGGCACGTACCCGAGTTGCTCGACGGCGCGCTGCACCCGCTCGACCATCTCCTCGGTCGCGGGCAGCCCGTTCAGCACACGCGACACCGAGGCCACCGAAACTCCGGCGGTCCGTGCCACTCCCGCGATCGTCGGCCGGCTCACGCAGCCTCCTGTAATCGTTCTTGTAATCGTTTACAGGCTCGACTCTAAGACCGCTTTCAAGCCGCCGTCAAGACCGGACCACCCAGTCACCTGGTCCACACGCGCAGCACCCCACCGCAGGACTATGGGCCTTTCAGGGGCCGAGCGGTGGGGGCAAACCGACGTTTACTCGTCCTGCTCGTCGGCGCCCGGGCGCTCGGCCCAAGGGGTTTCCTTGGCCGGGCGGACGACGATCAGCTTGTCGCCGGCGGCCAGCACCGAGACGGACGAGTCGTAGTACCGGTGGACCTTGCCGTCGCGGACGATGGAGACGACCCGGTCCGGCACCGACGAGGGCGCCTTGCCGACCTCGCGGCCCAGCACCGGGCGCTCGGCGACCTCGAGGCCTTCGCCGTAGGTCAGCAGGTCCTCCATCACCTCGCCCAGGTTCGGGCTGACCGCGGACAGGCCGAGCAGCCGGCCGACGGCTTCGGACGAGGTGACCACCGCGTCGGCGCCGCTCTGCCGCAGCAGGGGGACGTTGTCCTCCTCGCGGACGGCGACGACGATGTGCGCGGTCGGGTTGAGTTGCCGGACGGCGAGCGTGACCAGGACGGCCGAGTCGTCCCGGTCCGTCGTCACGATCACCTCGCGCGCCGTCATCACCTCGGCGCGGCGCAGGACGGTCCGGTTCGTCGCGTCGCCGTGGAAGGCGGCCATCTGATCGTTGCCCGCGTCCCCGACCGCCTGGGCGCGGGGGTCGATCACCACGATGCGCTCGCGATCCACCCCGTTGCTCAGCAGCGTCTGCACGGCCGCGCGGCCCTTGGTTCCGTACCCGATCACCACGACGTGATCCTTCATGCGCTTCCTCCATCGCGTGTCGCGCATGATGCGACGACCTTCGTTCGCCAGAACTTCCAGGGTCGTACCGACCAGCACCACCAGGAAGGCGATCCGCAACGGCGTCACCAGGAACGCGTTCACCAGCCGGGCGGTCGGCGTCACCGGAGTGATGTCGCCGTAGCCCGTGGTGGTCAGCGTGACGGTGGCGTAGTAGATGCTGTCGATCAGTCCGACGGTGCCGTCCGAGGTGTCGTTGTACCCGTCACGGTCGACCACCACGATCAAGACCATCACGGTCAGCAGTCCCAGTGCGATCAGGAACCGCCGGAACAGCTCCAGGACCGGCGAGCGAGAGCTCGTTGGCAGGCTGACCAGAAGACCATGCGGATTGCGACCGGAGGGCAGGGATGGCACGGGACTGACGATAGGCCACCGATGCCCGATCCACAGAATGCGACAGGCTCTGGTCCGACAGTGCGACAGTCACCATCAGGTGTCCGCCGTCCTGCACCACCCTGGTTCGCATCCGCAGGCCCTCGACGGTGCGGAGCATGGCGTCGTTCTCCGGCTGCACCATGCAGACCACCCGGTCGGCCCCGAGTTGCCTGGCTTCCTGGATCACCCGGTGGAGCAACTGCGAGCCGAGACCGTGCCGCTGCCAGCCGTCCTCCACCAGGACGGCGATCTCCATGGCGGAACCGCTGAGCTCGTCCCAGGGGGCCGCCGTCGCCATGCCGACCACGGCGTCACCGACGACCGCCACGATCGAGACGCCACCTGCGGGCGCGGAGAGGTGGCGCGCAGTACGGGCGGTCAGCTTCGGCATCGGCACGTGGTACCGACGGGTGCGGCTCTCGTACGAGCACCGGTCGTGCATGGCCACGACGGCCTTGGCGTCATCGACAGTGGCCTTGCGCAACTCCGGTACTGCGCCACTGCCGGGCCGGGGAGCCTCCTCGACGACCTCCAGGTGCCGCTCGGCCAACCGGCCCGCGATCTCCACCAGTACGTCGGCTCGGGCCCACTCGGCCGGCGTGTACTCGTCGAAGCCCTGCAAGTTCTCCAGTTCCTCGTCCACGGAGACCGGGTCCTCGATCAGCCGAAGTACGGCGCGCAGGTACCTGGTCGGGGCGTCGTTGAGGACGTCGGCCTGACACGGGCGGACCGTAGTACGGGAGCAGCCGGCCTCGGCGACCAGCGCGGTGAGGTCCTCCGCGGTCCAGCCGACCCCGGTCGAGACGACCAACTCGTCCACAGCGCCGGACTCGGCGGTGAAGACCTCCAGGCTCAGGATGTTGATCTCGTCCGCACCACAGCGTGCGGCGAGTTCGGCCAGAGCACCGGGCCGGTCGGCGAGTTCGGTCCTGATCTTCCAGAGCATGCGGACGCCCTCCCTCGTGGAAACCTTCCTCCCACCATGCGGGGAGGGTGTTGCCACACCGGGTCCGGCGTGTTACGTCGACGTCAACCCTGGTTCAGCGGCGGCGGAGGTGGATCCTCGGCAGCCGCTCGGTCAGCTTCTGCTTGCTCGCGGCGAGGGCGAGAGCGTTCTCCCGGCGGTCCAGATCCGCGTGCCGGAGCAGCTCGGGGTAGCTGGACTGGGGCACCGGCGGATAGGTCGTCACGATCGCGTCCCCGCTGAACACGAAGAACACGGCCTGGCCGTCCTTGATCACCTTGAGCAGCGACCCGTCCCGCACCGTCAGCGCGTGCTCGATCGCCTTCTTCCGAGCAGCCCGCTTCGCCAGTGCCGCCTGCACCGCCTGCTGCGCCGGTTCCCGCCCGTGCTTGACCGCTTCGAACGCCATCGGCCCGTACCGGACGCCGTACTTGACGACGTTCTTCGCCAATCGCCCCTTCGCAGCCATACCAGTGACTCTACCGACCCCCAGGTCTTCAGAAGTCGACTCGCAGCCGGGGCGGGGCAACAGCGCCGGGTCAACATGCGGGGTTGGGGGCGGTCAGGCACCATTGGGCAGGTGACCGCACCTACGCCGCGCCGGCCGATTCTGCCGGGTGCCAAGCTGTTCGAGTCGCTGCCGGGCGCCCATGACCCGGCGGCGGTGGCCGAGGTCGCGCACCGGACAGCCGAGCTGCTCGTCCGCGGCGCGCGGTCGAGCGAGGACGCCGACGTGATCGCGCGGGTGGTCAAACTGGCCGACGACTACGGCCTCGACGAGCTGGCCGACCTGTGGTCCGACGCTCCCGCCGACTCGCTGCCGGGCACGCTCTGGCGGCTCTACCTGCTGCGCTCGTGGGTGCACACGGCCCCCGAGGACGTTTCCCGGGAGTACGACACCGGCCGCAAGTACGCCGAGGTGCACGCCGTCGTCGCGGGGGTCGCCGAGCCACCCGGGCCGACCGAGGTGAAGGACATGGTCGACGCCGTACTGCGGGGCGTGGCGACGGGTGATTTCGCCACCACGCTGGACCGGGCCGCGGCGTTCGCGCGGATCGTGGCGACCGGCCGGGCGCATCTGGCCGACGACGGGCACGAGCAGGTCCGGTCCGCCTCCCGGCTGATCGAGCTGGCGGACCAGTTGCAGGTCGCCGCGCGCAGCGAGCGCGCCGGTCAACTCTGGTAGTTCTGCCGGTTTCCGTGCGGTACTTGCATCCTGACAAGCGAGGTGTTATCGGCGTCCGATGCGTGACATCTCAACAGGACAAGGGGTTTGGGCACCCGTTACACTGATGGAGGTGTCGGGCCGCGGTAGCCCCGGGTCCCAAAATTAGCCGCTACGAGCGGCCACGCGCCGTGAGGCGCTTCCCGGTCCGGCACCACCACTCTTCCGGACAGCCGGGTCCTCGTGCGAGGACCCGGCTGTTCGCTTTCTAGCGAATTCCGTAGAAACGCTTGAGGGTCTGCGTGACCGCCTTGCCGTTCGCGTCGGCAACCTCGACCTTCAGCGTCACGAAGTCGGTCGCCAGCGTGTTGTCGACCGACGCGACCACCTTGCCGCCGCTGTTCGTGACCGGTACGTCGACCCAGTTCGCGCCGTCGTCGTACGACGCCTGGACCCGGGCCGAGGTGATCTGGCCGGGCTGGTACCACTCCCCCGCGCCGACCGTGATCGAGATCGGGTAGTCCTTCACCTTCGGCGCCCGGTCGTTCGCGTCGACGGCGAGGTCGTAGTCCGGGAAGAGCAGCGGCAACGGCTTGCCCGAGTCCGCCGCGGACCCACGCCACCGCCACCGGGTCTCGGCGTCGGTGGGCGACTCCCAGGTGTAGCCGGTGCGCTGCCAGTGGTTCAGGTGGTAGATCAACTCGAAGTCGGTGGCCTCCGCCGGCACGTCCCAGAACCCCTGGCCGTAGAACCCGTACTGGCCGAGTGAGACGCCGTCGGCCAGCAACTCCGTCCCGCCGAGGTCCAGGAAGCCCTGCATCGCGAAGTGGCCGGGCTGCGTGTCGGACCACGCCGGGAAGTTGCTCCAGACACTGTTGCCGGTGCGAGCCGCCGGGACCTTGGCCAGACCGGTCATCTGGTCGCGGAGCATGCCCGGGCGCAGACCCGCCTTCCACCAGGTCTCGGTGTGCCGGCTACCCGGCTTGTAAACCTTCGCGCTCGACGTCATCAGGGTCGCGAACGGCCAGGACATCGCGTCGCTGTGACCGACCATCTGGCTGACCTTGGTGTCTCGTTCCGCCGTCACCAGGTGCTCCACGCGCGTCGGCGCGGCCACCGAACCCCGACTGCCCGTCGGGATCAGGTTGAGACTCCACGGCCGCCACACATCGACGTACTCCGAGTAGGTGGCCGCCTTGCCGGGCGTGTAGTAGGTGGCGTCGATGGAGGCGAGTTGACGATCGCGCACCCGGTGGTCGACGCCGCCCTTGATCTCCTTGGCGTGCGTGAACGCCAGGCTGTAGAGGTACGGCGAGGGCTCCCCGCCGGGTGACCTGTACTGCCATCCCTCCACTACCTCGAACGTGCCGCGCCGAGCCTTCGTCGTCGTGTCGGCGAGGTACACCGCCTTCACCCGGTCGGTGAAGCTGTTCGTTCCGGTCAGCACCCAGCCGTCGATCACCCTGCCGTAGGTCAGGCTGCCGCCTTGCTTGACGCTCGGGCGGTCGGTGGTCACCTTCGCCTGGGCGGCCTTGCGGGCGTCGTAGGTGATGGTGGTGTTGCCCTTCAGCGTGATCTCGGGATCGCCGAGGAACGCGAAGGACTCGACGAACCCGTCGGCACCGTCCGTGGCGACCACGGCCGCCAGTGAGTAGGTTCCGGCGCGCAGGTGCAGGGTCTGGTCGGCTCCGTCGAAGCCGATCCGCTGGGCGGCGATGCTGTCCAGGTCGAACACGTCCAGTGCGGTGATCGAGGAGGCCGGCTTGCCGTTGCGGTCGATCACCTTGAAGGTGACGTCGACATGCTGCGGCTCGAGGTAGAAGCCGACCGGCGTGACGATCGTGCGTCCGTCGTTGCCAGTGGCAACCACGCGGGCGCTGACCGCGCCGTACAGGCCGTAGTCGAGCTTGGCGGCCGGGTTGACGATCAGCGGGAGGCTCGCGGACTTGCCGGCCGGGACCGTCAGCGACGTCGCGCCGAACCGGACGGCTGCCTTGGGCAACGGTTTGCCGTTGTTGCCGCGGATGTCGCCGGTGAAGCGCAGCGTCACCGCGGTCGTGCCGGAGTTCGTGTAGCTCAACTGCTTGGTGACCTGCTCCGACGGCAGGTGTGGCCAGGCGAAGGTGCCGAGATCCACAGTGCCCGGCCCGGTAATCTGCTGCCTGATCGCATTGGCGACATCGAGTTCACCCGCACCCTGGTCGTAAACACCGGCCGTCGACGCCGAGCGAACTGTGCTCTGCAACGCGGACTTCAACTGCTGACCGGTCCAGTCCGGGTGCTGCTGCTTGAGGATCGCGGCCGCTCCGGCGACGTGGGGCGTCGCCATCGAGGTGCCGTTCATGTCCGTGTACGCCGCGTCGCCGCGACCGCCTGCTCGTGCGGCGGTGATGTCGACGCCCGGCGCGGCGATGTCCGGTTTGACCGCGTGGTTGCCCATCACCGGACCGCGGCTGGAGAAGTCGGCCGTGGAGCCGGTCAGATCGGTCGCGGCCACCGTCAGGGCGGAGGCGGCGCAGCCCGGGCTGCTGATCGTCTCGGCCGGTCCGTAGAGGTTGCCTGCGGCCACGACGAAGAGCACGCCCGACGCCGCGCTGATCCGGTCCACCGCGGCCGCCATCGGGTCGGTGCAGTCGACCGGTTCGGAGGTGCCGATGCTCATGCTGATCACATCGGCGCCCTCGGCGACGGCCCACTCCATCCCGGCGATGATCCAGGACAGGTCACCGCTGCCGTAGTCGTTCAGCACCTTGCCCGACAGCAACTGGGCTCCCGGCGCGACACCCTTGTTGCGGCCGTTCGAGGCGACACCTCGGCCGGCGACCGTCGACGACGTGTGGGTGCCGTGGCCGTCGTGGTCGGAGACGTCCGGGCTGTCGGTGAAGTTCTTCTGCGCCTTGACCGCTCCGGCCAGATCCGGGTGATCCGCATCCACCCCGGAGTCCAGTACTGCGACCGTGGTGCCCGCGCCGTCGAACCCGGCCTGCCAGGCGCGCGGCGCGCCGACGTACGGGACGCTCTGGTCGAGGGTCTTGCGCACCTTGGCGTCGAGCCAGATCTTGTCCACCTCCCGTCCGGCCGGGTCGCTCGGTGAAGTGAGTGCTTTCCAGGTATCCCGGGCACGGTTCTTCTCGGTGCGCAGAGCCGCGGCGCCGACGGACGGAAGCGCTCGCGTCCGAGTCGACCCGGAGGGCACGACCTGCTGGGTCGCGGACCGCGCAGTCGGCTTGTAAGTGGCGATCACGGGGATGCGATCGGTGGACGCGTCGTCGAAGCCTTGGCGAACCAGGGCGCTGACGTTGAACAGCGCCTCGTCGACCTGGCCGCGGTGGACGAGCTTGGCCGCGCTGTCCGGTACGACGTACAGGTCCTTGCCGACCGTGCGGGTCGCGTACCCGGCGGCGGCCGGGTCGGCCGGGAGGAAGCGAACGCTGCTGCGGTCCTCACCGGCCGGGGTCAACTGGACCTTGTCGCCGGTGAGCAGCGTGACGACCTTCGCGCTGTCCACCTGGACGGGGAGCGTGGGTTTCGGCTGGCCGGCGGCGACCGGGTTTGGCGCGGCCGTCGCCGGGACAAGAACTGAGGTCAGTAGCGCGGTCGCCGCAGCGCCGACCAGGAACCGGTGAACCATCGGGACCACCTTCGGGGAATGGGGACGGACTGCGCCGTAGTCCATCGCAAAACCGCCAGCGAAAGTGGCCGGGCTGCTGGCAAGATTGCGACAATTCCGATATCCGCCAGCTGTCTGGAAGACCGCAGGGGTCGTCAGGGAGGCAATGTGCTCGACGTGCTCGGACTGGACGACTCCCAAGAACTCGCCTATCGCGCCCTGGTCGAGGTGCCGTCGTACGACGCCGCCGGGCTGGCCGCGCGTCTGGACTGCCACCCGATCGAGGCGGCCCGCTCGCTGGCGGCACTGGAGACGCTCGGCCTCGCGGCTCGCTCCAGCGGCGGCACCGACCGGTACGTCGCGTCGCCGCCGTCCGTTGCGCTCGCGGCGCTGGCGGTCCAGCGGGAGGAGGAACTGCGCCGCGCCCAGCAGGAGATCGAGTCGCTCACCGAGGTCTACCGCGGTACCGACACCGATCGGTCCGTCAGTGACGTGGTGGACGTCGTCCGGGGCGCGAAGGCAGTCGGGCAGCGGTTCGCGCAGCTCCAGATGGCAGCGCGGGAGGAGGTGCTGGGCTTCGTCAAGGCCGAGATCGCGGTCGTCGCGGCCGAGGAGAACACCGAGGAGGACGCCGCTGTCACTCGTGGGGTTCAATACCGGGTGATGATCGAGCGCAGCTCCTTCGAGCGCCCCGGGTTCTTCGCCGCGGCATCGGACTCGCTGAAGGCCGGCGAGCAGGTCCGGGTGGTCCAGGAGCTGCCGATCCGGATGCTGATCGTGGATCGCCGGATCGCGCTGGTCCCCCTGCTGTCGGGGTCCGAGCGCAGTATCGGCGCCTTGATCGTGCATCGCAGCGGCATGCTCGACGCCTTGATCGCACTGTTCGACCGGGTCTGGCGTGACGGCCTGCCGCTGGTCCTCGGCACCGACGGCGCCATCGAGAACCCGACCGCCGAGGGTCTGCCGGAGCTGGATGCCCGCATCCTCGGCCTCCTGCTGGCCGGCCTCACCGACCAGGCCGTGGCCAACCAGCTCGGCTTGTCCATGCGCACGGTCCAGCGCCGGGTCCGCGCCCTGATGGACCTGGTCGCGGCCGACACCCGCCTCCAACTCGGCTTCCACGCTGCCCGCCGCGGCTGGATCTAAGGGTGTAGCGGGGGAAAACCCTCTATCGGGATCAGCCGGACGCGCGCAGACTCGATGGCATTGGGTCGGCTGCTGGGGGGCCGCTGATCAGCCGGGAGGGGCGATCGGCATGGAGGGGCAAGAGAATGGTCAGGCGACGGTGGTCGTCGCGGACGACGTCAAACGGGTGTACGGCGAGGGGGACACGGCGGTCAACGCGCTGCGCGGCGTGAGCGTGCGGATCGCGGCCGGCCGGCTCACCGCGGTGATGGGTCCGTCGGGTTCGGGCAAGTCGACGCTGATGCACATCCTGGCCGGGCTGGACAAGCCGACGTCGGGGTCGGTGCAGGTGGGCGGCACCGAGATCACCAGCCTCGGCGACGACGACCTGACCAAGCTGCGCCGCCGGCACATCGGCTTCATCTTCCAGTTCTTCAACCTGCTGCCGATGCTGACCGCCCGGGACAACGTGCTGCTGCCGCTGACGATCGCCGGCGAGAAGGTCGAGCCGGCGTACTTCGACGAGCTCGTCGCGCGGGTCGGCCTGGCCGACCGGCTGACCCACCGGCCGGCAGAACTGTCCGGTGGCCAGCAGCAGCGGGTCGCGATCGCCAGGGCGCTGGTGTCCCGGCCGACGGTGATCTTCGCCGACGAGCCGACGGGCAACCTCGACTCCCGGACCAGCGGCGAGATCCTCCAGCTGATGCGCGGGTCGGTCGACGAGTACGGCCAGACCACCGTGATGGTGACCCACGACGCCAAGGCGGCCGCGATGGCCGACCGGGTCCTCTACCTGGCCGACGGCGAGATCGTGAAGGAGACCGGCCGGACCGACCAGCACGAGATCCTGCAGATCATCGACTCGCTGGACCTGCAATGATCCGGTTCGCGCTGCGCGGCCTGCTCGGCCGCAAGCTGCGCACGGCACTGACCGCGATCGGCGTCGTCCTCGGGGTGTCACTGGTGTCCGGCACGTACGTGCTGACCGACTCGATCACGTCCGCCTTCGACTCGATCTTCTCCGAGAGCTACAAGAACACCGACGCCGCGATCACCGGCAAGACGGCGTTCGACGTACCGGAGGACGGTACCGCGCTCGCACCGTCCTTCGACGACTCGCTGCTGGCCGAGGTGACCGCCCTGCCCGAGGTGGGGACCGCGGACGCGGCGGTCTCGGGTGAGGTCCAACTGATCGGGCGGGACGGCAAGGCAGTCGTGTTCGGCGGTTCGCCCAACCTCGGCTTCAGCGTCAGTCCGGACCTGCCCGAGTTCAACACGCTCGCGCTGGTGCGCGGCGACTGGCCGGCGGCCGACGAGGTCGTCATCGACACCCAGACGGCGCAGAAGAAGGGGTTCTCCCCCGGCGACACGATCGGCGTCCAGGCCCGGGGCGAGGTCCGCCGGATGCGGATCTCCGGGCTGGTCGAGTTCGGTTCGGTGTCGTCGATCGGCGGCGCGACCCTGGCGGGCTTCCTGCTCCCGACCGCCCAGGAGTTGTTCGACAAGCCCGGCAAGCTGGACCAGATCCTGCTGAAGGCCAAGGACGGCACCTCGCCCCAGCAACTCATCGACGCCGTCCGGAAGATCCTGCCCCCGACCGCCGAGGTGCGCTCGGCCGACGACCAGGCGGCCCAGGACGCCGAGGGCACAAGCAGCTTCCTGTCCTTTTTCCGGACCTTCCTGCTCGTCTTCGGTGGGATCGCGTTGTTCGTCGGATCGTTCGTGATCGCCAACTCGCTGTCGATCACGATCGCCCAGCGGACCCGCGAGTTCGCCACCCTGCGAACCCTCGGCGCGTCCCGTCGGCAGGTGCTGAACTCGGTCGTCCTCGAAGCGCTGGTGACCGGCCTGGTGGCCGCTGTCGCCGGACTGTTCCTCGGGCTCGCGATCGCCACCGGCCTGTTCAAGATCTTCGACGCCGCCGGGCTGGCGTTGCCGAACAACGGGTTGGTCTTCCGGACCCGAACGGTGGTGGTCGCGCTGGCCGTCGGCGTCCTGGTCACGTTGCTGGCCAGCCTGCGGCCGGCGTGGCGAGCCACCCGGGTGCCCCCGATCGCAGCGGTGCGCGAGGGCGCGAAACTCCCGCCGGGACGCCTCAACCGGTACCGCGGGCTGGGCGCCGCTCTGCTCACCGTCGTCGGTGTCGCGCTGGTGGTCGCCGGTCTGTTCGTCGACGGCCTGAGCACCGGCAACCTGCTGGCCGCGTTGGCGATCGGTGTCCTGCTGATCTTCATCGGGATGGCTCTGTTCGCCGCGCGACTGGTGCGGCCGCTCGCGATCGCCTCCGATCCGGTCGCCCGCTGGTCGGTGCTCGTGCTCACCATCCTGGCCTGGCCCCTGTTCATGCTGCCGTACTGGCTGCTGCGCCGCGGCTTCTGGGGTCCGGGTTCCGCACCGAAGCGGATCGGCGGGCTGGTGCTCGGCGCGGTCCTCAACCCCGTCCTGCTGGTGATCGTGGCCGCGATGGCGGTACGCCGCCGGCTCACGTCCTGGCAGCCCGAGTGGCCGGCCGAGTTCCCCGGTGTCCTGACCGACCGGCCGGCGGTGGGCATCGGCGGGCAGAACAGCCGGCGCGATCCGCACCGGACGGCGTCGACAGCGGCCGCGCTGATGATCGGGCTCGCCCTGGTCACGATGGTGGCGACGCTCGGGGCCGGCATCATCAGGCCGTTCGAGGACGCCGTCGACCGGATCTTCAGCGGGGACTACGCGATCGCCGCCCAGAACAACTTCAGCCCGCTCCCACCGGCGGTGGCGGCCGCCGTGGCGCGGGTGCCCGGAGTACAGGCGGCTTCCAGCGTGCGCGGTGGCCAGGGACAGGCGTTCGGCGAGACGATCCCGATCACGGCGGTGGACACCGAGGCACCGACCGTGCTCCGGTTCGACTGGCAGAGTGGGTCTCAGGAAAGCCTGAGGGAACTGGGGACCGACGGCGCGATCCTGGACGACGCCTACGCGGAGGAGCACGGCCTGCGGCTCGGCTCGCAGTTCGGGATGACCACCGTCACGGGCCGGACCTTGCAACTGACCGTGCGGGGAATCTTCACACCACCCGCCGGCGGATCGCCCTTCGGCAACGTGACGATCTCGACGCCGACGTTCGACGCGACCAATCCGCAGCCGCTGAACATCTACACCTTCCTCACCATGGACGGCGGCGTCACCGCCGCCAACACGGCCGCGCTCGAGTCGGCGCTGTCGACCTTCCCGAACGCGAAGGCGCAGACCCGCGAGCAGTTCAAGGCGGCCCAGTCGGACAGCGTCAAGAGCCTGCTGAACGTGCTCTACGTGCTGCTCGCGCTGTCCGTGCTGGTGAGCCTGTTCGGCATCGTCAACACGCTGGTGCTGACGGTGTTCGAGCGCACCCGCGAACTGGGCATGCTCCGGGCGATCGGGCTGACCCGGCGGCAGGTGAAGCGCATGATCCGGCACGAGAGCGTGATCACGGCATTGATCGGTGCGCTGATCGGGATCCTGCTCGGCCTCGGCCTGGCGCTGCTGCTGGCGGCCAGGCTGGACGAGATCAGCTTCGCCGTTCCCACCGGACAACTCGTCATCTTCGCCGTCGTCTCGGTGGTGGTCGGGATCTTCGCGGCGATCTGGCCGGCCCGCCGTGCCGCCCGGCTCAACCCGCTGGAGGCACTGCAATACGAGTAGATCGACAGCGAGGGGTCACCATTCGGCCTCTTTTCGGTTACCTTCGCGAGGGCCGGGGTATCCCCGAGCGGGACACCATCGGCGCCAACCGCCCTCCTGCCCCGACGAAGGGAACCCCTCATGCGCCGCCTCCCCCGCGCGCTGCTCCCGCTCGCCCTCGCCACCGGTCTGCTCGGTCAGACCCTGATCGCGCTGCCCGCCGGCGCCGGCCGCGGCCGCGACTTCGACATCCAGGCCCACCGCGGCGGCCTCGGCCTGACGGTCGAGAGCACGATCGCCTCGTTCTCGCACGGCCTCGAGATCGGCGTCAGCACGCTCGAACTCGACGTCCAGATCACCGAGGACGGGTACGCCGTCGTCACCCACGACCGCAAGGTCAGCGGCACCAAGTGCAGGGACACCGCGCCCTACACGGCCGGCGACCCGGAGTACCCGTATGTCGGCAAGTTCATCAAGACGCTGTCGCTGAAGCAGGTCAAGCAACTGGACTGCGGCACGCTGACCCAGCCCGCGCATCCCGGCCAGACTCCCGACCCGGGCGCCCGGATGCCGGAACTGCGGGACGTGTTCGAGCTGGTCCACCGGTACCACGCGAACGGCGTGAAGCTGAACATCGAGACCAAGGTGGAAGCCGGCGCACCGTCCGAGACCGCGCCGCGCGAGCAGTTCGTCCAGGTGGTCGCCGCGGAGATCCGCAAGGCCCGGATCAGCCGCCAGGTGACGATCCAGAGCTTCGACTGGGGCGCCCTGATGCGGTTCCGCGAGGTGGCCCCGGAACTGCCGATCGTGGCACTGACGAACTACGACTTCCTGCAGACCGGCCAGCCGGGCAAGTCCCCGTGGCTCGGCGGGCTCGACATCGACGACTTCGGCGGCGACCTGGTGAAGGCGACGAAATCCTTCGACGCCGACGCGATCTCCCCGGTGCACGGATTCCCGCAGGACGGCAAGGTCACCGACCCGGCATACCGGCCGTACGTGACCACCGACATGGTCCGCTCGGCCCACCGCGCCGGGATGAAGGTCGTGCCGTGGACCGTGGACGACCCGGCCACCATGCGGTCGCTGATCGACAAGGGCGTCGACGGGATCATCACGGACTACCCGGATCGGCTCCGGACGGTCGCGCGCGACACCGGCTTCCGGCTCCCCCGCGCGTACGACGCTCCGGCGATCCGCGCGCTCCCGGCCGCCCACGCGCACAACGACTACGAGCACCGGCGTCCGCTGCAGGACGCCCTCGACCGCGGGTTCAACAGCGTCGAGGCGGACGTCTGGCTCATCGACGGCGAGCTTCGCGTCGCGCACGACCTGGAGGACGCAGTACCGGGCCGCACGCTGGAGAGCCTCTACCTGAAGCCGCTGGCCGACCAGGTCCGGAAGAACCACGGCCAGGTCTACCGGCACGGCCGGGACTTCCAGTTGCTCATCGACATCAAGAGCGACGGCCCGACGACGTACGCGGCGATCGACAAGGCGCTGACGGAGTACCGCGGGATCAGCACGATCTTCGCCGACGGCCGCACCCTCCGCGGCGCCGTCACCTCGGTGATCAGCGGCAACCGGCCGCTCGACGTACTGAAGGCGCAGAAGGTCCGGTACGCCGGCTACGACGGCCGGCTGGCCGACCTGAACTCCAAGCTCCCGGCCTCGCTGATGCCGCTGGTGAGCGACAACTGGACCAACCACTTCACCTGGACCGGCGTCGGAGCGTTCCCGGCGAACGAGCGGGCCAAGTTGCGGGAGATCGTGACCACGGCGCATCACGCGGGCTACCGGGTCCGCTTCTGGGCAACTCCTGACACTCCTGGAGCCGCTCGAGAGGCGCTCTGGTCCGAACTGGTCGCGGCCGGCGTCGACCACGTCAACACCGACGATCTGCACGGGCTCGAGGACTTCCTCAGGTCCTGATTCCTTGAATCCTGACCTTGCAGAGGCGGGCGGGAGGCTCCCCTGTGAGTCGCCCGCCCGCCTCTGAAGTCGTTAGAGCTTGACCTCGGTCAGGCTGACGATGTCTTCCCCTGCCTGGAAGGCTTGCCGCTGCTTGACTGCGCCGTTGCCCTCCTTGAGCACGCGCTGCAAGGTCTCCGCGACCATGTCGGTTTCACCGAGCTCCTGGAGAGCAGGGGCCACATGCCGCTCGAGTGAGCCCAGCAGTTCCGTCATCGGTATCGGCCGCGCCTTGAAGACGTCCAGGCCGTCGTTGGACAAGCCGTCACGAGCGGCGAGCCAGTACGCGGCACGCAGTACCTCCGGCTCCAGCTTCGGGCCTAGACCGCCATCGTCGAGCGCCGTCATCGCCAGGGCGCGCACGAGCGTCGCCAGCAGCACTGTCTCGTCGACGGTCAACGGCACGTCACTGACGCGCACCTCCACCGTCGGCAGATGGGTGGAGGGCCGGACGTCCCAGTAGACCATCCGCTCGTCCATGATGCTGCCGGTCGCGAGCTGCATCGCGACCAGCGCGTCATAGTGCTCGGCGGATTCGAAGTACGGCGGTTGGCCGGAGCAGGGCCAGCGAGACCACATGATCGACCGCCAACTGGAGAAGCCGGTGTCAGTGCCCAAGTAGATGGCCGAATTGGCCGTGAGCGCCAGCAGCGTGGGCAACCACGGCCTGAGGTGGTTGCTGACCCGGATGGCCCCTTCCTTGTCCGGTACGTCGATGTGCACGTGGCAGCCGCAGACCGCCTGCTCGCGAGCCAGCAGGCCGTAGCGCGCCGCCATCTCCTGGTAGCGCGCCTTCTTGGTCACCAGCTGAGCTGCCTCGCCGTGCGGCGGCGCGGCGATCGCGAGCAACCGCGCACCCTCCTCGGCGGCGGCCTCCGCGAGCTTCGAGCGCATCCGGGTCAGTTCGCGTCGCAGCTCACCGGAGCTGGTGCAGACCGGTGAGTTGATCTCGACCTGGGCCCTGGTGAGTTCGAGCTCGACATCGATCCCTTCGGCATCCGCTGCGACAGCCTTGCTGCGCGGCAGGGGACGGCCGCTGGCCGACACCAGCAGCAACTCTTCCTCGACGCCCATGGACGGGTGGCTCAAGGTTTCTCCTCTCTCGGCTGCCAACCGTGGTACCCGAGCCCCAAACGGTCGGCGGCCCGGACTGCTGCACTAGGCTCTGCCGGGTGAGTCTGCCGATCGTCACCGCCACCCGGTACGTGTTGCCGCTCCGCGAAGGTGGATCCCTGCCGGGAGTTGTCGAAGGCAACGATCTCGGCACCTACGTGCTCAAGTTCCACGGCGCCGGGCAGGGCCCGAAGGCGCTGGTCGCCGAGGTGATCGTCGGCGAACTGTTCCGCCGGCTCGGCCTGCGGGTGCCGGAACTGAAACTGATGCGGCTCGATCCGGCGATCGGCAAGTCCGAGCCGGACGAGGAGATCCAGGACCTGCTGATCCGCAGCGCCGGACTGAACCTGGCGGTCGACTTCCTGCCGGGCTCGTTCGGCTACGACGGCTCCAGCGGCAAACCGGACGACGCCACCCTGGCCAAGATCCTCTGGCTGGACGCGTACGTCGCCAACGTGGACCGTTCCTGGCGCAACACGAACCTGCTCGTCTGGCACAAGGAACTCTGGCTGATCGACCACGGAGCCGCGTTGTACTTCCACCACTCCTGGATGTCCGCCGAGAAGTTCACCGGACTCCGGTACGACGCGACGGACCACGTGTTCCGCGACAGCGCGTCCGCAGTACCGGCGGTGGATGCGGAACTGGCGGCGATGATCACCCCCGGCCTGCTGACCGAGGTGATCGCGCTGGTTCCGGACGAGTGGATCGCCGACGGAGACCGGGAGCGGTACCTCGGTCATCTGACGGCACGGCTCGCCGACCGGTCCGCGTGGCTGCCGGGTGGTGCGCGGTGAACCTGGTGCCCTTCGACTACGTGATCCTCCGCGCGGCGCCCCGCATCCACCGCGGCGAGTTCGTCAACGTGGGCGCGGTGCTCTACTGCCGGTCGCTCGACTTCCTCGGCGCGTCGTGGGACGTCGACCCGCTGCGGTTGCGGGCGCTCGACCCGGCTGTCGACGTGGACGTGGTCTGCGCGTCGCTGGAGCACATCCGCGCGATCTGCGCGGGCGACCCGGACGGCGGCCCGGCGGCAGCCACCCGGATCGGCGAACGCTTCCGCTGGCTCGCGGCGCCCCGCAGTACGGTCGTCCACCCCGGCCCGATCCACAGCGGCCTCACCAACGACCCGGCCGCGGATCTGGAACGGTTGGTAGACGCCTTCGTCCGCTAGGCCTCGAGTGCTGTGGAGACGACCTCGCGAGCCTCGGCGAAGACCTCGGCGAGGTGGTCCTCGCCCTTGAACGACTCGCCGTAGATCTTGTAGAGGTCCTCGGTGCCGGACGGGCGCGCCGCGAACCACGCGGACTCGGTGGTCACCTTCAGTCCGCCGATCGCCGCGCCGTTGCCCGGCGCGCTGGTCATCCGGTCCAGGATCGGCTCCCCCGCCAACTCGGTCGCCGTCACCGCCTCGGCCGACAGCGCGGACAGCTTCGCCTTCTGCTCGCGCGTCGCCGGCGCGTCCACCCGCGAGTACGCCGAGGCGCCGAACTTCTCCACCAGCTTGGCATGCGCCTGCGACGGGGTCTCGCCCGTCACCGCGGTGATCTCGCTCGCCAGCAGCGCAAGCAGGATGCCGTCCTTGTCGGTGGTCCAGACCGTGCCGTCGAAGCGCAGGAAGCTCGCGCCCGCCGACTCCTCACCACCGAACCCGACCGATCCGTCGATCAGCCCGGGCACGAACCACTTGAAGCCGACCGGCACCTCCCACAGCCGACGGCCGAGATCCGCGACCACCCGGTCGATCAGCGTCGACGACACCAGCGTCTTGCCGACGGCGACGTCCGGACCCCACTGGCGGTTCGCGAACAGGTAGGAGATCGCGACGGCCAGGTAGTGGTTCGGGTTCATCAGCCCAGCGTCGGGCGTGACGATGCCGTGCCGGTCGGAGTCCGCGTCGTTGCCCGTCGCCACGTCGTACTTGTCCTTCTGCGCGACCAGCGAGGCCATCGCCGACGGCGAGGAGCAGTCCATCCGGATCTTGCCGTCGTGGTCGAGCGTCATGAAGGACCAGGTCGGGTCGAGCCGCGGGTTCACCACCGTCAGGTCGAGGCGATGCCGCTCCGCGATCGCCGCCCAATAGTCCACGCTCGCGCCGCCCAGCGGGTCCGCGCCGATCCGGACCCCCGCGGAGCGGATCACATCGAGGTTGAGCACCGAGGGCAGGTCGTCGACATAGTGACCGAGAAAGTCGTACTCCCCGGCCTGGCCTCGCGCCGCCTCGAACGGCTTGCGCCGTACGTCGCGGTTGCCGCCGGCGATCAGTTCGTTCGCCCGGGCCGCGATCCAGCCAGTGGCGTCGGAGTCGGCGGGGCCGCCGTGGGGCGGGTTGTACTTGATGCCGCCGTCGCGCGGCGGGTTGTGGCTCGGGGTGATGACGATGCCGTCGGCACCGGCGCCAGCGCCCCGGTTCAGCCGGAGGATCGCGTGCGACACGCCGGGGGTCGGGGTGAGCCGGTCGGCGCTGTCCACGAGGGTCTGCACGTCATTGCCGGCCAGTACTTCGAGCACGGTCCGCCAGGCTGGCTCGGATAGACCGTGACTGTCTCGCCCGACCAGCAGAGGTCCTGTGGTGCCCTCACCCGCGCGGTACTCGCAGATGGCCTGGGTGATGGCCAGGATGTGCGCCTCGTTGAAGGCGCCGTCGAGGCTCGAGCCGCGGTGGCCCGACGTACCGAAGACGACCTTCTGGGCGGGGTTCTCGACGTCCGGGGTGATCCCGTCGTAGGCCGCGAGCAACGCGTCGACGTCGACGAGGTCCTCGGGCTGGGCGGGCTGACCTGCGCGTGGGTGCATGTGCTCATGCAACAAGCCTTCGGCGGCTTCCACAACTCCAACGGCGCCGCGTCTCAGCTCTGGAAGGGGGTGAGCAGCTGGTCTACCGGCGCGTAGTCGTCCGTCAGCAGCGGTCCGTCGCCGGCGAACTCCCGCACCGCCGCGGTGTCGCCGAGCAGTTCCGAGCGGCCCGCGAGGCGTTGCCGCAGCGCCGCCGCGTCGATCGGCTGGTCCGATCCGACCAGGACGAAGTTGCCGCCGGTCCGGCCGTCGAACGCGCCCTCCCGGGAGACGACCGCGACATGCGGGAACTCGGCCGCGAGGGTCCGCGCCTCCGCCTTCGCGAATCGCTGCGGGCCGAAGTCGATCACGTTCACCAGATAGAGCCCGTCCGGCGCGAGGACCCGCCGTACGTCGGAGACGACCTCCCGCGTGGTCAGGTGCCACGGCACGGCCACCCCACCGAACGCGTCCATGATGACCAGATCCCGGCTGTCCGTGGGCTCAGACCGTACTCCGAGCCGCCCGTCGCGGATCTGGATGTCGAGCCCGGGCCCGGGCTTGGCACCCAACTCGGCCTTGTCCAACTCGATCACGCCGGGGTCGATCTCGTACACCTTGTTGTCAGTGCCCGGCCGGGTCTTCAGCAACAGGTGCGGCATGGTCAGCCCACCGCCGCCGACATGCAACGCCCGCAGCGGCTCGGCTCCCGGCCAGTGTGCGTCGATCGCGGCCGCGTAGTCCTTGATGTACTCGAACTCGAGATAGGTCGGGTCGTTGAGATCGACGTAGGAGTGCCGGTACTGGTCGAGGTACAGGGTGCGCCCGCTGGCCCTGTTCGGGTCCTTCTCGATCCGGGCGCAGTGGTACGCGGTCTCCACTTCACAGGGCTTCGGCGCCACAACGGTCAGGCCGGTCCCGATCAACGCGATCACCAGCGGGCGTGCAGCCGCTCGGAGACCACGGAAGAAGATCGTCAGCACGGCGCCGGCTACCACCAGCAGCCCGCCGAGACAGAGCACGATCGTGCTGGTCGGCACCTTCGCGACGAACACGAACCCGGTCAGCACAGTGCCCACGATCGCGCCCACCGTCGCGTACGCCGACAGCCGCCCGACGACTGTTCCCGTCTGACTCAACGTCGACAGCCGCAGCTTCGTCACCATCGGAGTCACCGCCGCCAACAGCGACGCCGGCACGAACAAGGCCACCGCGACGGCCAAGAACACCGCATCCCCCGCCGACCCCCGAACCGCCTCACCGGTCCACCGCACGACGGGAAGAATCAGCAACACCAACGCCCCGCCAAACATCACCAACGGCCCAAGCGTCTTCGTCGGCGGCACCGCGTCGGCGAACTTCCCACCCATCGCCGCCCCGGTCGCGATAGCAGCCAGCGCGACCCCGATGACGGCGGTATTCGTCTCCAACGTCAACCCGAGATACGGCGCCACCAACCGCAACGCCACCAACTCGAGCACCAGGACCGCCGCCGAACTACCGAACACCAGCCCGATAGCCACCTTCTCGCTGATCCCCTTGCCCGGCGTCATCTCCCCCACCGGCTCCCGCTCCGCCCCCGACCTCTCCGCAATCTCACTCACCGCGCCACCCTACCGACGCCCTCCACCAAGCGAAGAACTCCCAACCGACGACTCCCCCCACGGCCCACCAGGAGCAACTCCCAGCCCTAACTCCGTGACCGACTACCCCTCGTCCAACCGCGCAATCAGACTCTTCGGCGCAACTTGCCGATAGGCATCCTCAACGATCTCCGCAAGGTGACCCCAGTCCACCCCATCCACATCGAGATACACCCCAAGCCACCCCCGATGACCAACGTACGGCGGCCGAAAGAAGTGCTCCGGATCGCCCGCGATCAAGGACTCCTGCGCCCCCTCGGGAGCCGCACACCAAAACCCGGTCCGGTCGTCATGGTGCTGATCGGCAAACATCACAAACGTCTTCTTGTCCCGCACAAACCAGGTCGGCTCCCCATGGCTCAACCGCTCAGTGGTCTCCGGCAACGCCAAACACAACCCCCGAAGCCGTTCCAGTGCGTCCATCCCAACCTCCACCGATCCGATCGCACCCACCACTCAACCTCGACCCATCCAGTCTCACCGTGCCCAGGCTCCGCCTTCACGGTCTGCTCAGCAGGTGGGCGGAGGGCATCCGGCCAGGGAGCTAAACCGCGTGCAGTACCCCGGCAGAAAGGGCGGGTGTGATCTAGCTCACAGTGACCACCGTGCGTGTCAGGGCGTTACACGGTCAGTGCCGGTGGGCGCGAGCGGCAGTGCCGCGCCCGACAGGAGGTTCGGACAACATGCGCATTCAGAACCTGGTGGTGACCGCCACGCTGATCCCGGTCCTGATGCTCGCGGGCTGCGGTAACGACAAGTCCGCCGACGTGGCCGCGTCGTCGCCCGGCGCTCAGAAGGCGTCCAAGCATGGACTGATCGACCCGGTCGCCAGTGGTGCGGACGGCTCGGGTGGTTCGGTGCGGTCGGATGATCCCGTCGTCAACGCGTACTACGACTACCGCGTCGCGTTCGACGTGATGATGCGTAGTGGCGGCAGGTCGACCAAGCAACTCATTCCGGTGATGACGTCCGATCTGTTCACCTCGATCAGCCAGCAAGCGAAGTACTACCGCACCAAGCGGCTGCACAACACCGGCGTCACGACCGTGCTCTGGGCCAAGCGGGCTCTGCTTGCCGACGGCGTCATCGTCCGTGCCTGTTATGACACCAAGAAGGCCCGCACGGTCGACGCCAAGGGCAAGAGCGTGTTGCCGGCCTCGACACCGACCCGTTGGCTCGACGAGATGCGGGTCGAACTGGTCGAGGGCCGCTGGGTCGTCGACGGCGGCCGCACCACCGCGGTGAAGTGCTGAGCAGTCCCCCGGTGAAGTGCCGAGCAGAACCCCCGGTGAAGTGCTGACCGGCAGCACCCCCTGAACGACTCCGAACCGCTGTCCGTCAAGGACACACCTCGCGGTTCGGAGCCAACTCGCAGCGCGGGAGAGCAGCCACCTGCCCTCCCGCGCTGTCAGCTTCCGTCAGCCAACGCGGTCAAGTGACGCGCCGCGCCCGGCGTTAGTAGTACCGGGCGCAATCGGTCCCGTCGATCATCACGTCGACCACGTCGGTCTCGTCGGTCAGACGTGCCGGCTGGCCTGCTGCAGCAGCGACTCGACTGCCTCCTGCAGCGCCTCGTCGTCGGCCGGGCCGGACCACACGATCACCCGAGCCTTGTCGCCGAGCTTGGCCGCGACCAGTTCACGGGCCGGCGTGGGATCACCCTGGTTCAGTAGTACTACCAGCCGCCGCCCGTCCCGCTGCAGCCGATCGAGCAGCGGCGGCAAGGTCGACCCGCGGAACAATCCGCGATCGCTCTTCACCTTGGTCTCGATCATCACCCCGCGGCCGCGGACCACCAGCAGGAAGTCCGCACGGTCCCGGGTGAACTCGCGATCGTGGTAGATCCGCGCCTTCGGCCAGAGCCGCTCCAGCGCGGCATCCACCTCGCCGTCGTACCGGGCGGCCAGGCGGCTGACCTTGGAACTCGTCCCGCGCGGCCGAAACGATTCCGGCGCGCGGCGTCCGCGGCGCCGGCGCCCGAGGAGGGGCATCAGCCATCGGTGCACTCTGGTGTCGATCATCGGCGGACCCCCTGGCCCTAGTCCGGCACTGACTGAAATTCTCTCAGCACCAAATGTGACGGACCAGCCTCCAGAGAGGCCCACCGGCGATCGTGACAGCATTGCGACGAACCCAGCACCCTCACCGCGACAAACCCACCGCAGTCGATGCGACCGGCTCAGGCGGCCGGCCGCTGGTGGCAAGCCTCGGCCCGCGGGGTCGAGGAGCGCGACGGCGTGGTCTTCCCAAGCCGTTTCCCCATCACCCCGGCGGCGGATGAGGGAGCGAACCGGTCAGGTGTTCTTGATGGCGGAGATCTCGATCTCCAGGGTGACCTTCTCGCTGACGAGTACGCCGCCGCCCTCGATGGCCGCGTTCCAGCTGACGCCGAAGTCCTTGCGGTTGAGGACGACCGAACCCTCGAGCCCGACCCGGGTGTTGCCGAACGGGTCGACCGCCGTCCCGGTGTACTCGAAGTCGATGTCGACCGGCTTCGTCACGCCGCGGATGGTGAGATCGCCGGAGACCTTGAAGTGGTCGTCGCCGGTCGGCTCGACCGCGGTGGAGACGAAGGTGATCTCCGGGTGGTTGTCCATGTCGAGGAAGTCGTTGCTGCGCAGATGGTCGTCGCGCTGCTTGTTGCGGGTGTCGATGCTCTTGGCCTGGATGGTGACCCGAGCCGAGGAGTTCGCCGGCTTGTCACCGTCGAGGTGCGCCGACCCCTCGAACTCGTCGAAGCCGCCGCGCACCTTCGCCACCATCGCGTGCCGGGCGACGAAACCCAGCCTGCTGTGCGCGGTGTCGATCGTGTAGTCGCCGGTGAGCTCGGAATACCCAGTGGACATACAGCCCGCCTCCCAGAGGAATAGTTTAACTTTCTTCCAACTTGGCAGACCGCGGCGGATTCGTCTACCCCTAGCTACGCGGTCGTCACAGAAACCTTCCGCGGCAGATCCCTGGGCGGCTCAGTGGCTGGGGCGTGTCGTTGCCATAGGCAAGCGGTTAATCAGTTGCGGACCGGGCGGTGCGGAAGGTTCCCTGGTGGCCGCAACGAACCACCGGAGGTACACCGTGGAGCCGCTCAGCGCCGACGAGATCAGGCGCTCCTTCGTCAACTCGTCCAGGAGTCTCGTCAAGGCGATGACCCTGCCCCGGGACTTCGACGTCCTGCCGTGGGAGAACCTGGACTACCTCGGCTGGCGCGATCCGAAGGCGCCCGCCCGCGGCTACCTCGTCCTACGCCGGGACGAAGGGGTGACCGGGATCGCGGTGACCACGGCCGCGACGGGTGCGCCCAGGCGCGGTACCGGGTTGTGCGACCTGTGCCATACGGCGCACCAGGTCACTGACGTCTCCCTGTTCGTGGCACGCCGGGCAGGCTCCGCCGGCAAGGCGGGCAACACCGTCGGGACCTACATCTGCGCGGACCTGGCATGCTCCCTCTACCTCCGCGGACTCAAGGAACTCGAGGTGCCGCAAAGCGACCTGGCCGGCCCCGAGGTCAGGGCCGGCCGATTGAACGAACGGCTCGAGACCTTCGTCGGTCGAGTGCTCGGTTAAACACCTGCCAAGACGCGGCGTCTCGTGCTGCTGTTTAGCAGGTGGGGACACTAGGCTGAATGACAGGCCGTCAAGGGAGGACGAGGTCGCGATGTCCGAGTTCAGAATCACCCACGAGATCCACGAGGTCCATCCGGACATCCGCGAGAAGCTCACCGCCACCACGATCGAGGCGATCAACGAGTCGAGCGCCCGGTCGGCGGAAGACGCGGCCCTCGTACTGCGAAACAAGCTCGGCGAGATCGGCGTGCACATGAGCGACGCCGCCTGCCTGGCCGCGGTCGAGCGGATCCGCTCCGGCAAGACGCTGCGGTTCGAGATCGAGCGCGACGACGGCGAGTTCCACCACGAAGAGCACTGACAGCCGGTACTTCGTCGGCGTCGACCTCGCCTGGGGACCTCGCGGGGTCACCGGCCTGGCGGTCGTCGACGAGACCGGCACGCTCCTCGACGTCACGACCCGGCGGACCGACGCCGACATTCTCGACTGGATGCGGCCGTGGACCGACGGGCCGTGCCTGGTCGCGTTCGACGCGCCGATGATCGTCGTGAACCCGTCGGGCCAGCGTCCGTGCGAGCGGCTCGTCGCCCGGTACTTCGGCCGCTACGGCGCCTACTGCCACCCGACGAACACGGCGAATGCGAGCTTCACCGAGGGAGCCCGCGCGCTACGGCTCGCCGACGCGCTCGGGCTGCAGGTCGATCCCAGCGTGCCGGCGGAACGGCGTGCGGCTGAGGTTTACCCGCATCCGGCTCTGGTCGTGCTGTTCGACCTGCCTCGAATCCTTCAGTACAAGGCCAAGCCGGGTCGCGACTTCGGCCACCTGCAGGCGGAACTGCTGCGACTGGTCGGCTGTCTGGAGTCTCTCGCCGACGCGTCGCCGCCGTTGCTGCTGAAGGGCAATCAGGAGTGGGAACGGATCCGCTCGACTGTCGAGGCTGCGACTACCAAGGCCGGTCTCAAACGCTTGGAGGACGCGATCGATGGCGTCGTCTGCGCGTACATCGCTGCCTACGCAACCTTCAACCCCACGCACGTCCACCACCTGGGCGACGCGGCGACGGGCTACATCCTCACCCCGATCACCCCGACGATCGCCAGCCAACTGGTTCAGACCAAAGAGGTCCTGTGGTGAGGGCGGCGCAACCAAACAGGCCCGGCGGCACCTGAGCACGCGAGCAAGCTCGCAGCAATCTTGGGCCGGAGGTCTCAGTCCGAAGGGCGCGGGCGGAGGTTTGTGGCGGTGAGGAGGGAGAGAAGGGTGATGTCGTGGGCGGCCAGGGATCCGGCGCCGGTTTGTTCGCGGTCTATGACGCAGAGGGCGTGGGTGATCGTGGCGCCGAGGGACCGCAGCTCCTTGGTGGACAGGATGATCTGACCGCCGCTGGTCACGACATCCTCGACCACCAGGACCCGTCGGCCGGCGATCTCGGCGCCTTCGGCCAGGCGGGCGGTGCCGTAGGCCTTGGCTTCCTTGCGGACGAAAGCGCACGGCAGACCCGTGTGCCGACCGAGTGCCGTGACGACCGGAATACCACCCATCTCCAGCCCAGCGAGCACCTCGGTTCCCGACGGAACCAGCGGCACCATCGCGCGTGCGATCTCGTCGAGCAGCACCGGATCAGCCTCGAACCGGTACTTGTCGAAGTACTCGTGCGTGGTGATCCCTGACCGCAGCACAAACTCCCCGGTCAGATGCGCCACCTGATAGATCCGCTGCGCCAGCTCCTCGAGTTCCACGCCCGCACCCTACGGCAGAGCCTCACCCCGCCTTGCGTTCGTCCGGAGCCGGCAGGAGGCGGACGAAATCCTCCACAGCAATGATCGGTACGCCGTACTCCCGGGCCGCGCGCGCCTTCACGGACAGGCTGTCCACGTCGGCGGCAACAAGGAACGTGGTGTCCGGGCGAACCGCCTCCTGCGGCACAAAGCCCGCAGCGACCGCCCGGTCCCACCAGACCTCGCGCCGCTCGACCATGTCCCCCGTGAACACCAGCGTGCTACCCGGCGGAAACCCCCGCGCCCCAGGACGAGCCGGCACGACGTATCGGCCGTTGCTGGCTCTGAGCAGGGCATCATCGACGTCGGACGCGCGATGGCCGAGCATCACCGCCACCCGGTCGAGGTCGTTCCGCTGCGCCGGGCTGACCTCGCCCTCGCTCCATAGGGCCTCCGCGAGGTCCGACACATAGACCCGATGCAACTCGTCCACCTGAGGACGGGTGAGTCCGAGCTTCGTGGCGACGTGGACGAGTTGATCCGCGCCCGCCGCGTTGATCTCGCGGTCGGCCAAGATCATGTCGAGGACGGCGAGATACGAGTCGGCCTGCGGCGGCTCTGGCACCCGGGGCAACTGATCCACGAGTCGGCTCATCCACCCATGCCGCCCACCCGCGTGCACCGGCCGCACGGTCGGCGTGAACTCCCCATCCGGCAGGTCTGGCCACCTCAGTCGACGGACCTCCTCGTACGCCCACTGCCACGGAGGCGGCGCGCGGAAAGACCCCAGGTAATGGCTGAAGAGTTGCGCGGTCGCGCGCGTGTCCGCGAGCGCCGAATGCCAACCCTCCAACGAGATGCCCGCCGCAGAGCAGCAGGCACCGAGCGTCCGCTTGGCCCCCGGATACAGATAGCCCGCGAGCGCCATCGTGCACATCGATCGCTCGGTGATCAGCGGCACCGCGAAGCCGAGCCGGGCGAACTCCGCCCGCAGAAAACCGAGGTCGAACTCCACGTTGTGCCCGACCACCATCCGCCCGGCCAGCAACTCCCCCAGCTGGCGCGCGACGTCACCGAACTCGGGCGCGGCGAGCACGTCGGCGGTGAGGATCCCGTGGATGTGTTGAGGCCCGAGGTCGCGCTGAGGGTTCAGCAGCGTCACCCACTCCCCCTCGACCCGGCCGCGCGCGTCCAACAGCACGACCGCGATCTCGATCACCCGGTGCCGGTGATCCGGTGACAGGCCGGTCGTCTCGGTGTCGATGACGGCATACATCCGCGGCGCCTCCTCCCACTCGAATCCAACCTGTGACAAGCCAACCACAGCCCACCGACAGTTTCCGGCGGCGCGATCAGATGGTTCGCACGACGTGCGCTACCGCGGCTGCGGGCAGGCGGAGCGCCCTACGCAGGCAACCGGCTCGGGTTCGTTGGGTTGGGTCCTACTGCCGTCAAACGAGGTCGGCGGCTGGCAGCTCCGCAGCCGGGATGTCGACGGCGATTTCCTCACCGAGCACCGCACCGAGCGACAACTCCAGGTCGTCGCCGCTCCAGAAGCGCCCCGGGTCGTACCAGTTCGGCCGGCGGTCCGCCGGGAGCAGGCCCATCTCCTCGTACGTCAGGGCGACTACCTCCGCGCAGTACGCGCTCTCCAGTTCCAGCTCGCGCTCACCCCGGCGGAACTTGGGGATCCGCCCGCGCACCCAGCGCGATGCCAGCCGGGCGGTGGACGGGAACGGCGTACCGTCCAGGCGCGCCACGGTCCGCAGTACGGCGTCCTCGATCTCGCGGGTGATCGGGTGCTCCAACTGCCGCAACCACGCCTGCTGACCGTACTTCCGCGCCCAGACCAGCACCGCGTCGCGCAGATCGTGCAGCTGTACTCCGCGCTGGTGGTTCCCGGTCCACATGTCCGGCAGCGAGCGGCCGAGCTCGGCATGCCACATCAGTGGCGGCAGGTCCTCGAGCACGACCGCCATGCCGACGTGGTTGACCGGGCTGTTGGTGGTCAGCTGGATCGCGCGATCGGCCGCGCTGCCACCGCGGAACAGCCAAATGTCACCTGTTCGTGTCAGTTCCGTAGCGTCATCCAGTGAAATCCGAGTCTCCACGTGGCTAGGTTAGTGACATGAAGGCATGGAAGGTCGTAGGACTGGCTGGACTCGTCGGAGTCGCGGCCACAGGCGTCGTCATCGCGCGGGGCGAGCGGAAGCGCCGCGCCTACACTCCGGAAGAGGTTCGCGATCGGCTGAAGACCCGGGTCAAGGAAGCGGCCAACGCCTAGAGGTTGTGTAAAGCAACATCTTCCAGACGACCGGACTCGATCACGGCCGTCTGGTAGGTGCAGTACGGCTGCCGCCGCCGATCCGTCGGTGATCCGGGGTTGAGCAGCCGCAACCCGCGCGGCGTCGTCGTGTCCCACGGGATATGGCTGTGCCCGAACACGAGCAGATCGACGTCCGGGTAAGCCTTCTCGCACCTCAGCTCGCGTCCTTTCGCGGCGCCGGTCTCGTGCACGACCGCGACGGACAGACCGTCCAGCGACGCCCGCGCGACCTCGGGCAACCTTGCCCTCAGCAACGGTCCGTCGTTGTTGCCCCAGCAGCCGATCAGCCGCGCGGACCGCTCGGTCAGCTCGTCGAGCAGTTCGACGTTCACCCAGTCGCCGGCGTGGATCACCACGTCGGCGGCCTCGATCTCTTCCCAGAGCACCGCGGGAAGCCTCTTCGCACGCACTGGCAGGTGGGTGTCGGAGATCAGTACCAGCCTCATGTGGTCCACTCTGCCAGAGCTAGGGCAGTGACTTGATCAGCTCCCGCTCGCGTTCCGGGCTCAGGCCGGCCTTACGGTCGCGGCGGTCGAGACCGAGTTCGCGCTCCCAGGCCAGCGTGTCGACCACGATCTCCTCCCGCGACCGGTGCTTCAGCCCCGCCTGGGCAGCCGCTGCGCCGCTGCGTGAGGACCAGCCTTCGTAGCCGGGTTCGGTCAGCCACATGGCAATCGACTCGGGTCCCATGAACTGCTCGACCTTCTGCTCCTCCAGCCACTCACGCGGCGCGAGCACGACCGGACCGGTGTGCCCGCACACCGACCGCACCAGCTCGATCCACTCGCCGAACGGCACCACCGGGCCGACCGCGTCGTACGTCCCGGTCTTGCCGGTCTCGGCGCAGTCCAGCAGCCAGGACGCCAGGTCTCGTACGTCGATCACGGAGGTCGCGAGGTCGGGCGTGTCCGGCACGAGCAGCGGCTCCTCCGGCGCTCGTGCCGCCCGAGCTACCCAGGCACCGGCGCGGTCGCTCTTGTCCCCCGGGCCACCGATCAGGCCCGCCCGCGCGATCACCAGACGATCCCCGACCGCCGCCACCGACGCCAACTCACAGGCGACCTTGGCCTCGCCGTACAGCTCCCGGTCCACGACGTCCTGGTCGGTCGCCTCCCGCAGCGGCGCCGACTCGTCCGCCCCAGGCGTATCGAACTTGGCGTAGGCGTTGCCCGACGACACGTACGTCCAGTGCTTCGCCTTGGCGCCGAAAGCATCCAGCGCGGCCTTCACGAACCCCGGCTGCCAGGACACCTCGAACACGGCGTCCCACTCCTGCTCCGGTACTGCGTCGTACGCGTCCGGCCGGCTCCGGTCGGCTGCGATCAAGGTCGCGCCATCGGCGATGGCGCCGCTCTCCCCCCGGGCGACACAGGTGACGGCATGTCCGCGAGCGATTGCCTGCTTCGCGATCTCACGGCCGAGGAAGGCGGTCCCACCGAGAATCAGAATCTCCATTCCCCCAGCCAAGCAGGCCGGCGGGCCGAAACCCACCCGACTCTGCCCAGGGCAGACACGCTTCGTGGCCTGCCGTCCGCGCCGGGTCATAGCCGGGGGCAACCTCTTGCGGACGGGGTGAGGCAGGCGCACTGTCGGCAGTAGGAGCTACCTGCGAATCAAGGGGGAAGAAATGGCTGGTTTCGTTCAGATCATCGAGTACCGGACTTCGAAGCCGGATGAGATCCGCGCCCTCGGCGAGGACTTCCGCAAGACCCGCGTGGCGTCCGACGACGGCCCGCGGCCGGTTCGGCTGCTCGCCTGCGCCGACCGGGACAACCCGGGCCGCTACTTCAGCATCGTCGAGTTCGCCTCCTACGAGGAGGCGATGGAGAACTCGAACCGGGAGGACACCAGTGAGTTCGCCGCCAAGATGATGGAGCTGACCGATGGTCCGGCGACCTTCTACAACCTGGACGTCGAGGACACGCTCGACTACGGCGGAACGGGCTCGAGCGGGGCTTGAGCGGTCTGGCGGGGTTTGAGCCGCCTGAGTGGGCTTGAGCGGCCTGAGCGGGCCTGTGCGACCTGAGTGGGCCTGTGCGACCTGAGTGGGCTTGAGCGGACCTGAGCGGCCTGAGTGGGCTTGAGCGGGCCGGCACCGGAGGGAGTTCGGTACCGGCCCGCTCGGGTCAGACCAGGTCCGCGGCGCCGGATCCGGTCGTGGTCTGTCCGCGGCCGAGTGAGGTTCCGGCCGGGAAGGTGGTGGTTGCTACCGCCCCTCGGCCGGCTGCTGCTCGGCTTCGGGATCGGGGTCTGGTTCGGTGTCTGGTTCGGGGGCCGAGTGCAACTCGGGCCACGGCTGGGGTGGCAGCTCCGCACGCACCTGGAGTTGCGGATCGGGCCCGGGATCGGGGTCGTACCACTCGACCTCGGTGGCGCCCTGGTGACCGTGGATCGCGATCACCGACTCGATGCTGTCCCAGACGGTCGTGGTCGGGTAGTCGCCGTACCAGCGGAGCGCGACCGCCCCGTCGGTGAACTGGACGCCCTCGGCGACGGGCCCGGTGCCACTGACACCGGAGACGTCATGATGGCGGATCAGCCGGAAGCGGCGAGCGGTCATTTCGGCGCGACCTCCCAGAGTCGTTCGCCCGGCAGCGCATGACCGCCAGGATCGGAGGGGGAAATCGGCTCGCTGGTCACGCGCAGACCGGCGAACCGGCGCGACATGGCCGCGGCATAGCGGTCGGCCAGGTCGGCCTCCGCCCGGTAGTCCGCGACGATGTGGTCTCCGAACCACACTCGTACGCGGCGACGTTGCGGACCGGCGGGGTCGTCGTCGGACATCAGCGCACCCGCCGCCCGGTCGGTGTTCCCATCAGCGGCTTCGAAAACCTGCGGTTCACGTCGATCACTCCACTTCCCTGTGGGGATGGGTTCACTGGTAGTGACGGCCCACCCACCACTTCATGACGCGAATCCTGAAAAGTTTCTGACGGCCCCACTGCGTGTCACCGTCAGGGATGCGGTGGGAACCGAGACGGGCCGATCGGGCAAGGACAGATGTGCACCGCCCCCAGTCACGCCCACCTCCCTCGGCCTCCCCCGCCTGAGCCGGCTCGAGCCACCCCCTTCCCGGCGCGCTCGCGGTCGCGTCAACCAGCTCGGGCGGCGCCCCCCAGACGGATGCCGAGCTGATCGAGCTCTCCTGCGACTCCCCGGACGCCTTCGCGACCGTCTTCGACCGGCACGTCGTCGCGATCCACCGGTACGTCGCCCACCGCTCGGCACCACCGAGGCTGACGACCTGCTCGGGCAGGCGTTCCTGCTCGCCTTCGAGAGACGCGACCGGTACGACGGTACGCAGTACAGCGCGCTGCCCTGGCTCTACGGGATCGCCACGTACTGGCTCGTCTGCGGCCTGTGGAGCGCGACGTACTACTGCTGTACGCCTGGGAGGACCTCAGCTACCCGGAGATCGCTAGCGCCCTGGACATACCCGTCGGGACCGTACGGTCCCGACTGCACCGTGCGCGTCGAGTCCTGCGCTCCGCTCTCGGCTCTGACTTCGAGGAGACCAGTCATGAATGAGATCGACGTGCTCAAGACGCTGCGTGACGACGTACCGGAGCCAACCCCGCTAGTACTGGCCCGAGCGCGGCAACAGCTCCAGGAGCCGCCAGGGAGCCGCTATCTGACCAGACGACGTCTCCTGGTCGCCGCTACGCTCACCTCCGCCCACCCCGACGCCCCGATCCCACCCGGCCAGTTCCGCCAGGTGACAGTACGCAGTTCCTCGAACTACGCGATCGACCAGGCCGGCAAGTACCGCGTCACCGACCTGAGCCAGGTGGACTGGTGGATCTCCTCCCAGCAGCGCCCGCCGTACACGGCGAAGGCCACCAGCTACCTAAAGGTCGATTTCGCCACGCCCGCGGCCGAGTCCTCCGCCCGCAAGCATGCGCCGAACGTACTCCGCCCGCACTCCTCCACCATCTCGGGAATCTGCGAGGTAGTGGCCGTTGGCCGGTCATTCCGCATGATGGCCGACCCCAAGGCCCCCTGAACCTCATCGGACCCGGCATCCGCCGAGACATAACTGTTCCGGTCGACCACCACGCCGAGCCAGCCATCGACCGTAGCCGCCGAACCCCGAAGAACCACCTCATCCGGCCCGTCCTCCGCGCCGGGCAGTTGCTCGAACCCCACCACAGCCGTCAACCACTCAGCAACCTGCGAAGGGTCGTCCTCCACACCCTGGAAAATGCTCTGAATGGTGGACATCAGTGTTCCGTCACCATCCAGTTGGGCTGGTCGAGTGACGCGACCACGTATCCAGGCCTCAACCGTGCCCCCATGGCCGCCACTGATCCTGGTCTGGGGCATCGACGGTGACATTGTCCGGAAAGTACTGCGTACCGGCGGCCGGCAGGTGGGCTGCCACCAGAATGTCCAGGTCATGCACCAGAAGCATCGGAACGTCGGGACGCGTCGCGACGAGCCGGTCGAAAACCAGCCGCGCCTGCCGTTGCTGCGCCAACTCGTCTTCCGCCCGGTACCGGATGGCGATCTCGGTCGGATACGCATCGAACGCCTGCACGTCATCAGGCTCAGGATTCACTTCTGCATATCCGTTCCGGCGTACCAGGATCATCAGCCAGCCGTCAGCGTCGAGAGCCTGACACCGCAAGCCGATCTCCTCCTGGCTGTCCAGCCCATCAGGTATCGGCTCGAGCGCCAGCAGCGGATCCAGCCACTCGTCGGCCACCTGCCGAAGCGGCGCGTCGGTACCGACAAAGACATTTTCGACAGCAGACATCAATGCTCCTTCATGTAGGTGACCATCCGCCCGTCACCGAGGATGACGTGCACCATGGCCGGCACAGTCTTGCCGGGTTGACCGCAGGCTCGCCGGAAGGCTCGCAGAGCGTCCTCCTCGGCGAGCCCCACATTCCGACCGTCGATGACCACCTCACCATCTAGCGGGAGTCCGGGTTCTTCCTGTGCTTCACATCGTGATCTGCCAGCCGGGAATCGACTCGCCATCCCTGCGCCTGAAGCCGCTCAGCCACGGCTCGTTCTCGCGGTAGGAAGTTGTCGTCCGGATCATTGGACCCCTGGTTCAAAGTCGTCTCCCAGTGCGCGTGGGTGGAACGCCGGGTCGAAGTCCGGTGGCTCTTCCACCGCGACCTCGATCTCCGGTACTGCGATCGGTGGCCGGGCGCCGTCGTCGGGGACTGATGCAGCAGGCTCGGGGAGTTCTACGTCGATGACCGGGGGTTCAGCGGCCTCGGGGAGATCCGGATAGGTGAAGACGCCCGAGACGCGGTCGGGGGTGAGGGTGATCGTGGCCGCGGTCCACGACTGTTTGCCGGACTCTTCCATCGCCTTGAGGAGTTCTGTGGCGGCGGCGTTCAAATCCATCTGGATCTCGTAGTCTCGTTCCTCCGGGGATTCCTGGTATACGACCTCGACTTCGCCGGATTCGGCGACGATCTCGACCTCGAGAGGCTCCGGGTCCTCCCGCTGCACCTCGTCCTTCTCTTGCTTCTTGCGGAGCTTTTCGAAGGCCTTGCGGGCTACCTTGATCATCGGCGGTTCCTTGCCCTCGGCATCTTCCAAGGGCTTGAACGGCAGCGAAGTACGAACAACCCGGCCGAGCAGATCCCGTTCGGCGACGTCGCCTACTCCGCCGGTCGCCTTGTTGCGGTCGGCGGATTGCTCCCCTGGCCGATTGCTGGAGCGAGGCGCACCGACGAGACGCTCGGCCCACGCCTTCGTCTTAGGCGGCGCCATCGACAAGTAATGCGCCGCCTCCTCGCAGGCCCGCGCGGCCGCGTCCAACTGCTGTGCCGCCACCGTCGCCTGCCCGTGTGAGGCGGCGATGGCGACAGCGGCGTTCTCCCGGCAGCGTTCGGCCGTGCGTTGCAGGTGGGCTACTACCTGCGGGACCTCGTCGAGGCATTCGACCAGGCCGCGCGCCACCCGCTGCAGGTCGGAGGGCATGAGGTCAGATCTGGTCGGCGTAGCTCTTGCAGCCGGCGGAGGCGATCTCCAGGGCCTCCGCGGCCTGCTCTACCGCCTTGCCGGCGGCGTCGAGGATCTCGGAGATGTCGCGGTCGACCCCGGTCGCAGTACCGGCGATCAGGCTCTCCACCTGAGCGCTGTGCTGGGTGAACCGGAGTTTGAAGCCAGCCAGGCCTCCTGCTGCCTGCTTGGCCTCAGCGGAGACCTGATGCAGCTGTTCCTTGAGCCGCTGTACGTCCGACACTTACTGCCCCTCTTCCTACAAAGATCTACGGGTTGCGCTTCTTCGGCAGCACGATCGCTGTCCCTGCCACGGCGGCCGGCACCAGGATCGCCAACCACCACGGCAGCCCAGCAGCCATCAGTACTACGACCAGGGCCGCGCCGCCCCAGCCCCACCACCGAGCGCCCGGTAGACGCGGCAACCCCAGCACCCGCGACGCGGCCAGCAGCGTGACCGCCGCGATCGCCGCAGCTGCCACTGCGTCCAGGAGCGACCTCTGGAGCACCCAGACGATCAGGAACCCCACCAGGACCTCGGCGGCGCTGATCGTACGGCGCTTGCGGCGCTCCTGCTCGGCCCGGGCCTCCTTGCGGACCTCCTCGAGCTTGTCCACGGTATCGGCCAGTTGCTTGGTGAGCTTGGCCGCAGCCGCCTCCATGTCCGTCATGCCGCGCATTTCCGGCAGGGCGATCGCTGCCTTCTTGCCCTCGGGAGGCAGCCCCGCTCGTTGCAGGCTGGCCGCAGCCGTCTCGGCGAGCGCATTGAGCCGGATCTCCAGCTTGCGGCCGCGCTCGGCCATCGCGTCCGCCTCTGCCATCGCTGTGGCTTCCGCCTTCGACCGGTTCGCGGTCAACCTGTCCTGCGCCTGCTGCGCGTCAGCCCTGGCACCCGCGACCTGCCGCAGCGCCCGGGCGTACTCGGACCACTCCTGCTGTTCGGTCTTCATCGGCGTACCAGCTCCAGGTAGCGGTCGACCTCGTCCTCGCGGAGCGGAGCGAACGGTACGACGACCTGCGCCTCAGGGTGCAGCCCATCCCACAGCAGCGCCCGGTGCGGCTCTGACGCCCACCGGACGAGTGGACCCGCTACTGCGCGGACCCCGTCCTGCGGGTGCCGCAGGAACAGGTGTGTAGCCACATTGGCCCGCCCATACCCAAGCTGCTCGGTGCAGACGTGCAGGCGGTTCCACCAGCCGAAGGTGACGAGCCCCTGCGCCGGCCCGTCGCGCACGATGTCCTGGAGCGCGTTGGCCGGGCTCTCGAAGAACCCCTCCGCATGAGTCTGCATCTTCGGCACGCCGTGGAAGCCGAACCCCAGCAAGTACGTAGTACCGCCGATATGTCCCTCCCGAACAGCATCCCGCAGCGCGAACAACCGCGGTACGACGTCGGCGTGCTTGTCCACAGTCTCGACCTCGCAGCCGAGCCGGCGCAGCGCCTGGAGCAACGCTCCCTTGCCCTCAGCAACCGACGGCGCCGAGTCCGTCCCGTCCAGGAACAAGAACCGAGGCGGTACTGCGGCCGCGGCCGCCGCCGATACCGCGAGCCCTGTCAGCGCACCGAGCGCATCCGCCGGACCATCACCAAGGACCAGTACTCCGGCGCCCGGCTCCGGCCGAACCTCCACGGACACCGGCTCCTCCGTCACCGCGATCGGCAACCCCGTCCACGGCCGCCCGAGTTCGGGTTTGACCGCGGCCGCCGTGTCGGTCAGTCGTGCCGGCTCGGCCAGGTGGAACACGCGCGGCGGATGCGTAGTACCGGACCTGGTCCACAGTTCGCGGCGCAACTCGTCCAGCACCTTCTTGTCCGCGAAGCTGACCAGGACATGCTGGTTGTCGTCGGGCGATCCGAAGTTCGCGTTCAGCACAGCCTCACCGCGGAACTGCAACTCGGCGGCCGCCGTGTTTCCCGTCCGCAGGATCGCTTGCGAGTCGGCAGGCGTCGTCTTCAAGGCGATGCGATAGGGCACCTGCCCGAAGATCGAGTCCCGCCGGGTCGACAGCCGTTTCACGCCCTCGATCGTCTGTGTCGCCAGCACGACGTGCACACCATAGGCGCGACCGAGCCGCACCAGCCGCTCGAGCAACCGCGCGGCCTCGTCAGCAAGCTCGTCGTCGTCCTCCAGCAACACCTGGAACTCATCCAGTACTGCGAGGATCCGCGGCGGCCGCTCCGGCCCGGCGGGAAGCTCGGCGATATCCGCGACATTGCCGTGCGACTTGAAGATTTCGCTGCGCCGGGCGAGCTCGTCCGACAGATGCCGAAGCACGGCAAGTCCGAACGCCCGATCGCTGTGGATCCCGAGCACCCGCACGTGCGGCAGCCAATGCTCCCGCTCGGTCGCCGGCCCCAACGCCGAGAACTCGACGCCGTGCTTGAAGTCGAGCAGGTACATCTCCAGATCGGCCGGGTCGTAGCGAGCGGCCAGCCCGTGGATCAGCACCAGCAGCAGATTCGACTTACCCTGACCGACCGCACCACCGACGAGCACGTGGGGCAGCGCCGGGTTGCCGCTCCGCAGCCGCACCAGCGCCGGCGTGCGATCGTCGTACCCGATGACCGTGCTCAGCTCGTCGCTGACCGGCTGCCACCACGTCGACCGGTCCGGCAGCGTCCGGTTGAACTCGATCGTCGGCAGGACGGCGATCTCGGCCAGTTCGGCGACGACGTCACAGATGCCCGCGGCAACGTTCGCGTCGAACGCCGGGTCCAGCTTCGCCGGGACGTTCGGCAGCTGCGACAGCTCCACCTTCTCGTTGGCGATGGCAACGGGGGTGAGCAGGTCGAGCAGTTGCCGCGCGTCGACCTCGTGCTCGGCCGTGCTGGTCGGGTCATGGTGGACGAGGAAGCAGATGCCCCGATCCGCACCCGTCGCCGCCAGCCGGACGAGGTCGCGCTGAGCGAGGCTGTCGATGCCTGCCGGGTAGTCGAACAGCACGATCAGCCGGTAGGGATCCGTGACGCGCCCGCTCTCGCGGACCAGGTCCTCGAACCGCTGGTGCCCCAACTGTGCTTGCCTGCTGGCACGCAACGACGACACATCGACCAGCCCGGACAGCACACTGTGCAACTGATCCGCGGTGTGCGTTGCTCTCGGCACCAATTGCGGGTACTTCGTGGTCAGGTGCCCGAGCAGCCCCATCATCCCGGTCAGCCGGGGGTCGAAAGCATCGATCCGCAGCCGGAACGGCTCGGCCGCGGCGATCAGGCGCAACGCGACACTCTGCAGCAGTCGGCGCGCGGATTCGTTGCGATCGGCCATCACCCGCCAGCCGTTGGTGCGCAACAGCGGCGCGACGACCGGAGTACCGGCGTCCAGTTCACCGACCCGGACGTACGACGGGGTGCCGGCGCCGACCAGTTGCCTCGAACGCCAGCGGGCGTCGTTCGGTGGAATGGATGCCAGTCCGGGTGCCAGCCGGTCGGCCAGGCGGCGCGCGTCGGGCTCGGCCGAAGCGAGCGCTTGCGTGGTCGCGGCCTCGACCAGTCCCCGGGATTCGCGCCGGGCGGTCGCGGTCTCGGCCTGCAACTGGCGGTGCAACTGGACCGCCCGCTGATGCTCGCCCCGGGTGTGCGCCCGCGCGCTCTCGAGCAACTGCCCGAGCGCGAACTGCAGGCCACGGATGCGTGCTTCCAGGATCTCCGGAGAAACCGGTCCGGGCGCACTCCCCCCGTCAGGCTTCTCCGTCACGAGCACCGTCCTTCCACCTTTGCCCCGCGACCTTCCCACTGCCTTCACCAACCATGTCACACCATCAGTCCCGTGCGTCACTCCAGACACCCGAAGTCTCACCCACCGATCCCCCTAATCGGGAGCCACGATCTCGAGTTCGTAGCCGTCCTGGTTATGCAGGAAAGCGGCGTAATGCTGCGGACCGCCGGCGTACGGGTGCCGGTCGGCGAACATCAGCGTCCAGCCACGGTTGCCTGACTCGGCAACGATCGCGTCGACCTCGGCGCGGCTGGCCGCGTTCAGGGCCAGGTGGTTCATCCCGGGGCGAAGCCGGTCGTGCGCGGTCGCCGACAGCGCCGGGCTCTGCTCGATCACCAGGTAGGTGCTGTCCACACCGGACTGCCAGGTGAAGCCGCCGGGCCAACTGTCGCCGTCCTTCCAGCCCAGCCGGCGAAGGATCCAGCCCCAATCGTTCAGCGCCCGGGAGAGGTCCGGGACCCAGATCTCGAGGTGGTGCACAGCGGCGGCCATCGGAGCATTATCTGTGCTCGTCGAAACGGCTCGACACCTGACCGTGGTGGCGTGGTGAGGTCAGCGATGACACCGCCATGGAGACCAACCCGGACAGCACCAGCCAGACCAGGGCGGCGACCAGCCACGGCCACCACTCCCGGCCCGCCGCGGCGACCGCCACGGCCTGGCCGAACATGCCGCCCGCCGGGGCGAAGACCAGCACCAGCAGCGTGCGGGCGACGACGGTCTCCTTGGTCATTCCTTCATTGTCCGAGTCGAGGGCCGCCACCGCAGCGACACTGGCGTTTCTCCCCGGTCGCCGGGGGTTTCGCCGTTTTGTCCGCGGGGTGGTCTAGCGTCTGTGGGGACAGTCAGGCTGTGCTCGATCTCAGGAGGGGAGCACCGTGACCGCGACCCGGATCGAGACCACGGCGTACGGCGCTGCCGCGCTGGACAAGCTCCGTGACGTCGTCCTGCAGCTCAAGGACGGCGACCCGATGAAGCCGGTCACCCTGCTCCTGCCGAACAATCTGGCCGGGGTCACGGCCCGCCGTTTCCTGGCCGCCTCCACCATCGCCGCGCTGTACCTGGCGACGTTGCCACGTCTGGCCGAGCAGCTCGCCGCCAGCGCCTTGGCGCCACGGCGACCGGCTACCCGCCCGATCGTCGCCGCGACCTGGCGTACTGCGCTGTCGAAGGCGCCGGGGGTGTTCGAAGACGTGGCGGACCACCCCTCGACCATCCAAGCGCTTGCTGCGGCTCATCGGGAGCTGCGCGACCTCACACCTTCCGCGCTCGACAAGATCGCGGCCGCGTCCAGCCTGGGTCCTGACCTGGTCCGGCTGCACAGCCATGTCACCGACGAACTGCTGCCTGATTGGTATGACGAGACCGAGCTGCTCCGCGAGGCGGCGGCGCGGTGCGAGCCCGGTGTCGTGGCCGAGCTTGGCGCTCTGGTGCTCTATCTGCCGCAGGAGCTGACTCAGGCCGAGGCTCAGTTCGTCGAGGCGCTAGGGGATGCTGCCGCGGATCTGACGGTGATCGTTGGGCTGACGGACGTGAGGCGAGCCGATCGGGCCGTGCGGCGATCGCTGGAGCGCATCGGGATCGACCTGCCGACCTCCATCTCGAAGAATTACCCGGTCGCGACCGAGGTGCTCAACGCCTCAGACGCCGACGACGAGGTGCGCTGCGTCGTGCGGGACGTGGTCGCCTCGTTGCGGCACACGCCGGCTCATCGCATCGCGGTGCTGTACTCCGCCGCGACGCCCTATGCGCGCCTGCTCCACGAGCACTTGGCCGCGGCCAAGATCGAGGTCAACGGGCCGGGCACCCGACCGGTCCACGAGCGAGCGATCGCGCGCACCTTGCTCGAGGTGCTCGCGCTGGTGGATCGGGATCTGCCCCGTGCCGATCTGTTCCGTGCGCTGGCGAACGCGCCGACGCGCGACTTCACCGGTGAGCGGATTCCCGTGCCGCAGTGGGAGCGGTTGTCGCGCGCCGCCGGCGTGGTTCGTGGTGACGACTGGGATGTGCGACTCGGGCGCTATGTGGAATCGGAGCGCCGTACGGCGGAGCAGGAGCAGGCCTCGGAGGACCCGGTCGCGGCGGTGATCCGGCGAGCGCAGTACAACGCGGGCACTGCGCAGCAGTTGCACTCCTTTGCTGTGGAGCTGCGGCGACGGTTGGGTCGCGCGGCGCTGCTCGAGTCGTGGTCTGAGCTCGCGGAGTCGGTGCTCGGACTCTTCCACGCGTTGCTTGGCGACGCGTCGACGCTGCCGATCGAGGAGCAGTACGCGGCGGTCGCGGTCGAGGGGTCGCTGCGCGGGCTCTCCACACTCGACCAGCTCGGCACGCCCGCCTCCTTGTCCGTACTGCGTGATGTCCTCGACCTGGAGTTGCAGCAGTCGCTTCCTCGCGTCGGGACGTTCGGCACCGGAGTACTGGTGGCGCCGTTGTCCGCGAGCGTCGGGCTCGCCGTCGACATCGTCTTCGTGGTGGGGCTGTCGGAGGATCTCTACCCGGGCAGGGTGCACGAGGATGCGCTGCTCCCCCACCGCGTGCGCGAGGCGGCCGCCCCGGAGCTGGCGTCGTTCCGGGATCGGCTCGACGCGAAGCAGCGGCATCTCTTGGTGGCGTTCTCTGCCGGATCGTCGCGAGTGGTCGCGTCGTTCCCGCGCGGCGACCTGCGCCGATCGAGCCGTCGACTGCCGACGCGCTGGCTCCTCGGCACTCTCCGCTCACTCACCGGCGACCACGCTCTGGCCGCGACCGAATGGGACCAGGCGGAGTACGGCGACCGCCTGCTCACGTCGGCTTCGTACGCCGGGTCGTTGACCACGGCAAGCATGCCGGCGACCGAGCAGGACTGGCAGGTGCGCGCTCTGACGGCCGGGCTCTCGTTGACGGACGGTGTGGTGTCTCGGGCGCGGACCCTGTTGCGTTCCCGAGCCAGCGACGAGTTCACCCGCTTCGACGGGAACCTGTCGGGGGTGTCCGGGCTGCCGGACTACGCGTTGGAGGACCGAATCGCGTCGCCGACGTCGCTGGAGTCTTACGCGTCCTGCCCGCATGCGTACTTCGTCCAGCGGTTGCTGCAGGTGGAGCCGCTGGAGGCGCCTGAGGATCTGCTGGTGATCTCGCCGTTGCAGGTGGGGAATCTGATCCACAACAGCCTCGATACTTTCGTGAACCGGTTGGCCGGGTCGTTGCCAGGGTTCGGGGAGCCCTGGTCTGATGAGCAGCGGTCGTTGCTGGTCGCGATCGGCGCCGATCTTGCCGACCGGTTCGAGGCCGAGGGGCTGACCGGGCATCCGCGGCTGTGGCAGCGCGAGCGGTTGCGGATTCTGGGTGATCTGCTGGTGCTGCTCGCCGACGACGAACGCTGGCGCGCCGAGCACGACGCTTCGGTGATCGCGAGCGAACTGCGGTTCGGCTTCGACGGTGAGCCGCCGGTGGAGATCCCGGTGCCGTCCGGGCGAGTGTTGCTGCGCGGCTCGGCGGACAAGGTCGACCTCGGCAACGACGGCACGATCTACGTCACCGACGTGAAAACCGGCGGCTTCTCGCGCTACGAGGCGATCGAAGTGGACCCGGTGGCTGCGGGGACGAAGTTGCAACTGCCTGTTTATGCGTATGCGGCGCGCGCTCGCCTGGGTGAGGAGTCGACGCCGGTGGAGGCGTCGTACTGGTTCGTCCGCAAGGGCGGCCGCCGAATCCCGGTCCCGCTGACACCGGAGGTCGAGGCGCGCTACGTCGACACCTTGGACGTGATCGTGTCGTCGATCGCCGCCGGATACTTCCCCGCGAAAGCTCCTGAGATTCCCGACTTCCTCTGGGTCCAATGCCCCTACTGCAACCCAGACAGCATCGGCCACAGCGAAGTACGAGCCAGGTGGGAACGAAAGCGCCACGACCCAACCCTGGCCCGCCTAGTCCACCTGATTGACCCAGCCGCTCCGCCTTCTGCGGCCGCCCCAACCACTTCGCCTTCACCTGCCACCCGCAGCACTTCGCCTTCACCTGCCACTCGCACCACTCCGCCTTCTCCCGCGGGATCCGGCGGAGCCGAGGAGGGTGGCGTCTGATGAACCAACTACCGGACGCGGACGCACGCGAGCAGATCCGCTCCGACACCGACTCCACGCTCTTCGTCGAGGCCGGCGCCGGATCGGGCAAGACACACGCCCTCGTCGACCGAGTAACCACGCTGGTGCTGCGCGACGGAGTACCGCTCAGCACGATCGCGGCAGTCACCTTCACCGAGAAGGCCGGCGCCGAATTGCGGGACCGCCTACGAGTGGAGTTCGAGAAGGCACGGAAGGGACCGGCCAAAGCTCTGGCCGATGATGCCCTCGATGATCTCGACTCGGCCTCGATCGGGACCCTGCACTCGTTCGCCCAGCAGATCCTGCTCGCCCACCCCATCGAGGCCGGCCTGCCACCGCTGATCGACGTACTGGACGAGGTCGGCTCATCCGTCGCCTTCGAGGAACGCTGGTCGGTGCTACAACAGCAACTCCTGGATGACGACTCCATCGCCGAACCTCTCCTACTGGCAATGGCAGTCGGCGTCGAGCTCAAGCATCTGCGCTCCCTAGCCCGCCTGTTCGGCAACGACTGGGACCTGATCAGCGACCGAGTCCTCGTCGACCCACCCGAACTGGTCGCGATGCCGGACCTGACCGGCCTCGTCGCCGCCGCGGCGCAGATCGGCGCGACGGCCGAGCACTGCCTCGCCACCGACGACCGGATGCTCGCCAAGGTCCACCAGATCCGCGACATCGGCCTGATGCTCGACGCCGCCACCGACCAGGAGACCCAACTCGCGATCCTGCAGAACCTCCGCAACCTGAAGGTCGGCCGCATCGGTCGCAAGGAGAACTGGCCGGACATCACCAAGACCCGCGGCGACTGTTCCGAGGTCGTCGAGGTAGCGGGCTCCCTCGTCGAGCTCCTCCTAGATGCTTGCCTCAGGCATCTTTCTCACTGGCTGGCTGTCCGCGTCCTGGAATCCGCCGAACTACGCCGCGCCGAAGGCCGCCTCGAGTTCCACGACCTTCTGGTCCTAGCCCGCGACCTCCTCCGGCGGGACGCTTCAGTCCGCGAAGCCCTCCACGACCGCTACCAGCGGCTCCTCCTGGACGAGTTCCAAGACACCGACCCGATCCAGATCGAACTAGCCGTCCGCATCGCCGGTGGCGCCGAAGCCGACGCCCCCGACTGGCGCGACGTCGAGGTCCCCGACGGCCGCCTGTTCGTAGTCGGCGACCCGAAACAGTCCATCTACCGCTTCCGCCGCGCCAACATCGCCACCTACCTCACCGCCCAGGACCTCCTAGGCGAGACAGTCACCCTCACCACCAACTTCCGCACCGTCCCGCCAGTCCTCGACTGGATCAACACCGTATTCGCCACGCTCATCCACCCCGAACCATCCGCCCAACCCGAGTACCACCCACAGTCCCCCCACCGCCCCAACCTCCCCACCCCCGAACTCCCTACCGCCCCCCACATCGTCTCTCCCACGCCCACCCGCACCCCA